>JAVCCI010000049.1 GCA_030765555.1 Candidatus Kappaea frigidicola
CGTTCAACATAATGACGAAAAAGTAATGTTCTGATAGTCGGAGCATAAGTGGACGGCCTGCCAATGCCTTCTTCTTCTAGAGCCTTAATCAAGCTAGCGTCAGTATATCTTGGAGGTGGTTGGGTAAAGTGTTGGGAAGGTAACAATTCTATTAGATTAAGCACCTCACCCTTTTCTATATCAGGTAAGATTTTGCTTTCTTCATTCTCTTCGCTGTCTTTAAATACTTTCAAATGGCCTTCAAAAATAATTTTTAATCCTGTAGCTTTAAAGCTGCATTCATCTGCTTTAATAACAACTGAAGTCAGAAACACCTGAGCTTCTTTCATACAGGCAGATATAAATCTCTCCCAAATAAGCTTATAAAGCAGAAATTGTTCTTTAGATAAGTGTTGTTCAATACTTTCAGGAGTTCTCCATACTGAAGTTGGTCTAATGCTTTCATGGGCTTCTTGGGCACTTTTCTTTGATTTGTAAGCCCTGAATTTTTCTGGTAAAAATTTATCACCAAAAGTTTTAGCTATATAATCACGTGCCTGCTCTTGAGCCACATTAGCAATGGCCACAGAATCAGTTCTCATATAAGTAATTAAGCCTGTGCTACCCTCTTCATCCAAACTAATACCTTCATAGAGCTTCTGAGCAATAGCCATAGTCTTTGATGCTGTATAGCGTAATGTATTAAAGCCTGCTTGCTGAAGACTGCTAGTTATAAAGGGTGGCTTGGGATTTCTTTTTTGAGTTTTCTGGGTAATGCTTTCAACAATAAAATCAGCTGCCTTAAGTTTTTGGGTTAACTCGGCGGCTGTCTTCTCATCCTTTACTTCAGCTTTCTTATTATTAATTTTTTCTAATTTTGCGCTAAAATGTTTATCCTGATTTTCTTTTTTAGATAGATCAGCTGTTAACTGCCAATATTCGTCTTTTACGAAAGCCTTTATTTCTCTTTCGCGAACCACCAGAATATTTAAAGTTGCCGATTGGACTCTACCAGCACTGAGACCTCGACCAACTTTTTTCCAGAGAAGCGGACTTAACTGATACCCAACTATTCTATCTAAAATACGTCTGGCCTGCTGGGCATTAACTCTATCCATATTTATATCACTTGAATTATTAAACCCGGCCAAGACAGTATCTTTGGTCAATTCATTAAATACTACTCTTTTTATTTTAGGCCCCTTTTTTACTATATGAGCTATATGCCAGGCTATGGCTTCACCTTCTCTATCAGGGTCACACGCTAAAAAAAGAGTGTCTTTATCTTTAGCGCTTTTCCTGATTTGAGCTACAATCTTTTTTTTAGCTGTAATCACCTTATACTCAGGTTCAAAGTTTTTTTCTATATCTACCCCAATCTGACTTTTGGGAAGATCTCTAATATGACCTCCGCAGGCTTCAACCTCATAATCATTATTTAGAAACTTACTGATTGTCTTGACTTTTGTAGGTGACTCAACAATAACTAAATATTTCGGCAATTTACTCTCCTGTATTACTTTTCTTAAATTTACCGCTGGAAGTCTTCTCTATAATACCTTTTACCTCAAGCGCTGTTAAATTATTTTCAAGCCCTTCTTCTTTGCCGCTAAAACAAATAACCAATTCTTGGTAGGTTCTGGCCTGAAGACTTATCAACTCACAAAGGTTTTCTTGCATCTCTTTTGATTGTAGCTTCGTAGAAACCTTCTGACTATCTTGAGTAATTGTGCCACTTTTTACAGCATATTGCAAATATTTTTTAATTTCGGGGTTTAACTCATCTATAATATCTTTAGCACCCTGAACAAGGACAGCTCCCTGTTTAATGAGATCATTTGTACCTGAGGATGTAAAAAAACCTACTCTATGAGGTATAGCAAAAACATCTCGACCTTGCTCTAAGGCCATATTAGCTGTTATCAGAGAACCACTTTTTTGCCTAGCTTCAATAACAACTACCCCCAAAGATAAACCACTGATAATTCTATTTCTGCGAGGAAAATTGTATCTATAGGGTGGACAGTTTAGGGGAAATTCTGAAATGACTGCCCCGGATGCAACTATTTCATTATAAAGTGTCGCATTCTCTGCAGGATATATCTTTAAAAGACCGCTACCTAGAACAGCAAGCGTCCTTCCTTTAGCTAAAAGAGCTCCCTGGTGGGCCTGAGTATCAATGCCTCTAGCTAAACCAGAGACGATTACAATGCCCTTCTTAGCCAAATCAAGACTTATTGCCTTTGCCGTTTTAAGACCGTATTCTGATGACTTGCGCGAACCAACAACAGCTAGAGCTAATTTGTCTGCTTCTAGATATTGTCCTCTAATATATAAAACAATAGGTGGATCACTAATCTGCTTTAATATTGAAGGATATTCATCATCCTGAATGATAAGGATAGTAATTTTATGTTTATCAATTAACTCTAGCTCTTGGGAAAAACTTTTTGAGGATGGAAATAATCTTAGGCTTTGAGCTATTTCCATCTTTATGCCTGCAATTCGCACCAACTCTATTGCGGAGGCCTTGAAAATATCGCAAGGATTTTTGTAATATTTCAATAGCTTGTGGACCTTCAAAGTACTGAGGCCCTCAACCATATTCAAGGCAATTAAGTAATCTCTAGAATCCATTGTCTATTTTAAAAAAATGCTTTTGACCTCTTGGGCCACTTGTTGTACAGAAAGATTGTCTGTCTCAATTATATAGTTAGCCTTTTGATAATAAGGTCTTCTTATTCTTAATAATTCTTCTATTTTAACTTGAGGATTTTCCACATTTAAAAGGGGGCGATCTTTATTATTTTTAACTCTTTTATAAATTACATCAGGACTTGCTTGCAGGCAAATTAAAACACCTGAATCTTTCATAAGATTAACATTTGCTTCATCAATAACAACTCCTCCACCACAAGATACTACCTGATTATCAGCAAGACTAATTTCCTTCAAGGCCTCTTTTTCTACTTTTCTGAAATAATCCTCTCCGCTATCTTTAAAAATATCATTTATACTACGAGCTTCCTTTTTTTCAATCAGCTCATCCATCTCTATATATTTTAAATCAGTACTTTCAGCAATCTCTTTTGCGACAGCTGTTTTACCACTACCCATAAAACCGACTAAATATAAATTCATTTAAAAACCTTCAATTTGCTGTAAATAAGCTTTGTAATTTCTCTCAATTTCACCCATAGAGTCACCACCAAATTTCTCA
>JAVCCI010000027.1 GCA_030765555.1 Candidatus Kappaea frigidicola
TCCCTAACGGTGTTATCAACTAAAGCCAAAGTACTTATTTGTCCGGCTATGCATGAAAATATGTATAAAAATAAAGTAGTAACTGAAAATATCAGCACCCTAAAAAAAAGAGGTTACAAATTTTCTGGTCCCATAAAGGGTAAGCTTTTGAATAATAAATTAGCCATGGGGCATCTGCAGGAAATTAATCTGATTTTTAAAAGTCTCAAACAGCTATAATATGACACGGAAAAAAAGCCTCAATTTTTTGATTTCTGCTGGACCCACCAGAGAACCCATAGATCCCATAAGGTTTATTTCTAATTATTCTACTGGATATTTAGGTTATGAAATGGCTAAAGCAGTAAAAAAACGGGGACATAAAGTTATTTTAGTGAGCGGGCCGGTAGCTCTAAAGAAACCCGCAGGTGTTAAGCGTATTGAGGTTACTACTGCCAAAGAGATGCTTAAATCCTTAAAAGATAATATAAGATGGGCTAATTGTCTGATAATGGCTGCGGCAGTATCTGATTTTCGTGTAAAAAAAATTAATCAACAGAAAATCAAAAAGAATACTTTTGAACCATCTCTTCAACTAATAAAAAACCCAGATATACTAAAATGTCTTAAACCGTATAAAAAGGGCAAAATTTTTGTGGGCTTTGCTTTGGAGACTGAAAATCTATATGAGAATGCTAAAGCGAAACTTAAAAGCAAGGGTTTAGATTTAATAGTGGCTAATCAGAAAAGCGGTAAATCAGCATGTTTTGGTGAAACGATTAACACCTACTATGTAATAGATAAGTCGTTTAATTGCAGTGTGTTGAAAGATAAATCTAAAAGCTATATATCAAGGCATATAATTGACAAATCTTTTAACCTATGATATAATTTAAATAACAAAGAAAAGGTATGATAAATTGGTTAAAATGAGGGTGTTGATGGAGCGCCCGATAAATAGAAGTTATACATTAATTGAATTATTAATGTCGCTCTCTGTTATATTTATAATTTTAGGGCTTATGTTACCCAGTGTCTTCGGTGTTAACAGGCAAGCAGTAAAGACACAATGTGCTAATAATTTACGTCAGGCTTCACAAGTTTTAAATGCTTGGGCAATGAGCCATGATAATTTCCCCCAAGACTATAATGAGTTGGTTACCGAAGGGTACATAAGTAACCTTAGTGTTTTTAAATGCCCTTGCACTAACTCAATTAGTGATTACGAGTTTCTAGTCAAGGGCAAATCAGTAAATAGTGTTGGGGCCAGTGAGGTTTTAATTCGTTGTAATCATTGTAGTATGTCTGTTTATATGGATACTCACGTTGAACAAGATAAATAGAAAATTTCATTAAAGAAGGAGGTGGACAAGATGAAAAGTAAAAAAGGTTTTACACTCGTCGAGTTGATGATTGTTATGGTTATTATAGGTATTTTGTTAAGCCTGTTACTTCCGGGTGTATTTACAGCTCGTCAGGAAGCCTTAAAGACTCAGGTAGCCAGTAACATGCGCCAGATAGGTATTGCTCTATATGCTCATGCTAAGAATAATTCTGGAGAGTTACCTGCTACTTTAGCTGCTTTGGATCCCGAATATATTGAAGGCATGTCTGACATTAATACTAATATTGATGGCAATGCATTCACTTACGAGTATGAAGATGCTAGCGGCAATCTTTATAGTTTGAAAGCAAGCGATGTATTAGTTACTGATGATGACGGTGATAATGCGACTGATTATGAACTTCGAGCTGATGGTGCTGTTGATACATCTCCATAGTTAATGGTCACTAGCAGTTGTTAAGAATGTAAAAAGCACTTAAGGAGTAGCTTTAAGTGCTTTTTACCTAATATTAGCCGATCGGCTGATATGTTAATTTTATGCCCGGAGATGGAATTTTGAAGAGGAAGCTAAAAAGTTTTACTTTAGTTGAACTTATGATAGTTGTAGTTATTATAAGTATCTTGATTAGCCTTAGTTTAACAGGTATATTCATTGGCCAGCAACAGGCTCTTGAAACAAGAACAATGAGTAATTTAAGGCAATGCTCTATAGCTATTTATAGTTATGCTAAAAATAATGGGGGTGACTGCCCTAATAACTGGTCAGACTTAACTGCGGGGTCAAATCCTTACCTTGATAGCCTTGAGGTTACTAAAAACGGCAAAGGCATTACCTTTAATCTTGATTGTGCTGGACTTAATATGTATCAGATGTCTTTGGGTGAAGCCTTAGCTAGTGATTCTCTAGGTGAAGATCCCTCAAATCAGGCTGTTTATGGCGATGGACACGTTGCTATAATGGGTGGAACCTAATTAATAACCATATTTATGGAAGTTTATATTAGATTACCAATACAGCACTTAGGTTAATATTCCTAAGTGCTTTTTTCACTTGACTTTTCGCTTTTAAGTGATAAATTGGTATCAAGTTTATATTTAGAGACTATATAGTATTACTGGCACGCAGTTAAAGGAGTAAAATGTGGGAATAAAATATAAGGTTAATAGAGATATCTTTAAAACATGGTCCCGAACAATGGCATACGTTTTGGGGCTTTGGTTTGCTGATGGTAGCCTTGAAGACGCATGGTATATTAGAGGTAAATATATTAGGTTTGTAAGTACAGATTATAGTTTGACATTATCAGTTAAGCACATTTTAGCAGCACAGCATCCAATAAAAATACTACCTCCTACTACAAAAAATGGCAAGAGGAAATATTTCATAAGGATAGGTGATCACGAGATTTATACTGATCTTGAAAAATTAGGGGTTCATCCGAACAAATCACTTACCATGAAATTTCCTCAAGTTCCTATTGATTTTCTTTCTGATTTTGTGCGCGGATATTTAGATGGTGACGGATGTGTACATATAGAAAAAGCTAAAAGAAGAATTAAGGTTATTTTTACGTCTGGGAGTAAGAATTTTTTGCAAGCTCTTTCTTTAACTCTTTCAAAATCATGCAAATTGATACATAATAAAGTATTTGATAGCCATAGAAGCTATCAGTTGCGCTATGCATCTGCGGAAGCATTAAAATTATTAAACTATCTCTATGATGACCTTAAAAAAGACATTCCATATTTAAATAGAAAATATCAAATATTTCAGAGATATTTGTTAGAACGAAAGGCGGTATGCCCAAGCGGTTAAGGGGACGGTCTGCAAAACCGTTATTCATCGGTTCGAATCCGATTGCCGCCTCCAGTAAATATTAATTTTTTATAAGGGCGAGTGGTGGAATGGCAGACACGTGGGACTTAAAATCCCATGGATGAATAATCCGTGTGGGTTCGACTCCCACCTCGCCCACCATTCTACTTCGCCAAGCAACTTTCGTCCTTGGCTTCGTAGGAATGCGAAAATGTAAGCCCGAGTGCATGGCAAATGGCTAAGGGCATATAAAAAACAATAACCAAGACAAAACAGGATTAATCCCGCCAGAGGCGGACAGGGATTAAGACGCTCATTATTGACAAATTGTTGGTGAGCTCTAAGGATTAAGTAAAAAGCAAAAAAACATAGAAAAAAACAAAAAGATAATTATTCGCTTGTGACTTATGACTGGTGTCTTGTGACTTGTGTTTTGTAACTTGTGACTTAAATATTAGAATGAGCGAAGGTGGGGCGCATGGCGCAGTTGGTTAGCGTGCTTGCATGACATGCAAGAGGTCATAGGTTCGAATCCTATTGTGCCCACCATTCTACTTCGCCAAGCAACTTTCGTCCTTGGCTTCGTAGGAATGCGGAAATGTAAGAGCGGGTGCATGGCAAATAGCTAATAGCTAATAGCGAAGGGCTAAGGGCAAATAGCGTAGAGCGGATAAAAAAACAATAACCAAGACAAAACAGGATTAAGAATTAAGGATTAAGTTAGAAGCAGGATTTGAGTACAGAATTAAGTAAAAAAACTTAATTCTTAGAGCGAATAAAATGAGCGTCTTAATCCTAATCGAGGAAATACGTTATGAAGTTAGATACTCTAAGGCATTCAGCCTCGCACGTTATGGCTCAGGCCGTAAAAAGCATGTATAAAAATGTAAAGCTGGGGATAGGTCCGTCAATCGAGAATGGGTTTTATTATGATTTTGATCTTGATCAACCCATAAAAGAAGAGGATTTGCCTCGCATTGAAAAGAAAATGCGTGAAATTATAAAGAAGAACTATAAATTTGAAAAAGAGACTATTTCTAAAGATGAAGCCAAAAGACTCTTTAAAGATTTAAATGAGACGTATAAATTAGAATTGATTGATGAGCTTGAGGATGGAGAAATCTCTATATATAAAGATGGTGATTTTATTGATCTCTGTAAAGGGCCTCACCTTAATTCGACTGCTGAGATAGGGCATTTCAAGCTTTTAAATGTAGCCGGAGCTTATTGGAGGGGAAGCGAAAAGAATCCGCAGCTTACTCGAATATACGCTACAGCTTTTGAAACAAAAAAAGAATTAGACGATTATTTGAATAGGCTTGAAGAAGCTAAAAAGAGAGATCACCGAAAAGGATTTGCTCTAGGATATTTTAGTATGCATCAGGAAGTTGGGCCAGGCTTGGTGGTATATCATCCTAAGGGAGCCTTATTGAGAAGTCTCATCGTGGATTATTTAAAAAATGAGCACCTCAGACGTGGTTATCAGATGGTTTTAGGGCCCCACATAATGAAGTCGGATATCTGGAAGACTTCCGGGCATGCTGATTTTTACAAGGAAAATATGTATTTCTTTGATATAGAAGGGCAAGAGTATGTGGTTAAGCCCATGAATTGTCCTGCGCATATTTTAGTTTACGCATCAAAGATTAGAAGTTATAATGATTTACCTATAAGGTTCTTTGAGTTGGGTACTGTTTACAGGCATGAGAAGTCAGGAGTTTTACACGGACTGCTTAGGGTTAGAGGCTTTACACAGGATGATGCACATATTTTTTGCATGCGAAATCAGCTGCAAGAAGAGATAGTGGGGGTAATCAAATTTGTTAAAGCTGTCATGGCTAACTTTGGGTTTACTGATTACGAATACGAAGTTAGTACTCGTCCTGAAAAATATATCGGCTTAGAGCATGATTGGGATAATGCCGAAAAGATACTTATTCAATCATTAGAAGCTGAGGGTGAAAAATTTGACATCAATGAAAAAGATGGAGCTTTTTACGGTCCCAAGATAGATATTAAGATTAAAGATGCCTTGGGAAGACCATGGCAGTGCGCAACTATTCAATGTGATTTTGCTCTGCCGGAACGCTTCGATTTATCATACATAGATAATCAAGGTAAGAAGCAGCGTCCCGTTATGCTACATAGAGTAATCGTAGGCAGTATAGAGCGCTTTATGGGTGTGCTGCTGGAACATTATGATTTTGATTTACCTTTATGGTTGGCGCCGGTTCAGATAAGGATGCTTCCGGTTACATCAAGAGCTCAAGAGTTCGCGTTGGAAGTTAGTGAGAAATTGAATACTACCTATAGAGTTGAAGTTGATTTAAATAATGAAACCCTAGGTAATAAAATTAGAAAAGCACAACAGGAAAAAATTCCTTATATGGTTATTTTGGGTGACCGAGAAATAAAGAATAATACTCTTTCGATTAGATCGCTAAAAAAAGGTGATTTAGGTAATATTAATTTAGATGAATTTGTAAAAGTATTGGCCGAGGATTTATTGAACAGGAGGTGAGAGTTCCATTTCTAGCGAAGCAAGAATAAATAGATTTATTAGGGCTAGCAAAGTAAGAGTTGTAGGTAAAGAAGGAGAACAAATTGGTATTCTCTCTATTGAAGATGCCCTTAAGAAGGCGCAGGATGTAGAGCTTGATTTAGTTGAGGTTGCCCCTTCAGCTGATCCACCAGTTTGTCGTATAATGGATTATTCTAAATATAAGTATGAACAATCCAAGAGGGCTAAAGAAGCAAAGAAAAACCAAAAAATAATTGACTTAAAAGAAATTAAGTTTAAGCCAAAAATCGAAGAGCATGATTATCAAGTTAAATTAGCCAAAGCTATTAATTTTTTAAAAAAAGATGAAAGAGTAAAAGTGAGTTTGCGCTACCGTGGTAGAGAAGTAACTCATCCTGAAATTGGCAAACGACTTTTAGATAGATTTGTTAGTGATGTTAGCCAGTATGGCGAACTAGCAAAAGAGCCCAATCAAATGGGTAAAACCATTATGATGTTTATTGATCCAAAAAAAAAGTAGCTTATTTAGAGTAAAGGAAGGATAACTTGAATGCCAAAACTTAAAACAAATAAAGGGACGGCTAAGCGTTTCAAAGTAACCAAAAACGGTAAAATTAAACGCAATAAAGCTGGTAGTAGTCACATTTTAAGTAAAAAAACTAGAAAAAGAAAAAGAAGCTTAAGGCGGGGTGCAATGGTCGATCAGAAAGATGAAAAACGATTAAAGCAGTTATTACCCTATAGTTAATAAAAATTTTTTAAGGAGGAATTGAATTATGCCTAAAGTAAAACATGCGCCTGCATCAAAGAAAAGAAAAAAGCGGGTGCTAAAGGCGGTAAAGGGTGCTAGAGGCGGGCGTAGTAAGCTTATCATAAGCGCCAAAGAAACTCTTAATAGAGCGCTTGCCTATGCATATAGGGATCGTAAGGTTAAGAAGAGGGAATATAGAACTCTCTGGATAACTAGAATTACAGCAGCTTGCAAGTTGCATGCTATAGGTTATTCAAAATTTATTAATGGATTAACTAAGGTCAAGATTGTTTTGAATAGGAAAATGTTGGCTGAAGTTGCTGCAACTGATGACAACGCTTTTTCAAAACTAGTAAAATTAGTTAAAGAATCAGGATTAAAAAAGCAGGATTAAGGATTAAGACGCTCACGATTGACGAATTGTTAGTGAGCTTAAAGGATTAAGTAAAAAGCAAAATCAAGTGAAATATAGGATTAAGAAAATAAATGAAAACTTTTAAGGATCTTATTATATTAAGTAATGATTTAAATTATCTGGATGAAGCTGCAAGTGATAAAGTAAATAGCATGTGTGAGGAAATAGGAAAAATGCTTTATGGTTTACAGAATAAGCTTAATCCTTAGAGCGAATAAAATGAGCGTCTTAATTCTTAGAGTGAGCGAATGCGAACGTCTTGATAGTTAATTATTTAAAGTATCTAATAGGTATAATATATAAGGAGGTAGAACTATGAATAAAGCTATAATAATGGCAAAAATCAAAAGACAGCAAGCAGAATTAGGTGAAATCATAGCTGAAATCAGCAAAGATAGAAGGTTGAATAATATTTTGCGTGTGTTAGAGGTAAGGTATAGGGAAACAGAGCAGCTTTTAGATGCTATGGGTGATAAGAGTTATATTCCAAAAGGTATTGAGGACTTAGATGCTCTTGATGAAATTAAAATAACAGAAAAGAAAATCGGTAAGATTAAAACCAGCATTAAGAAAATGAAGCAACTGGACAAAGAAAAGAAGAAAATAGAAAAGAAGCTGAAATAATTTTATGCTTAAGGAGATAAAAGAATTACAGAAAGCTGCTTTTTCTGAGCTTGATAAAGCTCAATGCTTAAAAGATATAGAAAAAATAAGAATAAAATATTTAGGAAGAAAGAGTAAGCTTAGTCAAATTTTAAAAGGCCTCAAAGACTTAACGGCTGAACAAAAAGCAGACGTTGGTAAAGCTGCTAATGTTTTAAAGCAGAAGATTAATAAGGAAATTGAGGCCAATATAAGTGCATCTAATGAATCTAGCTTAGGAGCTAATATTGATGTTACAACCCCAGGCATTAAAAATGCATGTGGTCATCTGCACCCAATTACGAAAACTATATATGAAATATGTGATGTTTTTGTGTCCTTAGGCTTCAATGTGGTAGAGGGGCCCGAAGCAGAGAAAGAGCGTTATAATTTTGAAGCGCTGAATATTCCTCTTGATCATCCAGCTAGAGATGCTTTTGATACATTTTATATTAAAGATGATCTTCTCTTGCGTTCGCATACTTCCCCTGTTCAAGCTAGAGTAATGGAAAAAGAGTCACCTCCTCTTGCTATCATTGTACCCGGCAAGGTCTACAGGCCGGATGCTGTAGATGCCACCCATTCGTTTATGTTCCATCAAGTAGAAGGCCTCTTAGTGGATAAGAATATAACTTTTTCAGATTTAAAAGGAACTCTTTCTGTTTTTGCTAGAAAGATGTTTGGTAAGGATGTTAAAGTAAGATTTCGACCTCATTTCTTTCCATTTACAGAACCAAGTGCCGATTTAGATGTTTCCTGTTTTGTATGTAATCAGAAAGGTTGCCGTGTTTGTTCTAATACCGGGTGGCTTGAAATAGGTGGTGCTGGTATGGTTGATCCAGAGGTTTTTAAAGTTGTAAAGTATGATTATAATGAGTTTAGTGGATTTGCTTTTGGTATGGGTGTGGAAAGAATAGCTATGTTGAAATATGGTGTAAATGATATTAGATTATTTTTTGAAAATGATTACAGATTTTTAAAACAATTTTAAATGAAGACGCAATTTATGGAATGTAATAAACATAAACTGCTTGTCTGAATTTACCTCGCATTCAGAAATTGGGTGTAGTGGCAAATGAAGACGCAATTTATGGAATGTAATAAACATAAATTGTATATCTGAATTTATCCCGAAAAGTGTGCTTCTTTGAGGGAATCTATAATCGGGATGTATGTTTTTTTGTATAGTTTTATAATTATTTATTAAGTTATTCACTTAATAAGGAACTCAAAATGCTAATAAGTTATAATTGGTTAAAAGATTTTACGAATATTAAGGATAGTCCTGAAAGACTTGCCCATATGCTTACTATGGCTGGAATAGAAGTGAGTTCACTTGAAAAAATAAATGACGATTTCATTTTTGATGCAGAAATTACGCCAAACAGACCAGATTTATTATGCACAAAAGGAATTGCCAGAGAAGCCGCTTGTTTAATGCATAGTGAGTTTAATGATCCTTTTAGTTTTAGCGTAGAAGACAGGCCTTCTGGCAGTAGTATTGATCTTGAAATTAGACAAAAAGAAGTTTGCTCTAGGTATAGTGCAACTCTTATTAAAGATATTCAGGTTAAGGTATCGGATGAAAAAATTACAAGACGTCTTTCGGCGCTAGGTTTGAGGCCAGTCAACAGCATTGTTGATATAACTAATTACTTTCTTTTGGGCTGGGGTCAGCCTATGCACGCCTTTGATTATGATAAAATAGAGGGTCATAAAATCATTGTTCGTTATGCTAGGAAAGGCGAAAAGCTTTTAGCTTTAGATGGAAAAGAGTATGAATTAGATGAAACTATATTAATTATTGCCGACGCAAAAAAACCCATTGCAATTGCTGGGGTAATAGGGGGCGTCAATACAGAAATTGGTTTGGAAACAAAAAATGTGTTATTGGAATGTGCTAGCTTTGACTCTATTCAAATAAGAAAGGCCGCGCGAAAATTAGGAATTTCAACTGATTCATCATATAGATTTGAAAGAGGTGTTCCCATTGCCTCTGTGGGTGAAATATCTCTGGCGGCTGCATCTTTCATTCAGCAAAAAGCTGGTGGTAAAATCACCGATAATATAGACATATCTAGTCTTGAGTCAGAAAAAATTACCTGCACTTTAAGGCTTTCTGAGATTGAAAGAATTTTGGGAATTGTCATTTTGCAGGATGATGTTAAGAGAATTTTAGTTTCACTTGGCTTTGCCATAGAAAATGAGACTCAAGGTTCTATGGATGTTACCTCACCCTATTTTAGGGAAGATGCTAAGCGAGAGATAGATTTAATA
Organism: Candidatus Kappaea frigidicola; assembly: GCA_030765555.1. GTDB lineage: Bacteria > Omnitrophota > Gorgyraeia > JAGLLT01 > JAGLLT01 > Kappaea > Kappaea frigidicola. The sequence continues at coordinate 9,747 of JAVCCI010000027.1, forward strand.
GAAGAAATTGCACGTATATATGGATACGATAAAATGCCATCAACAATTGCTAAGGTGAGCAGCAGAGAGATTAGCAAATATAAATCATTATCAGGGATAATTGATGAAACAACAAGATTTACAATTAAGAAAAAAATTTGCCAGGCATTATGTGCTTGTGGCTTAAATGAAGTAATTACTTATAGCATGATTAGTGATAAGGAATCAGCTGTTTTTAGTTATAAATCTGATGAAATTGTTAAGCTTCAAAAGGCTCTAAGTAGCCAGCAGGAAGTAATGCGACCAACTCTTTTAAGTGGCCTTATGCAGGCGTTAAGCTGGAATATTAATAGGCAAATGGATGATATTGGTGTTTTTGAATTAGGGGATGTATTTGTAAATCAAAATCATAAATTTTCTGAAAAATTAAATGTAGCTTTTGGTTTATGTGGTAAGAAATATATAAGTGATTGGAAGCACAAACCCAAAGAAGTTGATTTTTATGATTTAAAAGGTATTCTTGAAAATTTATTTGAAACCTTAGGTATTGAGGAAGTTAAATTTTTAGAATGCAAAGATTCATATTTTTTAAAAGGTGAGAGGGCTAAAGTTAGTTATAAAAATAAAATTATTGCTAAATTTGGCAAACTTACCAAGGAAGTTGTTTCTATATATGATGTTGATAAAGATGTTTATGTAGCTGAAGTATATTTAGAAGATATACTTGGCGATGTATGTTTAGAAAAGAAATTTGAACCTATAGCAAAATTTCCAGCTGTCATTAGAGACTTAGCCGTAATTGTAAAAACTGGTTTGTCGACGAAAGAAATTATTGATGAGATTAAGAAGACGGGCAAGCATCTCATTAAAGAGGTTAGTTTATTTGATGTTTATGAAGGCAAGCAGATACCTGCTGGGTATTTAAGCTTGGCTTTTTCTATTAAATATCAGGCTGAAGACAGAACTTTAGTTGATGAAGAAGTTGACGAAATTCAAACTCAGATTCAAAAAGTTTTAGTTGAAAATCTTAAGGCTCAAATTAGGTAGAGCGCCCATCTTGATTTTGAACATTCGATATGATATCATTTAAGCAGGAAAACAATTCCCTGCCTTGTGCGTGAAGGGCGCATAGGTTTGAGCCAACACCATTTTAAGGGGAACCTAACTTCATGATGCCTGAGGGCAGAATGAGAGGGTGCCCACTTAGTAGATTGGGTTCAAAACTATCACTTTCTCACGGCTATGGCGGGGATTTTTTTATATTATGGACCTTTTTAAACAAACTACAATAAATAATAATTCCTCTGATCCACACATTCCTTTGGCAAACAGGATGAAACCTACTTGCCTGAAAGATTTTGTTAATCAAAAGCATATTCTAGCAGAAGGCAAACCACTTTTCAGAGCTATTAAGGCTGATAGATTGTCATCACTCATTTTTTATGGTCCTCCAGGGGTTGGCAAAACCGCTCTAGCTTATATTATCAATCATGAAACTAAAGCTTATTTTCATCGCTTAAATGCTGCTATCTCATCTGTAAAAGAGTTAAAAGAAGTTATCATGGTGGCTAGAAAGAGAAAAAGAAATGATGGCCAGCGAACTACTGTATTTATTGATGAAATTCACCGTTTTAATAAAGCTCAACAAGATGTTCTATTGCCCGATATTGAGGAGGGCAACATAGTTCTTATTGGTGCTACTACTTATAACCCCTTTTTTAGCATAATACCTCCTTTATTATCAAGGTCAGAAATTTATGAGCTAAAACCCTTGAAAGAAAATGACATAGAATTAATAATAGAAAGAGCCATAGAAAATAAAGAAAGAGGTTTGGGTAATTTAAAAGTAAATCTTGATTCTGAAGCTAAAAGAATTATTATGAAAGTCTCCGATGGAGACGCTAGAAGGGCTTTAAATATACTTGAAGTGGCAGCGTTAACTACTCCGGCTGATAAGAAAGGTGTTATTAATATTACTCGTAGAGTTGCTGAAGAGTGTATAGGTAAAAAGATTGTGCTTTATGATAAAAAAGGCGATTCTCATTATGATACAATTTCTGCATTTATTAAAAGTATGCGTGGTTCTGATCCCGATGCCGTTGTTTACTGGTTAGCAAAAATGATTTATGCCGGGGAAGATATCAGATTTATAGCTCGCCGGATAGTAATTTGTGCTGCTGAAGATGTAGGCAATGCTGACCCCCAAGCATTAATTTTAGCTCAAGCAGCTATGCAGGCAGCGATGAATATAGGGCTTCCGGAAGCGCGAATTATTTTATCGCAAGCAGCTATATATGTAGCTTGTGCAGCTAAAAGTAATGCTAGTTATTTGGCTATAGATAAAGCTATTGAAGATGTATCTAATAATAAACTTCTACAAATACCAAACCACTTAAAGGGAACTGGATATAAGGGTGCTAAAAGTTTAAAAAGAGGAGAGGGCTATGTTTATCCTCATAGCGAACCTCAGGCGGGAGTTGATCAAGAGTACTTACCTTGTAAGAATAGATACTATTTTCCTAAAAATAGCGGCTTTGAGAAGATTTTTGTTAAAATATTAGAAGAAAAGGAACGAATAATTAAACATCTATCTAAAAATGATCAAGGTGTGAATTATGAAGTTCGTAAAGAAAATAAGGAGCTAAAAGATAAACTGTAAAGCTATAAAGTATTTTTTCTCTAAATACTTTATATAATTTAAAAAATATAAATACTATTGATATATTAACAACCTTAAGTTATAATTATATAGACAAGTAATAAATAAAATAATTAGATAAAAGCCGGCAAAAAACCGGCATTTTTGTCAATTACGAGATTGAACAATGAAACTAAAAGAATATTTATATCAAGTAACTATAAATGGCAAAAGGGGTCCTTTTGCTTTTTTAGTAAGATTATTTTTACTATTATTGTCTTGTATATATTTTGTTTTAGTTAAGGCGCTCGTTTTTATATATACTAGTGGGTTAACTTCGAGAGTCACTTGCAAAAAGAAGATAATTAGCATAGGCAATATAACAGCTGGTGGCACAGGCAAAACACCTTTTGAGATGTTTCTTGTTAATAACTTTCTTGCTCAAAAGAAAGTTGTTATAATTTCCCGTGGATACAATAATGACGAGCTTGATCTATTGCAGTATAATTTACCTAAGGTAAAGATACTTTCCGGGAGAAATAGAATACAGCTTATAGAAAAGGCTCAAAAAATATTTGATCCTGACATTATAATCTTAGACGATGGTTTTCAGCAGTGGCGTATAAAAAAAGATATTGAAATTGTACTTATAGATTCATCGAATCCTTTTTCTAATAATAAGTTATTGCCTGCTGGATTATTAAGAGAGCCTTTGAGTAGTCTTAGTAGGGCTGATATTTTCGTTTTAACTAAGGCTGATGAATGCCCTGAAGGTTTAACTTCAATTAGGAAATTAATACAAAATATTAACCATGAAGCTTTGGTGCTTGAATGTAACCATAAAGCTTCTGAGATATATGAGCCGATTAGTAAAAATAATTTAAATATAGAACTGCTTAAAAATAAAAAGGTGTTCACATTTTGCGCTATTGGATCTGCTGAATCTTTTAGAAGAACGCTTAAAAATTTAGAAGTAAATATAGTCGGCTATAAAGATTATCTTGATCACCATCAGTATACTAATAATGATATTGATATTATCATCCGTGCTGCCGCTGCTTCTAAGACAGAAGTAATTATTACAACAGAAAAAGATTGGATGAGATTAGATGCTAATATGATATGGCAATTATCGAATGGCCACAAATTTTATTTGCTTAAAATTGATATAGAGCTTATAGGTAAAAAAGAAATACTAAATGAAAAACTATCTCAGTTATTTAATCATTAAATGTTGCTTAGTAATTTTACGCATCCTTCCCATGAAAATGTCTCAAATTTTGGGAAGAATTCTGGGTTATTTGGCCTGGTCTTTATCTGGTAAGCAAAAAAGAATTTCCTATAAAAATCTAAGGGCTGCTTTTTATAAGAAGAAGGATGTTGGTGTGCTGAAGAATGTTGTTTGGTCTATGTATCAACATCTAGGGTTATCTTTTGTGGAAATAGCGCGCTTCGCTGAATTAGACAAAACCTATCTTAATAAGCATATTAATATATCAGGCCTTGAATATGTAGAGCAAGAAAAGGATAAAGAAAAAGGTATAATATTTCTTACTGCTCATTTTGGAAATTGGGAGCTTTCCTCTCAAATCGTTAGTATCTTAGGATATCCTACTAAAGTTTTAGCCCGTCAGCAAAAAACAACTCTAATAGATGAAATATTAAACAAGTATAGAAGTCTTCATGGCTGCACAGTTGTAACTAAGGGTGCTAATCTAAAAAATGCCTTAAGAACGTTGCGCGATAAAGAGGATTTAGGTATGTTGGCAGATGAAGATGTGAAGAAGGACGGGCTTAATGTTAATTTTTTTGGTAGGACTGTTTCGGCTCCTCAGGGCCCCATGTCAATAGCTTACAGAACAAAAAGTCCTATTATCTTTAGTTTCTTAAAACGAATTAGTGGATTTAATCATGAGCTCATAATGCAACAAGCGTTTTACATTAAAGACGAAGATGATGTACAGAAGGGACTACAACTTTATTGTGATAGACTTGCTAGTTTGATTGAAGATTGCCCGGAGCAATGGCTTTGGCTGCAAAAGAGATGGCGTTCAAGCAGAGAACGTAATATTGTTGTTCTTAGTGATAATAAGGCTGGTCATTTGAATCAGAGCAAAGCTGTCGCTTTTTGGCTGAAAGAAGAGCTTAACAAAAAAGGATTAAAGGTTTCTTTGCCTTATCAGAGCGAAGAAGAGATAAAAATAGTAAAACCAAACTATCGATATAAATGGTGTCCAGTATTTTTGAATATAGTTTTGCTATCTAAGCTTTATAAGTTTTTTCCTGAAAAATTACTTAGTTATTGCCTTACAAAGAAAAGCTTTCAGGAGCTTAGTCAACTACCTGTTGATTATTTAATTTCTTGCGGGAATAGTCTTAGTGCTCTGAATGTAATTATTAAGTATATAAATCTATCTAAAAATATTATCATCATGAAGCCAACATTGCCCATTAGTAATTTTGATTTAGCTATCATTCCGGAGCATGATGAAACATCAAATGCAAATAATGTGGTTATTACACAAGCAACACCAAATATTATAGATCGTCAACTTAAAGTTGAGGGTGATAATAAGATAAAGAACAAACTTGATAAGCACAAGAAGACGTTGTCTTTATTTTTTGGTGGAGATGCTCAGTTTTTCAAATACCAAGATAATTATTTGCAGAATTTAATTTCGATACTAAAACAAACATGTAATGATGAAGATCTTAATCTTTTAATCACTACTTCGCGCAGGACTTCAAAGTCGAATGAGTTAATTTTCAAGCAAGAACTAGCTAATTATAATAAATGTAGATATCTTGTTATCGCAAACAAGGATAATCCAGTAGGTTCAGTAGTCTCAATGCTGGCTGCCAGCGATATCGCTTTAGTGACTTTTGATAGTGTTTCTATGATTAGTGAAGCTGCAAGCTCAAATAGTCATGTAGTTGTGGTTTTGCCCGATGCTTTGGATAAATTAAAAGGATTTACAAAGCATAAAAAATTAATTAATAATTTTGCTAATAAAGGATTTGTAAGCATAGCCGCAATGGATGAAATAAAAAGAGTTATAAGAGATAAGCTTTATCAAAAAGAAAAAGCTAAGGTTTTAAATGAGGAGCTTCAAGTTAAAGAGGCCATGGGCAAGATAGTATGAACATATTGCAAATATTACCAAATTTAAATACTGGTGGAGTTGAGACTGGAACAGTTGATTTAGCAAAGAAACTGATTTTGGCTAAACATAAGGCGGTAGTTGTTTCGGCTGGAGGTAAATTAGTTGATGAACTAATTTCTTCGGGTATTAGGCATTATACGTTAGCAGTGGATAGAAAATCTCCAATCAACATTATTAAGATGTCCAGGCGTTTAGCTGAAATAATAAAAGTGGAAAAAATTGACATTGTTCATGCTAGAAGCCGAGTGCCAGCCTGGATAGCATACATTGCTTGCTATAAAACAGGATGCAAGTTTGTAACGACATGCCATGGATATTATAGTAATCATTTTTTTAGTCGTGTTATGGGTTGGGGTAGGGAAGTGATTGTGGCTAGTCATGTTATAGGTAGGCATATGATAGATGATTTTAATGTGTCCGATGAAAAGATAAAGTATATTCCGCGAGGTGTTGATTTAAATTTATTTACTTTTAATCCTAGTTATTTAAGGCAGAGAAGCCATTTTACAATTGCGATTATAGGGCGCTTGACTCCCATAAAAGGACATGCATATTTTTTAAAAGCAATTTCCAGGATTATTAGATCAATCCCGAAAGTTAAGGTTCTTATTGTTGGTGATCCTTCTCCTGGAAAGCAGGGCTATAAGTCGCAGTTACAACTTTTAATAAGACAATTAGGTATTTCTAATTATGTAGAATTTCTTGGTCGGTGTAGTGATATTCCAGATTTGTTGGCTAATGTAGATGTAGTAGTGTTGCCCAGTATAGTTCCGGAAGCATTTGGCAGAGTAATTATTGAGGCTCAGGCGGTTGGTGTGCCGGTTATTGCTTCAAATATTGGCGGGATTTCAGAAGTTATAGATGATAAAGAAACAGGTTTTTTGGTTCCGGCAAAAGATGTGGATGCGCTTTCTGAGGCAATGCTTAAATTGAGACAAGATAAGCAGCAAATTATTAGTGTTGTTCAAAAAGCTAGGGAAAAAATTGAAAAAGTCTATAGTTTAAAGCAAATGGCTGAAAAAACTATTGAAGTTTACGAGAAAACTCTAAAATCACTTAGAATTCTTGTTATAAAGTATAGTGCCCTAGGAGATATAATTTTAGCGATTCCCTCATTGAGAAGTTTGAAAAATAAATATCCTGATTCAAAGATATCTGTATTGGTTGATCTGCAATTTCAAGATATTCTAAAAAATTCTCCTTATGTGAATAATATTCTAGCTTACCATCTCAAGGAAGTATCAATTGTTTCTAAGGATTTCTGGCGCATAGCATCTCACTTAAGAGATGAATCGTTTGATCTTGTAGTGGATTTGCAAAATAATTCAAAAAGTCATCTTCTTGGTTTTCTGAGTCTGTCTTCCAAGCGATATGGGTATAAAAATAAAAAAATGGGCTTTTTAATAAATAATGGGATAAATGATAATAAAGCTAAAATTGACCCTGTAAGTCATCAGGCAAAAGTTCTTCATCTTTTAGGAGTGGATATCCTTGATAAAACACTTGAGCTTTCACCGGGAAAAGAAGAAAAAGAAAGTATAGATAAATTTCTAAATAAAGAGTGGGTGGCGGGCAGACAGTTGCTTTTCGGATTTAATATAAGTGCTAGTCATAGGTGGCAGACAAAAAGATGGCCCATAGAGAAATATGCTAAATTAGGTGATATAATATGTAAGAGACATAATGCTCGCATTTTGATTACAGGCACTAAAGATGATCTTGAGTTATCTAATAAGTTTAAGAAGTTATCAAAGACGAAACCAATTGTAGCCTGTGGGAAAACTCAACTTTTGGAATTAGCTGCTTTAATAGGTCGGTGCAAGGTTTTAGTGACGTCTGATTCGGCCCCCATGCATATTGCGGCGGCCATGCATGTTCCTTTTGTTGCAATATTTGGCCCTACGGATCCTAAGCGCCACATGCCTGCTAACGATAATTGTGCTGTTATCTACAAAAAATTGTCTTGTAGCCCATGCTATAAGCCTGTATGTAGTTCTAATAGGTGTCTTAAAACTGTTACAGTAGAAGAAGTAGCTAAAGCTATAGAGGAATTAATTAAAAAAAATGAAAGTATTAATTGTAACTAGCCATTTAAATTTTGGAGGAATAAGTTCTTACAGTGTTTCTTTAGCCAGAAAACTTAAGGAAAAAGGGCACGATGTTTTCATTGCTTCTTCAGGAGGAGACATGGTAAAAGAGCTTGAAGGAGATAAAATAAAACATATAAGAGTAGCTCTTAATACAAAATCTGAACTTAATCCTAAAATTATTTTATGTAGCATTAAGATTGCTCTTTTTTTGAAATCAAAAAAAATTGATATAATGCACGCTCAAACCAGGGTGGCGCAAGTAAGTTGTTGTTTAGCTTCTTTGTTTACGCAAATACCGTATATAACAACATGTCACGGTTTTTTTAAGCCAAAATTTACAAGGAAACTTTTCAAATTTTGGGGAGCTAAAGTTATCGCAATTAGTGAAGCCGTTAGAGCACACATGGTTACTGATTTAAAAGTTTCCAAAAGTAAAATAGTTATGATTCATAATGGCGTTGATATAGCTAATTTTAAAAGAAATTACAATAATAGTGAAAAAGAGAGCATTAGAAAAGAATTTAAAGTTTCAAATGCTCCAGTTGTAGGCATTATAGCTCGCTTGTCTTCGGTGAAGGGTCATACGTATTTGATAGAGGCTGCTAAATTAATATTGAACAAAAAGAAGGATATACAATTTTTGATTATAGGTGATGGTCCAGAGGAAGAAAGACTAAAAAAACTTGCAAAAACACTCAAGATAGAAAAAAACATTATTTTTCATAAATCAGTTTTAGATACTGCTCGACCCCTTGCAATTATGGATATATTTGTTATGCCTTCAATTTCTGAGGGATTGGGTCTGGCTATATTAGAAGCTATGGCTAGTGGGCTTGCGATTGTGGCAAGTAATGTTGGAGGTATATATAGTTTGATTTCAGAGGGCAACAATGGTTATCTAGTAACTCCAAAAAATCCAGAGGCTTTAGATGAAGCAATATTAAAAGTAATCATGAATAATAAGCTATCTGAAAGCATGGGTCAACTAAGTCAAAAAATATGTGAGAATAATTTTTCACTAAGTGTTTTTGCAGACCAGGTTGAGAATGTGTATGGTCAGGTGCTTGAAAGCTAAAGTAACAAAATGCTGGCAGGTAGTCTCATTATAAAATATGAAGAAGATGAATAATTTTAAAAGAATATTAATAGTTGAAGTTAATTGGCTGGGGGATGTTTTATTTTCAACAGTAGCCATTAAAGCTATCAAGGAAAAACATCCGGATTGTTTTTTGGCATGTATGGTTGTCAAGCGTTGTGCTCAAGTATTAGAAAATAATCCTTCGGTAGATGAAGTAATAGTATTTGATGAAAAAAGTTCACATAAGTCTTCATTTTCTAAGATAAAATTTATGTTTTCTTTAAGAGAGAGAAAATTTGATGCAGTTTTTTTATTTCACCGGTCATTTACAAGAGCTCTAATTTGTTATCTGGCTGGTATAAAAAGGCGCATTGGTTATTATAGGAAGAAAACTGCTTTTTTACTGACTGATAAAATTGAAATGCCTGATAATGGTTTGCATCGAGCTGAATATTACATTAGCCTAATAGATAAGGTTGGCATAGAAGCTAAAGATAAAAATTATGAGTTTTTTACTACTTCACAAGCTGAACAAGAAGTTGTTAAGTTATTAGCCAAGGATCATATTACAAAGGAAGATAATTATATCGTAATTAATCCGGGAGGAAACTGGGATCCTAAAAGGTGGCCTGCCGAAAATTATGCCCGGCTAGCTGATAAAATGATGCAGGAATTAAAGTATAAGATAGTTATTTCTGGAGCTAAAAAGGATATTGTTTTATCTCAAGAAATCAGTTCAGAAATTAAAAATGAAGTGGTAGTTTTAGCCGGAAAAACAGACCTAAATGAATTAGGGGCTCTTTTGAAGAGGGCAAGTGTTGTGATTTCAGCTGATTCAGGCCCTATGCATTTGGCATCTGCACTAGGAACACCGGTTGTAGCTATTTTCGGTCCAACTAGTCCCCAAGTTACAGGTCCTTATAATAAAAAGGCGCAGCATATTATTCTTCGAAAAGACGTCGGGTGTTTAGTTCCTTGTTATGAAGTTGATTGTCCGGATAATAAATGTATGAAAGCTGTGACTGTAGATGAGGTTTTTGATGCAGTTAAAAAAACATTAAATTATGATAAAAAATAAAGATAAAATTAATTCTGCGCTTTTAATTTCTCTAAGTAATATTGGGGATGCTATTTTGACGACTCCTGTTTTAGGAATTATGCTAAAGCAATTACCAATGGCCAAAATTGATGTTTTGGCTTCTCCCAGAACTGTTGAGTTGTTTAATAATAATACTCATCTGAGAGAAGTAATCGTTTATAATAAGCATGATTCAATAAGAGGAAAGATAGCATTTATTAAAAAACTAAGACTTAAGCATTATGATTTAGTGATTGATTTAAAGAATAGTGCTTTTCCATTCCTGATAGGAGCTTATTACAGAACGCCACTTTTTTTTAAAACTAAAGAAAATATTTCTATGAAGGAAAAACATCTTCAAAAAATTAAAACTTTGGGTTTTGAAACTCAAGGAGCTGATTTTTTAATAAAAATAGATAAGGAAAGCGAAATATTTGTTGAAAAAGTATTTTCTGAGGCAAAAGCTAAAAAGAGAATAGTGGCAATTTCAGTTGGTGCTCGTAGTCATATAAAAAGATGGCCCCTAAATAACTTTATTGAAGTTTGCAAAAAATTACAGGATAAATATGAAGCCTGCATAGTTTTTTTAGGGGATGACGCTGATGTGAGCTTGGTTGAAGAAGTAACTGCTGAAATAGGCGATAGTTATCTTAATCTAGCTGGGAAAACTAATCTTATTCAATTAGCTGCTATTTTAAAACATTGTAATATCTTAATCTGTAATGATAGCGCTATAATGCACATGGCGAGCGCTGTAAATAAACCAGTAATAGCTCTTTTTGGTCCCACTGATAGTAAGAAATACGGCCCTGAAAGTGAAAATAGTATCGTAATTTATAAAAAGATTAAATGCTCTCCTTGTCAGAAAGCTCAATGTATTTTTAATCATGAATGTTTAAAACTAATTACACCGCAAGAAGTTTTAAGTAAAATAGAAATATTAATTGATAAATTGAATATTTAGAATAGCAAGGAGAATAATATGCCTCTCTGGTTTATATTATTAGGTTTAACTATAATATTTTGCAGAACAAGCAAGAGACAAAACAGGATTAAGGATTAAGAATTAAGGATTAAGTTAGAAGCAAGAAATAGCAAAGAGCTAATAGCAAATAGCGTATAGCGTATAAAAAACAATAACCAAGACACAAGAGACAAGAAACAAATAATAACCAATGACCAAATTCAAATAACCAAACAAAAAGCAAAAGCAAAAAAAAGAACAAAAAACAAAAAGATAAGAGTTGCGGTTTGATTATTGGATATTGGAACTTAAATATTGTTTGTAACTTGTAACTTGTATCTTGTATCTTGTTTCTTAATTTTTAGAGTGAGCGAACGCGAATGTCTTGAGATTATATGGAAAAATATAAAAAAATATTAATTGTAAGGACAGATAGAATTGGAGATGTGGTTTTATCCACTCCTGTCATAGAATCTATAAGAGCGGCATATCCACAGGCTTGGTTGGCTTTTATGATTAGGCCTTACGCTGCTGATATCCTTGCAGATAACCCTTGTTTGAATGAAGTTATTATATACGATAAGCACCATAAGCATAAAAGTTGGTATGCCAGTTTCAAATTTGCCCAAGAACTAAAGTGTATGCATTTCGATGTGGCTATTATTCTTCATCCGAGCAATAGAGTTCATATAATAACCTATCTTGCTGGAATTCCTCAAAGAATTGGGTATGACAAAAATTTTGGTTTTCTTCTGACGGAAAAAATAAAAGATGAAAAATTTAGAGGTTTAAAGCATGAAGTTGAATACAATTTTGATTTATTAAAAATTTTAGGTATTAATAGTGAATCTAAAAAAACACATATAGAAGTATCAAAACGAGATACTGATGTGGTTAAGAATCTTCTTTTGAATAAAGGCATTGAAGAAAATGATAAGTTTATTGTAATGCATCCGGCGGCCAGCTGTTCTTCGAAGATATGGCTAAAGGAAAATTTTATAAAGGTAGCCAAACAATTGTTAAAGGATATAAAAACCAAAATAGTGCTTATCTGTTCGGATGAGCACCTAAACATTTGTCAGGAAATTTACAAAGAACTTCCTTCCCAAGCGGTGATTATTATTAATGATTTGGAACTTAAGCAACTTGCTGCTTTATTTAAAAAAGCGGAATTGCTGATCTCAAACGACTCAGGTCCAGTGCATATAGCCGTTGCTGTTGGTTGTCCTGTGGTTGATATTTTTGGCAGAAGCCAGCCAGGTTTAAGCCCTAAACGCTGGGGGCCCCTTGATGAGAAGAGTATTGTTTTGCATAAACCAGAAAATTGTCACCCCTGTTTAGCTCATAATTGTAAGCGCAATTATAAATGTCTTAAAAATATAGAAGTAAAGGACGTAGTAAATGCGGCAGAAAAATTATTCAAAAATATTAGTAATTAATCCTTATGGAATAGGAGATGTTCTTTTTACAACTCCGCTAATAAGTAATCTTAGAGAATTTTATCCAAAGAGCAAAATAGATGTTGTTTTAGGTTCTAGAACGAAGCAAATCTTAGAATTCAATTCAGATATTAGTAAGATTCATGTATTTGATAAGGGGTTTTTTGATAAACTAAGTTTTTTAAGGCGTTGGCAATACTTAATGGAGTTTTGTCGATGTATTAGAGAAGAAAAGTATGAATTGCTTATTGATTTATCTAATTCTTCTCAGTATGGATTTATTGAAAAGTTTTTCTTAAGGATTCCGGAAAGAATTGGTTTTAATTATAAGGGTAGGGGTAGACATTTAACTCACCATATAGATCTAACTAGTTTTAGTAGTAAGCATGTTGTTGATTATTATCTTTCTTTGTTAACATTACTTAATATGGTTCCTGCGAACAAGCCTTTAAGGTTTCCTTTGAGGCAAAATAGCATTGATAAGGTTGGAAAATATTTAATAAGTAAGGGAATTGAAGAGGAAAATTTGCTGATAACTTTGGTGCCGGCAGGAGGATTAAGTTGGTCAGATAAGGCGTCCTATAAACAATGGCCTCAAGAAAAGTATGCGCAATTGGCAGATGAGCTTATATTAAAGCTGAACGCGAAAGTTATAATTACTGGAGGGGAATGTGACCGGGATATTTGCCGAAATGTAATGAATTTAATGAAGTCTAAGGATGTTGAAGTGATATGTAATTTTAGTATTCTGGAATTTGCTGCTCTATGTAATCTTTCTAATCTGGTAATCTGTAATGATGGAGGTCCTTTGCATGTGGCTGTAAGTCAAAAAACGCCTACAATTTCATTTTTTGGACCTGTAGATGAAAAAGTTTATGGGCCATATCCGCCCCAAGAAATTCATGCAGTAATTACCAGTGAGATTGAATGTCGGCCATGTTATAAGAGCTTTAAATTTACTGAGTGTGGCACAAAAAATTGCCTGAATTCAATAGAAGTTGATAAGGCTTTTTGCAAGGCAAGACAAATGCTTCAAATAACATATAATATATAGGCTTTATATACATTTGACACCTTTTTTAGCATGTGATAGAATAAAGGACATGAATAAATTGCTTAAGATCCTACCCAAATTTAAAAAAATCAGGATTTTAGTTGTGGGTGATTTAATCCTGGATGAATTTATATGGGGCAGCGTGGAAAGGATTTCCCCGGAAGCTCCAGTTCCTGTAGTGCGCGTAAAATCCCAATCTTTTATGCCTGGAGGAGCTAGTAATGTTGCTAATAACATAAAGGCTTTAGGAGCAACTGTTTTTATGGTTGGAGTTGCCGGTGCAGATAGTTATGGTGATATTTTAAAACACCAACTTCAGGATAGAGGCATAAACACAGATGGCCTTATTACTGATGGTTGTCGTCAGACTACCTTAAAAACAAGAGTAATTGCTCATAATCAACAGGTTGTGAGGATAGATAAAGAAGACAGTCATCATATAAATAGCCGTATTTTAAAAAAGATATCCAGTTATATTCTTAAAAAAATACCAAAAGTTGATGCTGTTATAATCGAGGATTATGGCAAAGGTGTCATTACTCCTCAGCTGTTAAGTTCTATTCTAAAAGAAGCTAAAAAGCAGAATAAGATAGTAACTATTGATCCCAAAGAGCAGCATCTATCATATTATAAGAAAGCTACTTGTATTACACCCAATAAGTATGAATTAGAGAAAGTAACGCATGTAAAAATTGAAGACGCAACGAGCCTTAAAAAAGCAGCTAATATAATATTGAAGAAACTCGAACTTGATTCTATATTGGTTACCCTAGGTGAGGATGGAATGTGTTTATTTGAAAAAGGGGGAAAAGCTACCAAGATACCGACTATGGCTCAAGAGGTTTATGATGTGTCAGGTGCTGGTGATACTGTAATTTCTGCTTTTACCTTAGCTTTAGCTAGTAAAGCCAATATGAAGCAAGCAGCGTTAATGTCTAATTGTGCTGCCGGAGTTGTGGTTGGGAAAGTTGGAGTTGCTGTCTGCTTAGTAGATGAATTACGGAAGAAAATTATTGCACAGAATAAAAAAGAGGTGAAAAAATGACAACTTGTGGCATAATACCTGCCAGATTTGATTCTCAACGATTTAAGGGTAAGGTCTTAGAGAAAATTAAAGGTAAGTCTATGCTTTGGCATGTATATAATAGAGCCAAAGAAGCGCAGCTTTTAGATGATGTAATAATTGCAACCGATAATAAAAAAATACAAAAAGAAGCTGAAAATTTTGGAGCAGAAGTTGTTATGACTTCTCCTGAAGCGACAACTGGAACAGATAGAATAGCAGAAGTCGCCCAGTCTTTGAGTCACGATATTATTATAAATATTCAAGGTGATGAGCCTCTAATTGATCCGAAATTAATAGATAAATTAGTCCAAACGTTATCCGATGATGAATCCTTAAAAATAGTTACAGCTGTTTTTAAGTGTAACAAAAAAAATTATCTTGAGGGTCAGGACGTTGTTAAAGTTGTAAAAGATGCAGATGATTATGCTCTTTATTTTTCAAGATCTTTGATTCCTTATCCTCGTTGTGTTGATGAAGTGAATTTTTATAAACATTTAGGTATTTATGCTTACAGGCGAATGTTTCTTTTGACTTTTGCCACTTTAGCTCCTTCTGAATTAGAAGTTATTGAAGGTTTGGAGCAATTACGGATGCTTGAATATGGCTATAGGATAAAGGTTGTTGAAGCGGAGAATGACTCTATCGGAGTGGATACTCCCGAAGAGCTAGAGAAAGTAAAAATGATAATGGAGAAATCTAGTGCCTAAATATATTTTTATTACGGGTGGAGTTGTTTCAAGTCTCGGCAAAGGTATCGCATCAAGTTCTATAGGTAAACTTTTGGAGTCAGAAGGTCTAAGGGTTACCATTATGAAATTTGATCCGTATCTTAATGTAGATCCTGGAACCATGAATCCTTGGCAGCATGGGGAAGTCTATGTTACTGAGGATGGGACTGAAACTGATCTTGACTTGGGCCACTACGAACGTTTCACCAAAGCACCTCTCGGGGATAATAATAGTGTAACTAGTGGAAAAATTTATAATAGTGTTATTGAAAAAGAAAGAAGAGGGGAATATTTAGGAGCTACCGTTCAAGTTATTCCTCACATAACTGATGAGATAAAGCGCCGCATAAAGGAAGTATCTCGTGGTAAGAGTTTTGACGTAGTTATATGTGAGATTGGAGGCACTGTTGGTGATATCGAAGGTCTTCCTTTTGTAGAAGCCATAAGGCAATTTCGCCAGGATATTGGCAAAAACAATGTTATATTTATTCATCTAACTCTTATTCCTTATTTGAAATCAGCCCAGGAGCTCAAGACTAAACCTACGCAGCATAGCGTTAATAAGTTAAGAGAAATTGGTATTCAGCCTGATATAATCCTATGTCGTTGTGAGAAAAAACTTCCCTTAAAAGCTAAAGAGAAAATATCACTTTTTTGTAATGTAGAAAAAGAAGCTGTAGTTGAGGCTCCTGATGTTAAGTGTATTTATGAGGTTCCCTTAGTGTATAAAAAGGGTGGCTTAGATAGAATTATAAGACAGAAGCTGTCTCTTAAAGAAGGAAAAACTGATCTTAAAGATTGGAAGCGAAAAGTTGTTGATGTGGCTTTGCATCCCAAGAAGAAAGTTAAAATAGCTGTCATTGGAAAATATATTCAATTGCAAGATGCATATAAATCTATATATGAAGCTTTAAGGCATGCTGGCATTGCTAATGATTGTGAAATTGATATTAAAAAAATTGATTCCCAGAAATTGAATAAATTAACCCTTAAAAAAATATTTAATGATGTTAAAGGCATTTTAGTCCCGGGGGGTTTTGGAGTAAGAGGTATTGAGGGAAAGATAAATGCGATTCGTTATGCCAGAGAAAATAATATACCTTTCTTTGGAATCTGTCTTGGTATGCAGTGTGCAGTTATAGATTTTGCTCGCAACGTCTGCAAGCTAGAGAAAGCCAATTCTACAGAATTTAATAATAAAACAAAATATCCCGTTATATCTTTACTGGATGAGCAGAAGAAAGTGAAGAGCGTGGGGGGAACTATGCGTTTAGGGGCATATTCATGTCAGTTGAAAAAAGGTACCCTCAGCTACAAAGCTTATAATAAAAAAAATATTTACGAGAGGCATAGACATCGCTATGAATTTAATAATAAATATTTAAAACTAATGCAATCGAAAGGTTTAAGAATAACTGGTTTACATAAAGCTAAAAACTTAATCGAAATTATAGAGCTTAAAAATCATCCTTGGTTTGTGGCTTCTCAGTTTCATCCGGAATTTAAATCAAAACCTGATAAGGCACATCCGTTGTTTGTTAATTTTGTTAAAGCGGCCATAAAACTTAATGAGAAGAAATAGATGTTATGAGAGAAATTAAGATAGCTGATTATAAAATTGGAGCTAAAAATCCCCTGTTTATTATTGCAGGACCCTGTGTTATTGAAAATGAAAAAGACACCATTAGGATGGCTCATCAACTGAAAGAAATATCAATTACCAGCGGTGTTAATTTGATTTTTAAATCTAGTTATGATAAAGCTAATAGAAGTTCGCTATCTTCTTATCGTGGTCCCGGAATTAGGAAAGGCTTGGATATACTTAAAAAAGTCAAGAAAGAAACGGGGCTAGCTATAATTAGCGATGTTCATAGTGTTAATGAAATAAAACAAGCTGCTGCGGTTTTAGATGTAATTCAAATACCAGCTCTTTTATCTAGGCAGACAGATTTAATTATAGCTGCAGCCAAAACTAAAAAAATTATCAATATTAAAAAAGGACAATTTTTGTCCCCTTATGAAGTATTGAATATAATCGAAAAAATAACCAGTTGTAAAAATGAAAATATTATATTGACTGAAAGAGGTTTCGTGTTTGGATATAATAATTTAGTTAGCGATATGCGTTCAATTGTGATAATGAGAAAGTATGGTTTTCCAGTGGTTTTCGATGCATCGCATAGTGTTCAATTGCCGGGAGGGGCAGGTAATAAATCTTCTGGTGAGAAAGAATTTATTCCTTATTTAGCTAAAGCTGCCGCTGCTGTGGGAGTGGACGGTATTTTTCTGGAAGTTCATAATCAGCCCAATAAGGCTAAGTGTGATGGTCCTAATATGTTAAAAATAAGTCAACTTAAAAATTTAATTATTCAGTTAAAAGAAATTTCCATTATTGTAGGAGATAGATAGGGATGCCTAGTAAGAGAGCTCAGGATGTTCTAAAAATAGAGGCAAAGGCAATAAGTGATCTTGTGCCTCGCATTGGAAAAAATTTTCAAGAAGCTATCACAATTTTATTTAAAACTAAAGGACTTATTATAGTTACTGGTATGGGCAAGCCTGGATTTATTGCTCAAAAGATTTCTGCTACTTTAGCTTCTCTGGGAATTTCCAGTATTTTCTTACATCCAGCAGAAGCCATACATGGAGATTTAGGAAGAGTTGCCAAAGAGGATGTCATCATTGCCTTGTCTAACAGTGGCCAAACAGAAGAAATAATAAGATTATTAGCTACTATAAAAAAAATTGGGGCAAAACTGATTGCCCTCACCGGTAATATTAAATCAGATTTAGCTAAAAATAGCGATGTAGTTTTAGATGTAAGTGTTAAAAAAGAAGCCTGTTCTTTAGGTTTGGCTCCGACATCTTCTACAACAGCTATGCTCGCTATGGGAGATGCTCTGGCTATGGTTTTAGCTGATAAAAAAGGTCTTAAGGAAGAAGACTTTGCTCTTTATCATCCTGGTGGAACCCTGGGAAAGAGATTGCTTCTGAAGGTTGAAGATATTATGAGAAAAGGGGCTGGTAATCCTATTGTAGATGAGGAAATGCTGATTAAAAGTGTTCTTTTGAAGATTACCAAAGCTAAAGCTGGAAGCGCAACAGTGATTAATAAAAAAGGTAAACTAATTGGTATATTTACTGATGGTGACCTAAGGAGACACTTGGAAGCAGATATGGATCTCAGGGTAAAAAAAGTTAAGGATGTAATGACGAAAAATCCAGTGTCTATTGAAAGAGGAAAATTAGCTTACGAGGCTCTTAAGATATTGCAACAAAAACGAATCGACGAAATCCCAGTTGTTGATAAAAATAATAAGCCTGTAGGCCTGGTAGATGTTCAGGATTTACTTAAGGCTGGATTGGTTTAATGCAATTAGATAGTAATCTTAAGGATAAAATACAGAAAATTAAACTTCTTATTTTAGATGTTGATGGTGTTTTGACTGATGGAAAAATTATTTATTCTTCCTTTGGTCATGATATTAAAGAGTTTGATGTAAAAGATGGTTTTGGGATCACCCTCTTGTATAGGGCAGGCATTCGTTCGGTTATTCTTTCTGCACGTTCATCTAGAACAATCAGGAAAAGAGCTAAAGATATGCACATCGATGCAATTTATGAAAATGCATATATAAAATTAGATGCGTATAATAAAATACTACAAAAATATAAATTGACTTGCGAACAAACAGCTTTTATTGGAGATGATTTGGTTGATTTGCCAGTTTTAACAAGAGTAGGTTTTTCAGCTTGTACTGCTTGTGCTGTTAGGCATTTAAAAGAAAAAGTTGATTATGTAACTGAACACAGGGGAGGCTCTGGTGCAGTCAGAGAAGTAGCTGAAATGATATTAGATGTTCAGGGTTTATGGCAGAGTGTTACCAGTAGGTATTACAAATAAATGAAAAAATTTAAGTTTGGATTTATATTTATATGTTTAATGATATTGCTTGCAGGCTGCGCTCCTAAATCTAGCACTCAAGAGAGTGATAGTATGGATGATATTGGTTCTGAAGAAGGAGCACAACAAAAATTGCTTACTTTTTCTCTTTCTGGCACAGAAGAGGGTAAAAAGAAATGGGATCTTGAAGGAGAATCAGCAGACATCTTGAGCTCTGAACTAATTGAGCTTTCTAATATTAAAGGCAAAACATATAATAAAGATAACGTTATTACGCTTACTGCAGATAGTGGAACGTTCGATAGGAATAGTAATGACGTTAAGTTAAAATCCAATGTAGTAGCTGTTACTGACGATGGAGCAAGGCTTACTACAGATAAATTGAATTGGAATGCCCAGAAGGAAGAAGTTTGGACTGAAGATATTGTTAATGTTGACAGGGATAATGTAAAAGTGAAAGGTACCGGAATAACTGGTCATCCAAGTTTAGAGCAAGTAAAGTTTGAGCAGGATGTGACAATTGATATTGCTCCCAGTACTATAATCACCTGTGACGGTGCTTTAGAAATAGATTATAAAGAAAGCGTTGCTTATTTAAATGACAACGTAGAAGTTATTGATGAAAGAGGTAAGTTGAAAGCTGATAAAGCGTGCGTTTATTTTGATAAAGAGAGAAAAGAGATAAAAAAAGTTATAGCTGAAGGAAATGTAAGTATTCAAAGAGGCGAAAATATTACTTACAGTGAAAAGGCTATATACTACGCCAAAGAAGCAAAAGTTATTTTACAGGGAAGGCCTAAATTTATAATTTATTCTAGCATACAAGAGGATAATGATGGACTTAATTAAAACTGAAAAGTTGATTAAATCTTACTCTGGCCGCAAGGTTGTTAATCAGGTCAGTATTGAGATAAGAAGAGGTGAAATAGTTGGTCTCTTGGGACCTAATGGTGCTGGCAAGACGACAACATTTTATATGTTAGTTGGTTTAATTAATCCTGAAGGCGGAGGCGTATATTTTGGTAATCGTAATATTACTCGACTTCCAATGTATAGAAGGGCTCGTTTTGGCATAAGTTATTTATCTCAGGAAACGTCAACTTTTAGAAAGTTAACTGTTGCGGAAAATATTATGGCTATTTTGGAGACAATGCGAATACCCTATTCAGAAAGAAAACGAAGATTGCAAGCTTTGTTGGAGGATTTAAATATTGCACATTTAGCCAAGAGCAAGGCTTACACTCTTTCTGGAGGAGAAAGAAGGCGCCTCGAAATAACTAGAGCGTTAGTTTCTGATCCAGCATTTATTTTGTTGGATGAACCTTTTTCAGGGGTTGATCCTATTGCTGTTTTTGAGGTTCAGCAGATTATCACTCATCTTCGGAATCGGGGCTTAGGAATTCTTCTTACAGATCATAGTGTTAGAGAAACGCTGGCGATTACTGATAGGTCTTATATTATGGCAGAAGGAAAAATTTTAATTTCTGGCACCAGCGAGGAATTAATTAATGATCCTAAAGCAAGGCAAATATACTTGGGCGAAAAATTTACTATGTGAGTGAGACCCCGACTTATGGAGCGAAGTGAAGATAAGTCATTTGGTCGAACTTATCCCGAAGATAGTGCTTCTATGAGGAAACTTCATTCGGGATTAATTCGCACATATCCCCTGTACATTCTTTCTTGATGAAAGAATGGGGATTCCCTGAAAATCACAGGGACTAAAAAGAGTAATTCGCACATATAATTTATGTCATCTTTTGACTGTCATAAATTATATGTGCTCATTAAAAGGAGAACGTTTGATGCGGCTTATAATTACTGGAAGACATTTTGATGTTACCGAGGGAATAAAGAATCACATAGAAGATAAAATAGAGAAGTTCGAAAAATATCTTAAGAAAATAATGGAGATACATGTCATCTTAAGCATTGAACATGAAAGACAGATGGCCGAAATTATTTTAAGTGGTTCTGAAATTAAATTACTTGGGAAAGAAGAATCTGGAGATATGTATTCTTCAATTGATGCTGCAGCAAATAAGATTGAACATCAGTTGAGAGATCGCAAAGAAAGGCTAAAGCATCACAAAAGAAAACCTTTCAAAGAAGACGAGAAGTTATTCGAAGATGAAGAGCAAATTCCGCTAATTATTGAAGATAAAAGAATTCTTGATAAACCCATGAGTCCGCAAGAAGCTATGCTTGAGCTTGACGTTCAGGGGTTGGAATTCATGGTTTTTAAAGATAGCAATGATAACACTAGGAAAATAATTTATAAAAGACGTGATAACAATTATGGGCTAATTATTACCGAATAAGTTCAAGGAGGAGTTTTAATGAAAATTTTTGATTTTTTAGATCAAAAGGCAGTGAGTGCGAATTTGAAATCAACAGACAAAGGAACCGTCATAGATGAGCTTGTAAATCTGTTAGTTGCCAGTGGCAAGGTGAAAAATGCTGATGGAATGGTTAAGATACTTTTGGAAAGGGAGTCTCTGGGATCTACTGGTATCGGTCAGGGTATTGCTATTCCGCACGGCAAATCATCAAAGATTTCACAGATGATAGGAGCCATAGGTATTTCAAAAAATGGTGTAGATTTTGAAGCTCTGGATGGTGAATCAGTTTATATATTCGTTTTACTTTTAGCTCCCGCTGATTCAGCAGGACCTCATTTAAAAGCATTGGCAAGAATATCACGATTGCTGAAAGATAAATATTTTAGAGATTCTTTGAAAAATGCGACGAGTGAAGAGAACCTTCTTGAGATAATCAAGCGTGAAGATGAAGTTAAGGAATAATTACTGGACTAAACTATTATGAATAAACTTAAATGGTTGCTTCCTGGTATGGGTATTAAGCGTTGGATAATGCTATGCGTTGCAGGCATTAGTTTATTGGCTTTGGGCGCGTTTCTTTTAGGTAGCTTCGAGATGGGAACCGGAAATTTATTTTTTCCTGTTTTAGGAGTTGTCATACTATTAGGTGGTGTTTATTTTTTAATTGTCGGTGTTAAAGAATTAATTAGATTTATTTTAAGTATTCTCTTGCCTCAAAGGGAATCAGAACTTGTTGATATTGTTTATACTAAACAGCATTTGTCTAAAGGCCCTAATATAGTAGCTATTGGTGGAGGAACGGGCCTATCAGTATTGCTGCACGGACTTAAAAATTATACGAGTAATATAAGCGCTATAGTAACCGTTGCTGATGATGGAGGATCTTCTGGAAGACTTCGTAAGGAATTTGATATGCTGCCACCTGGAGATATAAGGGATTGTTTGGTAGCACTGGCTGATACAGAACCGTTAATGCGTGATTTATTTCAATTTCGTTTTGAAGAAGGGTCTCCTTTGAGTGGTCACAATTTTGGTAATCTTTTGATCACTGCAATGACAAAATTGACGGGAGATTTTGAAAAAGCTATTAAAGCTTCAAGTAAAGTTTTAGCTATTAGAGGACAGGTGATACCTTCTACCTTGCAAAAGGTTACTCTTGTAGCCAAACATAAGAATGGTAAAACAACCAGAGGTGAAACTAATATAACCGAGACTGATCAAAAGATAGACAAAGTTTATTTAGAGCCAGAAAATTGTGAAGCAACGAAGGATGCAATAGATGCTATCTTAAAAGCTGACGCAGTTATACTTGGACCCGGGAGCCTTTATACAAGCATATTGCCTAATCTTTTAATTGGAGATATTAAGAAGGCTGTGCGTGAGTCTAAGGCAACTAAAATTTATGCTTGCAATGTTATGACCCAGTCGCATGAGACAGATGCATGTTCAGCCAGTGAGCATGTAAAGGCAATTACAAGCCACGCGGGAGATGACATAATTGATTATGTAATTGTGAATAAGCAAAAGATACCTGGTGAATTTCTTGAAAAGTATAAAAAGGAAAATGCCTACCCTGTTAATAATGATAGTGATGTTATAAGAGGTTTAGGCTATACAGTAATTGAAGAAAATGTAATTAACACCGTTGATCACGTAAGGCATAATTCTGAGAAATTAACAGAAATTGTAATTAATCTTATAAGTGATATAAAGATATTTAAGGATATTTAGGATGCATCTACAAAAAAAAATTAAAATAAATAATGCAAGTGGATTACATGCGAGACCGGCTGCTTTGTTTGTGCAAATAGCAAATAAATATGATAGTGAAGTCATTATAAAAAAAGGTATTCAAGAAGTAAATGGTAAATCCATAATGGGAATAATGATGCTTGCTGCTGAGTGCGGAAGTCAAATAATTTTGCAAGTTGAAGGAGATGACGCCCAGGAAGCCATAGAAGAACTTGAAGATTTTTTAAACAAGGAAACTTAATAAATATTTCAGAGGTTAAAATATGATTTTAAAAGGTATAGCAGCTTCACCTGGTTTAGTAATTGGCAAGGCCTATTTAGTAGGTGACGAGAATGTAGCTGTTCCTAAAAGGAAAGTTCCTAAGGAAGAGTTGCCACTTGAAATAGCTAGATTTGAAGAAGCTCTTATAAAAACACGTTCAGAAATAATTGAAATAAAGAATAAGATAATAGAAGAGCTCGGCCATGAGCACGGTGAAATTTTTGATGCTCATTTATTAGTTTTAGAAGACAGGGCTTTAATTGAGGAGGTTATTTCATATTTAAAGAAAGATCGATATTCAGTGGAATATGCATTTTCGCAAGTTTTAGAAAGATATATAAGTGCATTTATTAAAATTGATGATGAATATTTAAGAGAACGCCTAAGTGATATTCAAGATGTGGGTCGTAGAATTCTTCATAATTTATTAGGAGGCCATCAGGCTTTACTCAAGGATTTAAGGGATGAAGTGGTGCTTGTAGCTTATGATTTATCTCCTAGTGATACTGCTTCAATGCCTAGAGATAAAATATTAGCCTTTGTAACTGATATTGGAGGTAGAACTTCACACACGGCTATTATGGCACGCTCTTTAGAAATTCCGGCTGTTATAGGTATTGAGACAGCCACAAAGGATATTAGAAATGGCGATATTATAATTGTTGATGGTAGCGACGGATTGGTTTATGTTAATCCGGATAAAGATATCATGCAGAGATATAAGAAAAGCCAAAAAAAGCGGACGGCTTTAACAAGAGAATTAGTTAAAATAAAAGATTTGCCAGCTGAGACAAAAGATGGGTACAGGATTCAGCTTTCGGCTAACATTGAATTTCCAGAAGAAATAGCTTCGGTACAGGCTCATGGTGCCCATGGAATTGGACTCTATAGAACAGAGTATTTCTATATGAATCGAGCTGGTCTACCCACTGAGGACGAGCATTTCGAAGCTTACAAAAAAGTAGCCGAGAGAATGAAGCCAGAAATGGTTATAATTAGAACCATGGATTTAGGGGGAGATAAGTTTATTTCGCAGTTAGAAATTCCCAGAGAAATGAATCCTTTTTTAGGTTGGAGAGCTATAAGATTTTGTTTAGCTCGGCCCGAGTTATTTAAAATTCAGTTACGAGCTATACTAAGAGCCAGTGTTTTTGGTAATTTAATGTTGATGTATCCCATGATATCTGGAGTTGAGGAAATCAAGGAAGCTAACAAAATTCTAAAAAGTTGCAAAAGAGAGCTTGAAAAAGAGAATGTAAATTTTAATAAAGACTTAAAAGTAGGAGCTATGATTGAGATTCCTTCAGCTGCTTTAACTGCTGATGTATTAGCTGAGGAAGTAGATTTCTTTTCAATTGGAACCAATGATCTTATTCAATATTCCATGGCGGTTGATAGGTCGAATGAAAAAATAGCTTATTTGTATAATCCAGCTCATCCAGCAGTATTAAGGCTTATTCGGAATGTTATTAATGCTGGGCATCAAAAAGGTATCTGGGTGGGAATGTGCGGTGAAATGGCCGCTGATCCTGCGATGGCTTTACTTTTGGTTGGTATGGGGCTGGACGAGTTTAGTGTTTCTTCTATTAGCGTGCCTACTGTAAAGAAAATAATTCGTTCCATTAGCCTTAAAGAAGCTCAGGATATAGCAAAGCAAGCTTTAAAGCTAACATCAGGTGATAAGATAAGAACTTTTCTCAATGATAAGGCGAAAGAAATAATTCCGGAATTATTATCTCTAAAGGATAAATAATGAGTAAAGATCTCGATAAATTAAAAAATATTAAAAAATATGATCAAAATGATATGGCTTCGATTTTAGAAGCTTTCGCTTTGCAGTGTCAGGAAGCTTTAGCTATTGCAGATAAAGTAATTATGCCAATTGCTTATCAAAAGAAAAAATTTGAAAATATCGTATTTTGTGGTATGGGGGGCTCAGCCATTGGAGCTGCTTTAATAAAGGATATTTTAAGACATGAATTAAATATACCTATGTTTGTGTGTCAGCAGTATACCCTGCAAGCTTTTGTGAATAAAGCATCTTTGATTGTTATCTCAAGTTATTCAGGTAATACTGAGGAGACGGTGTCGTGTTTTAATGATGCGCTGAAAAGAAAAGCACCTATGATTGTGATTTCTTCGGGAGGCAAATTAGAAGGCTTAGCAAAGAAACACAGGATGCCTTTTTTAAAAATTCACGGTGATTATCCGCCTAGATGTGCTTTGGGTTTTTCTTTTTTCTGCGGGCTCAAAATTTTAAGTAAGTTAAAACTTATAGGAAATATGTCTAAGGATATTTCTGAAACTGTTAAAATACTTGATGATTTAGGAGTATTAATGGTACCAGCAGTTAAAATAGGACATAATGAGCCTAAAAAAATTGCTCAGATGCTAATGAATAGGTTCATTGTTATTTATTCTTCATCAGAGTTCAGCGAAGCTGTTTCTGTACGTTTTAAAGGACAATTAGCTGAAAACAGTAAAACTTTTTCATCTGTTAATTTTATACCTGAATTAAATCATAATGAAATTGAAGGATGGAATAAACCAGCAGCAATGTTAAAAAATACGGCTGTAATTTTTTTAGAAGACCGTAATGAATTAAAAAAAATAAGATGTAGATTCAGAGCGACGAAAAAAACCATTAAACCTACGGGATGCAAAATTATTACATTGGTGGCTACTGGAAAAAGTAAAATGGCCAAAATTTTTAGCTTAATTTATTTTTGTGATTGGGTAAGTTATTATTTAGCTATTATAAATAATGTTGATCCGTATCCAGTAAAAAGGATTGAGAAGCTTAAAAAAGATCTTACAAGGAGCTAATTTATGAAGGGAATTATTCTTGCCGCGGGCTACGCTACAAGGTTGTATCCATTAACAAAAGATAAGTCTAAACCACTTTTGCCTGTACAGGAGAAACCTATAATAGATTATATACTGAAAAAAATGGAAGGCCTGACAGACTTAGATAAAGTTTATGTTGTTACGAATAATAAGTTTTATAATGGTTATGTGGAGTGGTCAACTAATAGCCCCTTTTCCAAAGAGATAGTTATTGTTAATGATAACACATTGGAAGATGAAACAAAATTAGGTGCTATTGGGGATATAGATTATGTTATGAAATCACAAGGCATTGATGATGATGTCCTGATTATTGCCGGTGATAATCTTTTTAATTTTAATATTGAGTCTTTCATTAAAAAAGGTTACAATGTAAAACCGTCTGCTTCTATGGGAGTTTACGATATTAAGGATATTAAGGCAGCACATCTTTATGGAATTGTGGCTTTGGATGAGAACGGCTTAATAATAGAATTTCAAGAGAAGCCAGATGAGCCAAAAAGCACATTGGCAGCCGTAGGTATTTATTTTTTACCAAAAGATATAGCCCGGCTGATAACTGATTACTTATCTGAAGGTAATAGTTCAGATCAACCGGGTCACTTCATGACTTGGTTATCTAAGCAAGGTAAGTTGTATGGATTTGAGTTAGTTGGCGATTGGTATGATATTGGTAGTATAGAATCTTATAATAAAGCGAATGAATCTTACAAGGAGGGTTAATCGTGCTTAAAAAGGATCCACATTTTTTCACATCAGAATCAGTTACGGAAGGACATCCAGATAAGGTAGCTGATCAGATATCAGACGGAGTTCTTGATGCCATTTTTACAGAAGACCCGGATGGTAGAGTTGCCTGTGAAACCTTGGTAACTACTGGAATAGCTTTTGTGGCTGGTGAAATAACAACAAATTGCTATGTAGATGTTCCTACTGTAGTAAGGCAAACTTTAAAGGAAATAGGTTATACCGAACCAGAGTATGGATATGATTACAAGACCATTGGTGTTATTACTGCTATTCAAGCACAGTCAAAAGATATAGCTATGGGAGTTGATACTGGTGGTGCTGGTGATCAGGGTATGATGTTTGGCTATGCTACAAATGAGACCAAAGAATTGATGCCAATGCCTATTTTGCTTGCCCACAAGCTAACTAGGGAGTTAAGCAGAGTTAGAAAAGAAAAAAAGGTAAATTATCTTAGGCCTGATGGTAAGTCTCAGGTTACTATAGAATATGATAATGCGAAACCTAAAAGAGTTGAGGCTGTTGTTTTGAGTGCTCACCATTCTCCAAAAGCAGATATAGAAATGATTAGGAAAGATCTTAAAAAAATAGTAATTGATAAGATAATTCCTGAAAACTTAATAGATGCCAAGACAAAAATATATATTAATCCTACTGGTAGATTTGCAGTTGGAGGCCCTGTGGCCGACACTGGTTTAACTGGTAGAAAGATTATTGTTGATACTTATGGTGGTGTTGGAAGCCATGGTGGAGGCGCGTTTTCAGGTAAAGACCCAACGAAGGTTGATAGGTCGGCTTCATACTATGCCAGATATATAGCAAAGAATGTAGTAGCTGCTAAGTTGGCTGATAGGTGTGAAATCCAATTAGCTTATGCTATTGGTGTAGCTGAGCCAGTTTCTGTTATGATTAATACTTTTGGTACAGGCAAAATATCTGATGTTACTATAGGCAAGCTTGTACGTGAAAATTTTAATATGACACCAAGAGGCATTATCGAAGAATTACATCTAAGAAGACCCATCTATAAGAAGACGGCAGCCTATGGACATTTCGGAAGAGAATGTGAAGACGGCTTTAATTGGGAAATAACTGATAAAGCAGATATTCTAAAAAAAAGTGCTAAACAATCATCAAAAGAATAGGTTTAAGGATTAAGACGCTCACCAGTAATAAATTGATAACGAGCTTTAAGGATTAAGTTACAAGTAAAAGTTATACCCTTTTACCCTTTCGGGCACAAGCAAGACACAAGTCACAAACAAAAAGCAAAAGAACAAAAAAGTAAAAAAATAGAGTGAGAGAACGCGAATATTTTGATATAAGAAGTGAAACAATGGGCATACTATATAACGAAGGGAATAGATATGAAGTATGATATCAAAGATATTAAACTTGCTAAAAAGGGGAAATTAAGGATTGAGTGGGCAGAAGAGCGCATGCCTGTATTGAAGTTAATTAGAAATAGATTTAAGAAAGAAAAGCCTCTTAAAGGCACAACGATTGCTTGTTGTCTGCATGTTACTACAGAAACAGCTAATTTAGCCATTACTTTAAAAGAGGGTGGTGCTAATGTATATGTTTGTGCTTCTAATCCTTTAAGTACTCAGGATGATGTAACGGCATCTTTGGTTAAGGATTATAAAATACCAACTTTTGCCATAACGGGAGAGGATAATAAGACATATTATTCACACATTAATGCTGTTTTAGATGTGAAACCAAATATTACTATGGATGATGGTGCAGACCTTGTATCAACCATTCATAAAAAAAGACAGAATTTAGTTAAACATATTTTAGCTGGCACAGAAGAGACCACAACAGGTGTTATTAGATTAAGAAGTTTGCAAGACACAGGTCTTTTAATGTTTCCTGTATTTGCTATTAATGATGCCCAAACAAAGCATTTTTTTGATAATCGCTATGGAACTGGACAATCAACCATTGATGGCATTTTAAGAGCAACTAATGTTCTTTTATCAGGAACAAAATTTGTTGTTGGTGGATATGGTTGGTGTGGTAGGGGTGTTGCTATGCGAGCCGAAGGTATGGGCGCTAATGTTATTGTCTGTGAAGTAGACCCTCTAAAGGCTCTTGAAGCCTTAATGGACGGATATGATGTTATGCCGATGGAGAAAGCAGCTCAAGTTGGAGATATTTTTCTCTCAACTACTGGAGATATGCATGTAATTGATGTGAAGCATTTTAAGAAAATGAAAGATGGTGCTATTGTTGCTAACTCAGGGCATTTTGATGTTGAAATTAATATACCTGGCTTGAAGAAAATAAGTAAAGCAAAAAGACGCATTAAAGAGTTTGTAGATGAATATACTCTTAGAAGTGGCAAGAGGATAAATATACTCGGAGAAGGTAGATTAATAAATCTAGCTGCAGCTGAAGGTCATCCGGCTAGTGTTATGGATATGAGTTTTGCTAATCAGGCTCTAACTTCTGAGTTTATTAAAAAGAATTATAAAAAACTCAATAAGGAAGTTTATCGAGTACCAGTTAGAATCGATGAAAATGTAGCCAAATTGAAGTTAAAAGCTATAGGTATTAAAATAGATACTCTTACTAAAGAACAAAGAGAATATTTGGCTTCATGGCACATAGGAACATAAAAAACAGGATTAAGGATTAAGGCGCTCACCATCGACAAGCTGACGGTGAGCTCTAAGGATTAAGTTAAAAACAAGAAATAAGATACAAGTTACAAGAAACAAGATATACCCTAACGGGCACAGGCAAACAATTTCCAATAATCAATAATCAATCATCAAACAGTTTCTCTTGTTTGATTTTAACTTGGTTATTCGAATTTGGTCATTGGTTATTATTTGGTTATTGTTTCTTGTCCCTTGGTTATTTTTTTATCCGCTAAACGCTAAAAAAATAGATTGAGCGAATGCGAACGTCTTAATTTTTACTAAGGTATGGTGAAGCAATGAGAAAAATAAAGAGGATAGGTGTTATTACAAGTGGCGGAGATTGCTCAGGGATGAATGCTGCTTTGCGCAGTGTTGTTCGTTGTGCTATTTATAATAATATTGAGGTTGTTGGTTTTTATAATGCTTATGCTGGTTTGATTAGGAATGAATGTATAAAAATGACACGTCGTTCAGTTAGTAATATAGTTGGTCGAGGAGGTACTATATTAAAAACTGAGAGATTTGAAAAATTCAGAGAAAAAAAGTGGCAAAAAAAAGCCGTTACTGTTCTTAAAAAGAATAAAATTGATGCCTTAGTTGTTATTGGAGGTAATGGTTCTTTTGCTGCTGCCCACACATTAAGTAAAGATTGGGGCATAAAAACCATAGGGATACCAGCGACGATTGATAATGATGTGAATGGCTCAGATTATGCTGTGGGTACCTTTACAGCTGTAAATGTAGCCTTAGAAGCGATTGATAAAATTAGAGATACGGCTACAAGTATGGAACGGATTTTTGTGGTAGAAATTATGGGGCGCAAAGAAGGTTATATTGCTTCTTTGGTGGGTTTGGCTGGGGGAGCTGAAGACATTCTTTTACCAGAAATGCCTGTTCATTTAGATGAGATGTGTCAGGATATTAAGGATGGTCGCAAGAGAGGCAAAAAAAGTTGGATAATCGTTGTTGCTGAAGGAGCTGGTAAAGCTCATGATGTGGCTGATGCAATTTCTTTAAAAACTAATTTTGAGACTAGAGTAGTAGTGTTGGGTCATGTACAACGTGGTGGAGTCCCGAGTGCTTTTGATAGATCTTTGGCTTCTCGCTTTGGAGCTAAAGCTATAGAACTTCTTCTTGCAGGAAAAACAGACAAAACTACTGCAATTCAAGCCAACGAAATCATTTCAGTATCTCTGACAACCGCAATCAAACCAATCAAAAAAAATAATACAGAAATATATAAATTAACTCGTATTTTAGCTACCTAAATTTTTTAATAAAAAGGAGTTCTAAAATGTTATTTTCCAGGGTTGGTGAAGTGTTATCATCCATAGAAGGCGTACTTTTGGTTGCTGAAAATGAAGTAAAAGTTTTAGATGAGATGAAATTAAAGGATGAGCTTATTGAGAGTTTGGTCTATAACGCAGCTCTTTGCGAGAATGAGGATATAAAAGAGCTTTCTTGTTGGTTAATTCGAAGTGCGGCTGAAGAATTAGGCATTGTTTGTTCTTCAATTCAAGGGTTGTATGAAGCTCGAGGTAGAGAAGAGTATAAGGATATGAGTGTTCCAGCAGTTAATTTAAGGGGTTTGACTTTTGATTTATCGCGGGCTCTTTTCAGATGCGGTCTTAAAAATAATTCACTGAGCTTTATTTTTGAAATAGCTAAATCAGAAATAGCTTATACTATGCAAGCTCCCTCTGAATATAGTGCAGTTATATTAGCTGCTGCTATAAAAGAAGGTTATAGGGGGCCGGTTTTTATTCAGGCAGACCACGTTCAAGTTAAAAGTAAAAATTTTATTGAAGATAGAGCTAAAGAAATAAACCTTTTAAAAGGTGTAATAAAAGAAGAATTAGATGCTGGATTTTATAATATCGATATAGATTCTTCAACTTTAGTTGATCTTGATAAGCCAACTATAGATGAGCAACAAACTCATAACTATGAAGTTGCAGCAGAGCTTACCGATTATATAAGAAATAATCAGCCGGCTGGAATTGAAGTATCAATTGGGGGAGAAATAGGTGAGGTTGGTTCTAAAAATTCTACTCCTGAAGAATTGAAGGCCTTTATGAATGGCTATAATAAAAAGCTTAAAGAAATCAATGCAAATGGCAAGGGTATAAGTAAGATAAGTGTTCAGACAGGCACTTCTCATGGAGGTGTCGTTTTAGCTGATGGCAGTGTGGCTGAGGTTAAAGTAGATTTTGATACCTTAGAGACGCTTTCAAGAATGGCTCGAGAAGATTATGGTTTGGGGGGAGCAGTTCAACATGGAGCTTCTACTTTGCCAAAGGAAGCGTTTAACAAGTTTGCCAAAACTGAAACTTTAGAAGTTCACTTAGCTACTGGTTTTCAAAATACAGTTTATGAAAGTAAAAATTTGCCTGATGGGCTTAAAAAAGATATTTACGATTATTTAAAGGCTGAATTAGCTTCCCAGAGAAAAGAGGGACAAACGGATGAGCAGTTTATATATAGCCTCAGAAAAAAGGGATTTGGGCCTTTCAAGAAAGCGTTTATGGATTTAGCTCAGAATATTAAAGATGATATTAGTGCGGAAGTAGAGGCGGAATTTGATTTTATTTTTAAACAAATGAATGCTATTAATAATAAGGAACTTGTTTTAAAGAATGTAGAGTTAATTAAGAGTAAAACTACTTGCCCGGTATCAATTTAGTATAAAATATTTATTTATCTTTATTTTGATGTTTTTGAAAGCATGATGAGACCAGCAATTGAAAATATTATATTTGCCAGCCA
>JAVCCI010000064.1 GCA_030765555.1 Candidatus Kappaea frigidicola
AAAAATTACATTAATGACAATTTTAAAAAAGATAATCCCAAGCGCACTATATTGATTGCAAGTTTTACTATTATTTTATTATACTTTTTCTTTAAGATTGTACTTATCAATATTTATTTTGTAACACCTAATGCTATTGCCTATTTCTAGACTTACAATAAAAAACCCCCGATTTATATACCGGGGGTCTAAAATTTATTTAATAAACCTCAAATTTTAATAATTAGTTATTTCTAAGAAGTTCTTAAGTTTCCTACTGCGGGTGGGATGCCTCAACTTTCTTAAAGCTTTAGCTTCTATCTGCCTGACCCTCTCTCTGGTTACTTTAAAAATTGAACCTACTTCTTCCAAGGTTCGCGGACAACCATCTTTAATTCCAAATCTCAATTCTAAAACTTGCTTTTCCCTATCTGTCAATGTATGTAAAACTTTCTCCATCTGCTCCTTAAGCATGGTCTGCGCAGTAGCTGATGCAGGAGATACAGCTGCTTTATCCTCGATGAAATCACCAAAATGAGTATCACCTTCATCTCCAATAGGAGTTTCTAATGATATTGGCTGTTGAGCTATTTTCAATATACCCCTTACCTTATCAAGAGGTATTTTCATTTCTTGGGCTAGTTCTTCTGGGGCTGGCTCTTTGCCATTTCTTTGAACCAAATACCTTGAAACCCTGATCAGCTTATTAATAGTCTCTGTCATATGAACAGGAATTCTAATGGTTCTAGCCTGATCAGCAATAGCTCTAGTAATAGCCTGACGAATCCACCAAGTTGCATAAGTTGAAAACTTATATCCCTTATGATAATCAAATTTTTCAACTGCTTTTATGAGCCCTATATTGCCTTCTTGAATTAAATCCAAAAATGATAAGCCTCTATTGGTATATTTCTTGGCTATACTAACAACTAACCTTAAGTTAGCTGCCACCATCGATTTTTTTGCTTTGTTATATGCTGTTTCGTGTCTTCTTATTTCTTTTAATTTATTTCTTACATTATCAGCAGTTTCACCTAGTTGTCTTAGAAGTTTACGCTTTTCTTTTTCTAGTATACTTAATTCTTCCTTTGCCTTTTTGGTTCTCTTTTTCTTGCGTCTTTTAATTTTTCCTTCAAATTTAATTAACTGTTCATTTAAGAATTTAACCTTACCAGAAAGTTCTTCAATATAAGAAATATTAATTTTAAGGCTTTTGAGCAATTCCACAATTGATTGATGCTTTTTTAAAATTCGAAGTCTTTTAACAGCACTACGTATCTTATTTGTAAATTTACCTTGCTTAGACTCAGGTACTTCATTTAAATAATCTTCCGGAGTGAATTCTTTACTTAGTATGTTTTCAAGAATATTTAAAATTTCTATTTTGGCAATTTTAGTTTCAAAAACCACATCTTTAAATTGGGCTTCGCATCTTTCTATTTTTTCAGCTAAACTTATCTCTTCCTCTCTGCTAAGAAGAGAAATTTGTCCCATTTCACGTAAATACATCCGAACAGGATCTTCTAAATGAGGCAAACGCTCAACCACATCGGGATGTTTGCCTTTTTTTGTTTGCTCTTCCTTCTGACGAACACAATCCTCTTCTATTTCCTTAGCACCTTCCGCATCCACAATCTGGATATCAGCTTCACCTAGAGATGTAAATATATCATCAATCTCCTCTGAAGATACAACGTTTTCAGGCAAAATGCTATTAACCTGCTCATAGGTTAAATACCCTTTTTCTTTGCCAAGGGCAATTAATCTCTCAAGCGTTTTATGTCTTTCGCTTCTAGGCTTCTTTAAATTGGTTGCTTTTTTTGCTTTAGCCATAATTCTATTTTTTTGTTAACTCTTTTCTTTCTTTTATAAGAGCAGTTGCCTCTTTTAATAATTCTTGAGCCTCTTCATTCATATCCTTTTGCTGTGCTTCTTTCTGTTTTAACTTGATTCTATTTAATTTTGATTCAATGCATCTTTTTTTAATGGATATAATACAATCAGTGAAATTCTTTTCCTTATCCTTAATCTCTGGCATATCTAAGAAAACTGATGTTATTAATATCCTACTCTCATCATCATTTAACTCATCAATAAGAGCAGCTGGTTTTACTTTTTTATTTTCCTCATAAAGCTCGAACGTTTTAGATATTATCGGCCTTATATCATCAGAAATAAAATCATCAATACTAAGTTCCTTTTTAGCATTAGCTATAAACTCATTATCATCAAGCATAATAACCAATAGTATCTTCTCTGCTAAATCGATGAATTTTTTCTTATTTACATCTTTACTGATCACAGGCTTGTAAACTGCTTTTTGAAATTTACTTAGTTCAGAAAGAATGTTAACCTCACCAACATTCAAAGCCTCAGCTAGTTTTTTTACATAAATTGATCTCAATACAGAGTTAGACACTAGTGAAAGAGTAGGTAAAAATTCTTCAGTAATTCTTACTTTGTCTTCCGATGAAGATGCATTGTATTTCTTAAAGAGCAATTGTAATTTATAGTCAAATATGTTTTTAGTATTTTCTATTATTTTATTAAAATTATCTATACCTGAATTTCTTAAATAGTCATCTGGATCAGAGCCCTTAGGCAAGACGGCTATTCGTGGCATTACACCTTCAGGCAATAAAACATCCAAATTTCTAAGTGCTGCTAATTCTCCGGCGTCATCCGCATCGTATATCAATATAAAGTTCTTTGTATAGCGCTTCAAACTTCTAGCTTGCTCTACAGTTAAGGCTGTTCCCAAAGTAGCAACTGTTTCTTTGAAACTATTTTCGTGCGCCCTTATACAATCCGTATATCCCTCAACAATTATTACCCTATCTTTTTCAAGAATAAATTTCTTTGCTAAATTAAGGCCATAAAGATTTTTTCCTTTTGAAAAAACAGGTGTATCGGGGCTATTAAGATATTTTGGCATTTGCCCATCTTCTAAAACTCTGCCACCAAACCCAATAACCTTATCATAACTGTTAAATATAGGAAATATGAGTCGATTGCGAAATCTATCGCAATAACCGCCTCCCTGCCTCGGTGATATTAGGCCCGCTTGAGCCATAACCTTATCGCTGATTCCCTCCTTGAGTAAGTACTCAAATAGACTCCTCCACTGACTAGAGGCAAAACCTAGTTTAAAATTTTCAGCAGTGGCTCTATTAAAATCCCTTGATTTCAAGTAAGTTTTCACCGAAACCGCTTCCCTTGACTCCAAAAGCTGCTTGTGATAAAAAAGCATAGTCAATTCGTTAGCTTTAAGTAATTTATTAAAGAGCGTCTCTGCTATAGAACTTTTCTTATTTATTTCAGGCAACTTTACGCCGAC
>JAVCCI010000031.1 GCA_030765555.1 Candidatus Kappaea frigidicola
CAAAGGTCAAATGATGAAGAAGATAGATGAAGTGATATTTAGTCTACAACCTGGGGAAATATCAGAAACTATAGAAACTCCTGTGGGCTATCATGTTTTTAAAATCGTTGAAGTTAAAGAAGCAGGAGCTGAGAGTTTTGATGAAGCCAGAATGCAAATTGAAAATTATCTTTTCCAGGAAAAAGCCAAAGAACGCTTTGATGAATGGATGACTAATTTAAAAGAAAATGCCTATATATCCGTTAAATAATAAAGTTATTGCTATTACTTCAGGGGATCCTGCTGGTATTGGACCGGAATTAATATTAAGAAGTTTATCCACCATAAAAGTGAGAGGTGTAAAATTTCTTATTATCGCAGATAAGGCAGTTTTTGATAAAGCTAGAAATGAACTAAAAAATAAGATTCCACATCTGTGTAAATATGAATTAGTTGATAAGAAAAATCTAAAAAATTTAAAAGAAAAAATAAGTCTTCTTGATTTAAATATTATCGGTCAACGCAAATATTCTTTAGGTAAAGTTTCTAAACTTTGCGGCAAAGCATCGGCTGAATATGTTTTAGAAGCCGACAGATTAATTAATAAAAAAATTATTCACGCCTTAGTTACAGCTCCTATAAACAAAGATGCCGTAAATTTAGCTGGCTATAATTGGAAAGGCCATACGGAAGTTTTAGCCAAGCTTTCTAAGAGTAAAAACTTTGCGATGAGCTTTATAGCAAAACAATTTAAAGTAGTTTTAGTGACGACACACATACCTCTATCTAAGGTAAGTCAGAAATTAAAGAGTGAAGATATCTACAAGAAAATTGAGCTTACCAATAAATACCTTAAAGATTATTTTAAAATTAGTCATCCATCAATCGGAATTTGTGGTCTTAATCCGCATGCTTCAGATAATGGGCTTTTTGGTAATGAGGAAAAGAAAATTATAAAGCCCGCAGTAGATCGAGCCCGCAAAAAAAAGATAAATGCTCTGGGTCCACATTCTGCTGAAAAACTTTTTTACGATGCCTACCATAAAAAAATAGATGCCGTAATTGCTATGTATCATGACCAAGCATTGATTGCTTTAAAAATGATTTTACGCGATGAGGCTGTGAATTTTACTATGGGGTTGCCCTATGTAAGAACATCATGTTCTTCGGGTACGGCCTATGATATTGCATCAAAATTTATTGCCAAAGAAAACACAATGACAGCGGCCATAAAATTAGCTGTTCAATTATCTACTGCACAAAAAAAGGTATAGTATGGCAGGTCAAAAAACTACCCTTGATATCCTCAAAGAATATAATATTAAACCCCGAAAAGCATTGGGTCAGAATTTTCTTATTGATGATAATATAAACAGATTTATAGTGGAAAGTTTAGAATTAGAGAATGATGATTTGGTTTTGGAAATCGGAGCTGGATTAGGTGAGTTGGTTGATCTTATGAAAGATGAGGCGGGGCTGGTTCTTGCTCTAGAAATTGACAGGGGTTTAAATGCTCTTCTGGAAGAAAAATTTCAATCCGAAAAGAAAGTCAGGGTTCTTAATGAAGATATACTCAAATGTGATTTAGGCGGCTTAATTAAAAAGTATAATTTTAAACAGGCAATTATTGTTGGAAATTTACCTTATTATATAAGTAGTCCTATAATTTTTCATCTTATAAAATATAGACAAATAATTTCTAAAGTAATTATTATGATTCAAAAGGAAGTAGCTCAGCGCATTGTGGCTAAAGTGGGTTGTAAGGATTACGGCATATTAAGCTGCTTATTGGATTATTACAGTGAAAAAAAAATAATTAAAATTGTTAAAAGCAGTTGTTTTTTTCCAAGGCCAAAGGTGGATTCAGCCATCATTGAACTTTCTTTTTATAAAAATCCCCCTATAAAGGTTAAAAGTGAGGATTTTTTTAAAAATGTTGTTAAAACTACCTTTTCCCAACGCAGAAAGACCATAACGAATACGCTTAGTTTAATTAATGAACTATCTTTATCCAAGCAAGAGCTTTCTGCTATATTGGAAAATATGGAAATTAATCCTGCAAGCAGACCCGAACAGTTGTCGGTTGCTGAATTTGCCTGCATAGCCAACCGATTGTATTCAATGCGTTCTTAGTGTATTTCTTCCTTTTTAAGCCGAAAAGTTTCCTTATTCAAAAGACTATAAAGTTTATATAAGGTTGACTTTAAGGGTGGAGTGTGTTATTTTACTAAAAAAGGTTATGGAAAATGGATGTAAAATATGTAGCCAATCTCGCCAAGATCAAATTGACCCCGGAAGAAGCTGACAAGCTTCAGCTTCAGTTGGATAATATCCTCTCATTTTTTAAAGATTTAGAAAATTTAAATACAGAAAATATAGAACCTCTTAGTCATGTTTTAGATGTAAAGAATGTTTTTAGGGATGATAATCCTAAAGTTTCGATTAGCAAAGAAGAAATTCTTGATTTAGCACCTGAAAAAAATGATGATTTTATTAAAGTGCCCAAGGTAATAGGTTAATGGAACTGTATAACTTATCCGCTGTTGAACTTACCGAGAAACTAAAAAATAAAGAGCTTGATTCTGCTACTTTATATGCGCATTTTCTTGAACGTATCAAAGACGTTGAAGGGAAAATCAAAGCTTTTGTCCGCTATAATGAAAAGCCCTGCCATTTAATAAAAAATAAAGATAATTATCCGCTTAATAAAGGACTTTACGGGTTATCTGTAGCTATAAAAGATAACATTTGTATTAAAGGCAAGGAAACCACGTGTTCGTCTAAAATATTGCAAGGTTTTAAAGCTCCTTATGATGCAACGGTTATATCAAAACTCAAAGAAGCTGGGGCAAGTTTTATTGGTCAAACTAACATGGATGAATTTGCTTTTGGTTCTTCGACAGAGACGTCTTTTTACGGAGTTACGCACAACCCCTGGGAGTTAGAAAGAATTCCCGGAGGTTCCAGTGGTGGGTCTGCGGCAGCAGTGGCGGCCGGTGAGGTGACTGTAGCTTTGGGTTCTGATACGGGTGGATCTATCAGGCAACCTGCTGCTATGTGTGGCGTTGTGGGCTTGAAACCTACTTATGGACGTGTGTCTCGATATGGGCTGATTGCTTTTGCTTCTAGCCTGGATCAGATAGGAACTTTAAGTAAAACGGTAGAAGATGCCGCTCTTATTATGAATATTATTTCAGGCAAGGATGAGCGTGATTCTACGAGTTGTGATGTAGAGACGCCTGATTTTATAGAAGTTTTAAAAGGCGATCTCAAGGGCCTTAAAGCGGGCATTCCTAAAGAATATTTTATTGAAGGTTTAAATAGTGAGGTTAAGGCTGCAGTTGACGAAGCTATAAAGGTTTTTAAGAAGCTGGGTGTCGAGGTTGAAGAAATTTCACTACCACATACTAAATATGCGGTAAGTACATATTATCTTATTGCTCCAGCAGAAGCCAGCTCTAACTTGGCGCGTTTTGATGGTGTGCAGTATGGCGTTAGGGATAAGGCCTCAGATTTAATGCAAATGTATAAAAATACACGAGCTGAAGGTTTTGGACAAGAAGCAATAAGAAGAATAATTTTGGGGACTTATTCTTTAAGCAGTGGATATTACGAGGCTTATTATCTTAAAGCTCTCAAAGCTCGAGCAATTATAGCCAATGACTTTAAAGAAGCCTTTAAGAGAGTTGATTTTATTTTAACTCCAACTACTCCAACAACAGCCTTTAAGATTAATGAGAAAATTGCTGACCCACTTCAGATGTATCTATCTGATATTTTTACTATACCTGTTAACTTGGCTGGCATTCCAGCAATGTCAATTCCCTGTGGATTCGATTCAAAGAAATTACCAGTAGGCTTACAGATAATAACTAAGGCCTTTGATGAAGCTACTATGTTAAAAGTAGGATATGGCTATCAGCAAAATACTTCATGGCATAAGGAAAAACCAAATTTATGAAATATATAACAGTTATCGGCCTTGAGGTTCATGTTCAATTAGCCTCAAGAACAAAAATATTTTGTGGCTGCAAAACTAATTTTGGAGCTAAAGCTAATACGCAGACATGTCCAGTTTGCTTAGGGCTTCCTGGCTCTTTACCTGTTTTCAATAAAAAGGTTTTAGAGCTAAGCTTGAGGACAGCTATTACTTTAAATTGCACTATTGCTGAGACTATGAAATTTGACAGAAAAAATTATTTTTATCCTGATTTACCTAAGGCTTATCAGATATCTCAGTTTGATATGCCCCTGGCAACAAAAGGTTATATTGATATAGCTGTAAATGGAGAACCTAAAAGAATTGGAATTACTAGAGTTCATTTGGAAGAAGATGCTGGTAAACTTATTCATGCCCAGAAGGAAAGTCTCATCGATTTTAATCGTTGCGGAACACCGCTAATAGAAATAGTATCAGAACCAGATTTAAACAATCCCGAAGAGGCTTATGATTATTTGAAGAAATTAAAAAACATTCTCGATTATTTAGAGGTTTCAGATTGCAATATGCAAGAGGGTTCCCTGAGGTGTGACGCTAATATTTCTTTAATGCCTCAGGATGCCAAGGAGCTAGGCACTAAAGTAGAAATTAAGAATTTAAACTCTTTTAAGGCAGTCAGAGATGCTTTATTTTTTGAGATTGAACGTCAGGAAGCAGAACTTAAGGATGGGCAGGAGATTGCTCAGGAGACAAGATTGTGGGACGAAGCAAGTAAGAAAACAATTTCTATGCGTTCAAAGGAAGAAGCTCACGACTACCGCTATTTTCCTGACCCTGATTTACCAAAATTTTTAATAGAAACATCCTTAGTAAATGATATTACCAACGACCTGCCCGAATTAGGGCATGAAAAAAAAGTTAGATTTATAAAAGAATATTCTTTATCGGAATATGACGCTGGTATTCTAACTTCTTCAAAAGCGATGGCCGAGTATTATGAAAAATGTCTTAAAATTTTAAACGAACCCAAGGAAATAGCTAATTGGTTGATAGGTCCGGTTCTTTCTGAGCTTAAAAATATTGATAAAGATTTCAATACTACAAAGCTTGATTCACAAGAGTTAATAGAAATGATTAAATTAGTTAAAGAAAATAAAGTTAATGCAAAAAAGGCTAAAGAAGAGATATTACCTGAAATAATTGAAAATTATAAAAAAACAAATGATGTTCTTAAAGAGAAAGATATCTTGCAGGTCTCAGATGAGACGGAATTAAATGCATTTATAAAGCAGGTAATTAGTGAAAATGAAAAATCAGTTAACGATTACCAACAGGGTAAAAAAAGTGCTATAATGTATTTAGTAGGTCAAGTAATGCGGCTTTCAAAGGGTAAAGCCGATGCTCAAAAAGTTAAAGAACTCTTAGAAAAAAAATTGGAGGCTTAGATTATGCATAGGCGCAAGTCTATAATTTGGATAATTATCTTTTCATTAACATTTTTTGCTGTGGGACTCAGAGGCGGAATATGCCTTGATGAAGATCAACAGGCTCAAAGTAATACCAATCAAGAAGAACTTTTTAAATCCCTAGAAATATTTTCAGGAGCAATTTCGTTAATTCAAACTAAATATGTGGAAGAAGTTGATTCTAAGGAGCTAATTTATGGTGCCCTAAAAGGTATGCTTTATTCGCTTGATCCGTATAGTCAGTTTTTAGATCCAGATGCCTACAGTGATATGCAGGTTCAAACTGAAGGGGAATTCGGGGGTTTAGGAATAGAAATTGCTGTAAAGGATAATATCCTCACAATTATAAGTCCTATTCATGGCACCCCAGCTGAAAGAGCTGGAGTTATGGCCGGAGACAGGATAATTAAAATAGATGGTGAAACTACCGAAGCAATAACCTTACTTGAAGCCGTCAAAAAATTACGCGGTAAACCTAAAAGCGAAGTAACTCTTACTGTCTTCAGGGAAAAAACAAGCAAAATATATGATATTCTCATAATAAGAGATATTATCAAGATAGATAGTATAAAAGATGTGCAGATGGTGGATGAAAAAATAGGCTATATCAGGTTAGTTGAATTTCAAGAAAATTCACCGGCTGAGTTTAAGAAGGCAGTTGTCAAATTAAAAAAAGAAGGTATGGATTCTCTGGTCCTTGATGTAAGAAATAATCCCGGAGGTCTTTTGGATAGTGCCATTCAAATTACGGATATGCTTTTGCCGGCAGATTTAGTGATCGTCAGCACTAGAGGCAGAGACAGTAAAGAAGAATATACTTTTAGTTCTAAAGAAAAATCTCTATTGTCTGATAAGGAGCCCATGGTTGTTTTGATTAATGAGGGTTCGGCTAGTGGTTCAGAAATTTTAGCTGGTGCTCTGCAAGATCATAACCGAGCTGTTCTTTTGGGTCAGAAAACATTCGGAAAGGGTTCTGTTCAGAGTGTTATTCCTATGAGTGACGGATCAGCTGTAAGAATTACGACTAGTAAATATTATCTACCTAGCGGGCGCTCTATTCATGAAAAGGGTATTGAGCCCGATATAGAGGTGGAAGAAATAACTATGGAATTAAGTGCTGAAGAAAGCTCAAAACTCCTTTTTGATAAAATAGAAAAAGAAGGCAAGGAAGATCTTTCCACAGAAGAAGCACAAGAGTATGATTATCAGCTCAAAAGAGCAATTGATTTAATAAAAGGCTTAAAGGTATACAGCAAGAGAAACACAGAAATTGAAAAACAAAATTAATAAAATATCATTTTTTATAGTTATTATCTGCATAGTACCTGTTTTTTTAATGGGTTGTGAGAATAAGCAATCTGAGGAAAAATTGCAAACCAAGCAACAAAAAGAGCAGGTTGAGCTTAAAGCGAAAGTTGCAATTGTAATTGATGATTGGGGCTATAGTAAAAAATTATTAAATAAAACAATAGCTTTGAAAACACCGGTAACATTTTCTGTTTTGCCAAATTTAGATTATTCTTCTTGTATTGCTTCTGAGGCACATCAGGCAGGATATGAGGTAATACTCCATTTGCCTATGGAATCTTATAGCTTGATAGCTGCAGAAAAAAAATATCTTAAAGCTGGAATGAGCCAGCAGGAAATATCTGATTATTTAGATAAATCACTACTAAGTGTGCCCTATGCAAAGGGTGTTTCCAATCATCAGGGTTCAAGAGCAACAGAAGATGAAGAGCTTATGCAGGAGTTTTTTGATATTTTATCAAAGAAAGATTTATTTTTTCTGGATAGTTTTGTGACTTGTAACTCATGCGCCCAAGATATTGCGTCCAATTGTGGGATTAAAACTGCAGAGCGAGCAGTTTTTCTTGATAATGAAAGTAATTTTGATTATATTAAAAGTCAGTTTGAGCAACTTCAGGAAGTGGCTTTAGAAAAAAGCCAGGCAGTTGGTATTTGTCATGCGAGAAAAGCCACTATCAAGGCTTTAGAAAAATTAATCCCTGAAGCCAGGGAAAATAATATTGAATTTGTTTTTCTATCTGAGTTATTAAGTTAGGATAAGTGATTAATGGATATACTTGGAATTGAAACTTCTTGTGACGAGACCGCAGCTGCAATTGTTTCTAACGGTAAAACAGTTCTTTCTAATGTTGTTTTGACGAGCCTTGATTTTCACAAGGAGTATGGTGGAGTTATTCCAGAAATTGCTCATCGTTTTCATGTAAAGTTCATTGATAAAGTAGCCCATAAAGCACTTAAGAAAGCTAAAATTAAGACAGATGAATTAGATGCTATTGCTGTTACCTATGGCCCTGGATTAGTGGGGGCTTTGTTAGTGGGTGTATCTTTTGCGAAGAGCCTGAGTTATGCATTGAATAAGCCTTTAGTAGGTGTTAATCATTTGCAAGCCCATATTTATTCTGTATTAATGAGTCATAAAGGAATAAAATTACCTTGTATAGGATTAGTAGTTTCCGGAGGGCATACAAGTTTAGTTTTAGTGAAGGACTATTTAAATTATAAAAATTTAGGCCAGACGCAGGATGATGCTGCTGGTGAAGCCTTTGATAAAGTGGCTAAAATATTAGGTTTGGGTTATCCGGGAGGCCCGATAATTGACAAACTTTCAGGGCAAAAAAGAAAAAATAGCATACATTTTCCCAGGGCTTATCTTTCTAAGGATTCTTTGGATTTTAGTTTTTCAGGATTAAAGACAGCTGTTTTATATTACAGGAAAAAAATAAAAAACAAGAAACTTAATAAACAACAACAAATAGATATTGCAGGTGCTTTTGAAGATGCAGTAGTTGATGTCTTGGTTGATAAAGCACTTTTAGCGGCAAAAAAATACAGAGTAAAAAATATTGTTGTTGGCGGCGGGGTAAGTCAAAATACCTCATTGAGAAAAAAGTTAGCAGAAAAAGCTGCTTTAAATAAATGCAAGGCTTATTTTCCACTAAAGGTTTATTGCCAGGATAATGCAGCTATGATTGCGGGATTAGCTTATCATAAAATAATAAAAAAAGAGGTTTCTAATCTGGGTTTACAAGTTGAAACTTCTTTAGCCATAGATAAAAAATAGGAATGAGGAGATGCCCATGAGTATCTTAGATTATCTTTACCCGTTACTTCTTTCTTTAATTTTGTGTGGTTTAATTGGGCTTGAAAGAGAGTCTCATGGTAGAGCAGCAGGACTTAGAACGCATATACTTGTAGGTATAAGTTCGACTTTAATTGTTCTTACCTCAATATACATGTCTAGTGGGCGGGGCATAATTAGTGATCCGGGCAGAGTAGCTGCTGGAGTTGTAACTGGTATTGGTTTTATTGGGGCAGGTACAATTATGAGAT
The DNA here is from genome assembly GCA_030765555.1 of Candidatus Kappaea frigidicola. GTDB lineage: Bacteria > Omnitrophota > Gorgyraeia > JAGLLT01 > JAGLLT01 > Kappaea > Kappaea frigidicola. The sequence goes on from JAVCCI010000031.1 coordinate 8,743, forward strand.
TTAGAGCTTCAATTAAAGGCTTAACTACCGCGGCTAGTATTTGGGCTGCGGCTGCTGTTGGTCTGGCAATTGGTTCTGGATTTTATCTGGGAGCTTTAGTAACTACAGCTATGATTCTTTTTTCTCTGGTTTTTTTGGGAAGAATCGAGAAAATATTTATTAAAAAATCTTATTATAAAAGTTTAGTTGTTATAAGTTCAGCAGAAGTCAGCAATCTTAAATCAATAAAACAAATTTTAGATAACTATGAAGCTGATATAAAAGATTTTGAAATTTCTACCTCAAAGAAAAGTGAACAAATAAATCTATGCTTTGATTTGAGAATAGATGATAATATAGAAGAAGAACTGGTAGCTGCTGTGGCAAAGATTAAAGGTGTTATCAGCGCCAGCTGGTTTAACAAACAAGGGGAGGTGACTTAAAATGTTTAAGGGTTCTAAAAGGGACGCCGAAAGCAAGAAATCCAAGGTCCTCGACGTTGATGCCAGTATGCAGGGAAGCCTAGTATTTAAAGATCCTGTGGATTTGAAAATTAGTGGTCAATTTGAAGGTAGCTTGGATACTAGGGGTAATCTTACTGTGGGTGAAAATGCCTCAGTAAACGCCGAGGTTAAAGGTGAGAATGTTACAATTTGTGGTAAAGTCGTAGGAGATATAATAACTACGTCTAAGCTAACTTTGAGCAGGACGGCAAGAATAATAGGTGACATTAAGACGCCAGTTTTAAAAGTCGAAGAAGGAGCTGTCTTGCAGGGTAATTGTCAGATGGTTTCAGGTGACGAACCATCAAGTAAAAAAAAAGAGATTCTGAATAGCAAGCAATTAGCTGAATACCTCGAAGTTGACTCAGATGAAGTTAATGAATGGATTAAAAATAGAAAGATTCCAGCTTTTAAAGAAAGTGACGAATGGAAATTTGATAAGGCAAAAATTGATGCTTGGGTTGTTTCAGAAAAAATAAAATAATCAAAAAGTTATGTTAAAATTAGCAACAGTTTATTTTAATAAAAAAAGAATACGTTAAATTATGTCTGAAGAAAAACTTTTAAGTCTAAAAGCTGCGGCAGAGTATTTGGGTATTACTGAGAAGCGCCTCAAAGAACTTTCCGATCATGGGGTAATTCCTGCTTACCGGGTAGCTGGTTTATATTTACGTTTTAAAAAGAATCAGCTTCAGAAACTCAAAGGTAAAATAACCAATATTCAAAGTCAGTATTCTCAATATCAAGAGACTAGAAGTTCCTTCACTAGAGATGTAGTTTATACAACTAAAGATAGGGTAAAAGATTTCTGGCATTTTTATGACTTCTATATTATTAGCGTGGTTTTGATAGCCACGATTTTGTTCATGATTTTTAAACACACTTTATAACAGGTAAATTTTTATACGAACGTTGATGGATTATCAAAATATATATTTTATTAGTGCAGTAATATTGGGCTTCTACATGGCTTGGAACATCGGTGCCAATGATATGGCAAATTCGATGGGTAGCTGTGTTGGAGCTAAAGCTGTTACGTTGAAGCAAGCTGTTTTTATTGGGGCTATTTTATGTTTTTTTGGAGCGACCTTTGTTGGTGGGCAAGTAGCTGATACAATAAAAAAAGGTATTGTCGATACTTCTGCAATTAATAACTTAGATGTTATTATAAAAGGATTATTGGCTACTCTATTAGCTGCCAGTATCTGGATTACTTTTGCTACTTGGTTTGCTTGGCCGGTTTCTACGACACATTCAATTGTAGGTGCTTTGGTCGGTTTTGGTTTATTTGTAGGTGGGCCTGAGATAGTTAATTGGCATAAACTCATTGGAGTAGTAATTAGCTGGATCAGTTCTCCAGTTTTTGCAGGCTTAATGGCTTTTGCCTTTTATAAAATAATTGAAAGATTTATTCTATCTGTTGATGATAGCGAGCGAGCAATAGTTAGAATTGGGCCTATTTTCATAGGATTAACTTTTTTTATGGTAGTTATGTCATTATTATTAAAAAGTCCATTAGGAAAGCACTGGGAAATTGGACTTGCTGAGGGATTATTATATGCTTTAATAGCAGCAATCATAAGTGGTATTATTGGGTTTTTATTTGTTAGAAAAGCAGTTTCCTGGGGTTATAAGGTTGAGAATATTTTTAGAATTTTACAAATTATGACATCTTGCTATATAGCTTTTTCTATTGGGGCTAATGATGTGGCCAATGCGGTTGGTCCTGTAGCTGGGATATTAAGTATTATAAAAAGTCAAAGCCTTCAATATAAAGTACAAGTTCCAGTTGGTCTTTTAGCTATGGGAGGCATTGGGATAATTATTGGCATGGCTACTTGGGGCTACAAAGTTATTGGAACTGTAGGCAGCAAGATTACAGAGCTGACTAATTCCAGAGGTTTTTCAATTGATTTTTCGGCAGCCACCAGTGTTTTGTTAGCTTCCAAAATGGGCATGCCGGTTTCTACGACGCATGCAGTAATTGGTGCTGTTTGCGGCGTGGGTTTAGCTCGGGGGTTGGATGCAGTTGACTTTAGAATTGTAAAAAAGATTATTATTTCATGGGTGGCTACTATTCCAGCTGCAGCCATAACGTGTATTCTTTTATTTAAATTATTTATGTTACTTTTTTAATTGGAAAATATTACATGGAGGTGATTGTTTATGTTTAGAAGAGTTCCAATTTTATCTGCTTTTAGAGAATCGCCCTTTGATGATTTTGTTGAACATGCCTCTAAGGTTAATGAATGTATTCATATCTGGAAGCAGGCTGTCAGTGCTTATTTAGAAAAAAAGTACGACATCTTCAATGAACTCTCAGAGAAAGTACAGCTCTTAGAGCATGAAGCTGATTTGATAAAAGGTAAAATAAGTGCACATTTACCTAAGGGTATTTATATGCCGGTATTTAAATCTGATTTTATGATGTGCCTTAAAGAACAGGATTCTATTTTAGATTATGCAGAGGATACTGTTATCTGGCTTAGTTTCAAAAAAGTAGATATGACTTTTATTAAAGATGAAGTTTTGCAACATACTCAGAAAGTAACTGAGACCGTAGAAACACTTGAAAAAGTAGCCTTGAGGCTAAAAGAATTTTTTAGAACACATAAAAATGCAACCAGAGAAGAAATGAAAGAACTTATTAAAGAAGTTCATCGTCAAGAATGGGAATCTGATAGAATAGAAAAGGCACTTACAAAGAAGGTTTTTAATTCTAATGAGGATGGCCTTATAGTATACTTTTTAGTTAGAGCTATAAGTTTATCTGCCAGCATTGCTAACCATGCTGAAAATGCAGGTGATAGAATTCGAGCTATGATAGCCAAGTAAAGTATGTGCAGGCTTTCTTGACGTTATCCTTAATTGGTTGTATAATATAACTTAAAAGGGTTATAAAAATTGATTGATAACAGTAGACTCATAAGAAACAGTATCCGTAATACAGGATTACTGACTGATGACCAGATAAAACAAGCCCTTGAGTTTCAACTTAAAAGCAAGGATCGCCTTAGTTATATCCTTACCAAAATGGATTTCATTGCTAATGAAGATGTAGTAACTAGTTTGCCTAGTCAGATTGGACTTGTACCATCTTCCTTAAAAGGCATCCAGATAAACAAAGACGCCGTAAAGAAAGTATCTTCCTCTTTTGCTTATCAACATAGAATTCTACCCATAAATCTTCAAGATGGTGTTTTAACTATAGCTACAGATGACCCCCTTAATTTTTTAGCCTTAGATAATTTAAGTAATATAATTAACTTACAGATAAAAGCTATTCTTGTGACAGAAGACGAGCTCAGGGAAAGTCAGAATATATATTATGGAGTTAAGAAAGAAGAAAAAAAAGCTTTAGATAATGTTGTCCAGACCATTGATAGTGAAGAAGAATATTACGGTAAAAATGAAGATGCTAGTTTTACTTATACTAGTAGCGAAGAAGATGCTCCTATTATTCGTTTAGTAAGTTTAGTATTGAGTGAAGCCGTAAAGAATAGAGCTAGTGATATTCATGTCGAGCCCCTAGAAAAAGAATTCAGAGTTCGTTATAGAATAGATGGTTTATTGCATGAGGTACCTGCGCCGCCTAAGCATTTACAGGCTTCAATTATCAGTCGAATAAAACTTATGGCTGGTATAGATATTGCTGAAAAAAGATTACCCCAGGATGGACGCATTAGAGTTCGTCTTTTAGATAAAGATTTAGATTTACGTGTTTCAACCTTGCCGGGTATATATGGTGAATCGGTGGTTATGAGAATCCTTGACAAGTCAAGCTTGCTTATCGGATTGGAAGAGATAGGTTTTCTTACCGAGGATAGAAAGAAATTTGAAGAATTGATAGCAATGCCGAATGGAACCCTCTTGGTTACTGGTCCGACAGGTTCAGGAAAAACCACGACCCTTTATGCTGCTCTTAATCATCTAAATAAGCCTAATAAAAAAATAATTACTATTGAAGATCCGGTTGAATATCAATTAAAAGGTATTAATCAGGTTCAGATAAGACCTCAAGTTGGCCTAACATTTTCGTCTGGTTTAAGAGCTATGCTAAGGCAGGCCCCCGATGTAATCCTTGTTGGTGAAATTCGCGATAAGGAAACAGCTTCAATTGCTATTCAGGCGGCACTTACAGGTCACTTGATATTTTCAACCCTACATACTAATGATGCTCCCGGTGCTGTTACACGATTAATTGATATGGGAGTTAAGGGGTATCTGGTAGCCTCAACTCTGCAGGCGGTATTGGCCCAAAGATTAGTCAGGAGAATATGTCCTAGTTGTAAAGAGCCGTATGCCCCCAAGCCGGATGAAATCAAGGCTATGGGATTGAAGGAAGAAGATTTGGCTGGAGCTGAATTTATGATGGGTAAGGGTTGTCCGGAATGTAGTAATACAGGATTTAGAGGAAGACAGGCTATTTTTGAGATGCTAATCGTAAATGATGTTATACGAGAAATGATTTTTGAGAGAAAATCAAGTTCTGAGATAAAACGTAAAGCTGTCCAATTGGGCATGAAGACTTTAAAAGAAGACGGCAAGATGAAAGCCCTTAGAGGTGTAACAACAATTTCTGAAGTTATACGTGTAGCTCAAATGGATGAAATGTAAGGAAAGATAAATATGATAGCAGTTAATAAACTTCTTTCAGAGTGCATTAATAGAAATGCATCAGATCTTCATATTACTCCAGGTAAACCACCGATTTTACGTCTTAATGGCGGCTTGGTTCCATTGGAAATGCCTGCCTTGAGTACAGAAGATATTGAGCAAATTAGTAATCAAATTACCGATGATGATAAACGAAATAAAATTCGCGATGTTGGTGGTTGTGATTTTGGTTTTAGCTTTGGCAAAAATCGTTTTAGAGCATCAATCTTCAGAGAGAAGGGTATGCTGGGAATTTCCCTGCGCCTTATACCCTCAGAACTTTTTACTTTAGAAGAATTGGGGTTGGCAGGAAAGATAAAAGAGCTTTTGCATAGCGAAAGGGGCTTAATCTTAGTTACCGGTCCGACAGGATCAGGTAAAAGCACCACCCTGGCTACAATGATCAATTATATCAATGAAAATATGGATAAACATATCATTACGGTTGAAGATCCTATTGAATATTATCATGAGCATAAAAAAAGCATTATTACCCAAAGAGAAGTTGGGGTAGATGTGCCATCATTTTCTGAGGCTGTTGTAAGAGGACTAAGAAGCGACCCCGATGTTATATTGGTTGGTGAAATGCGAGATTTAGCAACTATCCAAGCAGCACTATTAGCGGCTGAAACTGGACATTTAGTGTTTGCGACTTTACACACTATTAATTCGTCCCAGACAGTAGATAGAGTTATTAATTCGTTTGCTGTTCATCAGCAGGAACAGGTTAGAATACAACTTTCGGCTACAATTTTAGCAGTTTTATCACAGAAACTCGTTGTTAAAAAATCAGGTGAGGGAAGAGTGGCTTGTTTTGAGATTATGGTTAGCACTTCTTCAATTCAGAGTTTGATAAGAGAAAGAAAAACGTTCAGGATTCCGTCTGAACTGCAAACAGGCTCTAAATATGGTATGAAGCCTTTTGATTACTCGCTTATAGAATTGTGTCAGCAAGGTATAATTACTAAAGAAGCGGCATTAATTAATGCTTTTGATAAAGAGCAATTTGAGTCAATGTATCGCGAAAGGATGGGTAAATAATTATGGCCGATGATTTTCTGAGAAGAAAACCATTAGGTGAAATTCTTCTTGATCAAGGTATAGTTACTCAAGAGCAGCTAGATCAAGCCCTTGAAGAGCAGAGAAAGACCGGCAGGCTTTTAGGTAGAGTTTTAGTTGAGTTTGGCTTTGTAAAAGAGGAAAGAATTTTAGAAGCTTTAGGTATCCAAATCGGAATGAAGGTTACTAATTTAGCCGACATGGATATACCTGAAGAGGTTATTAAACAAGTGCCCCCATCATTAGCTCAGGTTTATAATGTTGTTCCTGTTAAATTTGAAAATAATATTATTACCGTTGCTTTATCAGATCCCCTTAATATAAATGTTGTAGATGATTTAAGATTTGTTTTGAATTGTGAAGTTCAGGGGGCCTTAGCTACCGAGGAAGATATTAATCAAGCTATTGAGAAATATTATGGAGTTACCTCTCAGGAAGATTCACTTAATCTCCTAGTTCAAGAGATAGAAAAAAGTGCTCCTGTGGTTTTATCTGCTGAAATTCAGGAAATGCAGGACATAACCAGCCTAAAAGAGCTAGCTTCTCAGGCGCCAGTTGTTAAATTGGTAAATTTAGTTCTTTTACAGGCCGTAAAAGATAAAGCTAGTGATATTCACTTTGAGCCTTTTGAAGATGAATTTAAAGTGCGTTATCGTGTTGATGGTGTTTTATATGAAATAACCCATCCGCCTAAAAATCTTAGTCTAGCTATAACGTCTAGAATAAAAGTTATGTCTAGTTTAGATGTAGCTGAGAGCAGGATTCCCCAAGATGGTAGGATTATGATGCGCGTTGCTGGAAGAAGTGTTGACTTGCGCGTTTCAACTTTGCCGACTGTTTTTGGAGAGAGTGTGGTTATGCGTGTTTTAGATAGAAGCGTAGTTAGTTTAGATTTAAATGAAGTTGGCCTGACAACAGAGCAGCAGGATACTATTCTGAAACTTATCAGTAAACCTAATGGTATTATTCTGGCTACTGGACCTACAGGATGTGGCAAAACAACGACGCTTTATTCATGCTTAAGAAAAGTAAATAAACCAGAATATAAAATTATTACGACAGAAGATCCGGTTGAGTATGATATTTCGGGAATTATACAGGTTAGTATTAAGCCCAAAATTAATCTGACTTTTGCCACTTGTTTAAGGCATATATTGAGACAAGATCCAGATATTATAATGGTTGGTGAAATTCGTGATAAAGAAACAGCCCAGATAAGTATCCAGGCCTCATTAACTGGTCACTTGGTATTTTCTACCCTGCATACTAATGATGCTCCAGGAGCAATTACGCGATTAATTGATATGGGAATTGAACCGTTTTTGATTACTTCAACCTTGGAGTCGGTTGTTGCTCAAAGGTTAATACGTGTTTTATGCCCTAAGTGTAAAGAGGCTTATACACCGGTTGAGTACGAACTTTCACAGATTAACCTTTCTCCGGATAAGGCTGCGGATAAAACATTTTATCGGGCTAAAGGTTGTCGCGAATGTAATGATATTGGTTATAAAGGTCGAACCGGTATATTTGAAATGTTGATGATGAGTGATAAAATAAGAAATCTTATTATGGATAAAGCTCATACAGCTCTCTTAAGAAAAAAAGCTGTTGAAGAAGGCATGCGCACATTAAGAGATGATGGTTTGCTTAGAATATATGATGGTCTTACAACCATAGAAGAAGTTATCAGAGAAACCCAAGGGTATTCTTAAATGAAGACAGAACTTAGACGATTGACAAAAGACTAAGTTCTATGTCTGAATTTATCCCGATGGTAATGCTTCTATGAAGGAATTTCATTCGGGATTAATTCGGGTAAGATAAACTCATTATCCTGCTTCAGAAGCAGCGGAATTTAATTAGTGTGAAATAGAATAATTATCCCGCATTTCGCTAAGGCTCAAGGCTGCGGGATTTAATTCGCGCATATAATTTACATTCACTTGTGTTCTGTAAATTATGCGCTCATTAATAAGAAATTGAAGTTAACTACATCCCCTCTACATTCTTCTTCTTTGATGCGAAGAATGGGGGATTAATTCGGGTAGATTAGTTATGTTCACTTTCTTCCATAACTAATACCCTCATTAAGGAGGTAATCAAAATTGCCTAGATTTGAATATAAAGCTATAGATCCTAATGGTAGAGAGGTTACGGGTTTTATTGATACTGGGACTACTCAAGAGGCTGTTTCTAAAATAAAAGAAAAAGGTCTTTATCCGACTCAAATAAGTGAAGCTAAAAAAGAGCAAACTCAGGACTCCTCTGGATCTGCTAATAGTGCTGCTGCAGCTCCAGCTAAAAAAGGAGGAATGAATGCAGAAATATGCATTCCTTTTTTAGGTATAGGAACTGTTAAAAGTAGTGAAGTTGCAGTTTTTACTAGGCAGCTGGCAACTTTAATTGAAGCAGGATTACCTCTGGTAAGAAGTTTAAATGTTTTACATGATCAATTAAAAGCTGGCCCTCTAAAAGATGTTATATCTAATCTTTCAAGAGAAGTCTCAGCTGGTGGTACCCTAAGTGAATCAATGGCTAAATATCCCAATGTTTTTACCAATCTCTATTCAAATATGATTAAGGCTGGTGAAGCTGGTGGTGTACTTGAAATTGTTTTAGAGAGATTAGCTGAGTTTCAGGAAAAGAACCAGGCCCTAACTCAAAAAGTTAAATCAGCCCTAACTTATCCGGCCTTAGTTGTTATCTTTTCAGTTGGTGTACTTTTATTTTTAACTACCTATATTATTCCTAAATTTATGGGTATTTTCCAGAATATGAATGCTGGTGAAATGCCGGGTATCACTAAATTTGTTATGGCGATGAGTTCTCTTATGAGAGATAAATGGTATATTGGACTGGGGCTTTTTATTAGCATTGTTGTTGGATTAAAAGTATTAAATAGTTTTAAGGATAGTAAACTATTTTTAGATAAAATTAAACTGCGAATTCCTGTAGCAGGAGAATTAATGAGAAAAATAGAGGTAGCCAGATTTTCCAGAACTCTGGGTACTCTTATTTCCAGTGGTGTTCCTATCTTACAGGCTTTAAGAATCACACGGGGAACTATGAATAATGAAGTTATGAGCAGAGCTCTTAAGCGCGTTCATGATAGTATCCGTGAAGGTGAATCTATAGCCAGTCCCCTGAAAGCCAGTGGAGCCTTTCCGCTTATGGTTGTCAATATGATAGATGTCGGTGAAGAAACCGGTTCTTTAGATACCATGCTTAATAAAGTTGCTGATATCTACGATACCGAGGTCGATGCTACGGTAAATGCCCTAACTTCAATCATTGAACCATTTTTAATTGTAGGTATGGGTGTTATTGTAGGTTTCTTGGTTATTTCTATGTTCTTGCCGCTCTTTAAGCTCATGTCTTCAATAACCAGTCAGTAAAGGGTAACTATTGGCTTCAATATTAAGAATATGGTATAATATACTATAGAGGTAAAGAGATGAAAAAGACTGCTTTTACTATAGTTGAAATGATAGTTGTGCTTATTGTGATAGGTATTCTTATAGGCCTTTCTACGGGTGGAGCCATGAAAATACTAGCTGAAGCTAAAAGAGGACAAGCAGAGGCTGATATAACTGCCCTAGGATCAGCTGTCTCCAGATATGAAAGAGATGTGGGAAGTTATCCACCCGAAACATTTGGCTTGTATTATTACCTTGAAGCTAATAGATCTGGTGATCCTGACACTTGGAATGGACCTTATATAAACTTTGATGATGATCGGACTTCAGGTAATGATTATGAAGACCCTTGGGGAAGTAATTATTTGTATAGTAATCCAGGGATTAATAATACAAATTTTGTAGATATATGGTCAACCGGTGGTAGTGGAGCTACAATAGGGAATTGGTGAAAGAGGTGTTTATTATGAGACATGTCAGTAAAAAGTCTTTTACATTAGTTGAGATGATAACTGTATTGGTAATGATTGGAGTGCTTTTAGGTTTAATCTTGACTGGTTCTTTTAATGCTATTAAAGAAGCTAAGATAGAAAAGGCTAAAGCCGCTCTGAAAGCCACCAAGGCAGCGCTGTCAATGTTTGAAGCAGATGTCGGTGATTATCCGGTATATACCGAAACAGCTGCCAATGGCAATGAATTCAGGTCTTGGTTGGAAAATGGGGATTATTGTGCTGGTAGTTTTGACTATGACAACTGGTTTGGGCCCTATATGAACTTTATAGATGCTGAAATATTAAATAACACTCATTATTTAGATCCTTGGGGGAATGGCTATAGATATTATAGTGCAGATGGTACTAGTTATAATCTGTGGTCCTGGGGGCCAGATGGGGAAAACGATAGCGGCGATGGAAGCTCCATAAGCCCAGACGATATAGGTGGTTAAGGCGGTGAAAATATGAGAAAAATAAGAGCTTTTACACTAATAGAGTTAATGATGGTTATGGTAATTATAGGTATCTTAGCTTCCTTGATTACTACGGGAGCTTTTAGGTCTATTAGAAGTGCGAAAGAAAGTAAAGCTGAGGCCGATATTGTAACTCTGGAGACAGCACTTGAAAGATATAAGTTGGATGTGGGGCGCTATCCATATAATACAACAGCTGACACTAATTTATTTGTAGAGTGGCTGCAGAATGATACATCTCCCTCTACTGCGGGTTGGGATGGACCCTATATGTCTTTTAAGCCTAAAGATGTAGGTGGAAGTGGTGATGATTATTTAGATCCCTGGGGGAATGCTTATAGTTATATATGTTGGTATGATAGTGATATCGCGTGGTTAAGAGATAGAGGTTATAAGCATATATACCTTGGTGGAGCTACTACTACTAACAATTTTGATCTTTGGTCATTTGGTGCTGATGGATTAAATGATTGTAAAACCCCTAATTTTGTTAATACTAATGATGATATTACAAATTGGGACTAAGAGGTGATTATTATGCAAAGAAAATCCTTCACTCTTTTAGAAATGATGGTTGTTTTAGTTATTATCTTTATAATAACCGCAATTGCCATGCCTAATTTCTGGGGTAGTTATAAAAGTAAAGAGATTAAAGGCTCTGCCAGAAGTATTGCTTCTATTTTGAGTGCTGCCAAAAGTTATGCTCAGGCACAAAATATAAAATATGATGTGGTTTTTTGGTGTGGTGGTAGCAATATAGATTTAAACACTTATAAAAATTTTACTGGAAGTAATTGGGATATTGCTAAAATAGGTAAATCAGAGAAGCACCAGTTAACAAATGGTGTTGTGGTTGCAACAGAAATAAGAGATCCAGGTACGGGTTATCATCAGATATCTTTTTATCCTGATGGACATGCTGATGATGACGACGGGCCTTTAGGTGTTGAAACTATTAGCTTAACATTACCTGATGGTAAAAGTATCACCATAACCATTAATGAAAATACCGGTTCTGTAATGGTTGGAGATTTAGAGTTGTAGATTTAAGTTAACTAGTAATTTATCCTCTTGCCTTTTTTATTGTCTCATGATATAGTCATTTCTGCATTATGAAGAGTTCAACTTTTAAATCTTCATTCACTATTATTGAGCTAGTAGTCTGTCTGGGCATTGTGGGTATTATTTCAGCAGTAACTTTGCCGTATTGCTGGGGTGCCTACAGGTCAGTTGAAGCCAAGACTACCACGAGAATCGTTGCTTCAATCTTAAGAAGCACTAAAGAAATAGCTATAGCTCAGGGCAAGAAATATGAGATTATTTTTATTCCCAGTAATAATAATCTTGATATTGAAGTCTATACTAATCTCTCAGCCCCTAATCCCCTAAAAGTCGGAAAGACCGAAAAAATATCTTTAAGTAATTCATATAATTTTAATGTTACTTTTCATAATGATAAAGCTATCTTCACTTCTTTTGGGACTTCTAATGGGGTTCAGTATATATTACTGATACTTCTAATAATAAAGGATATAGAATAAGTGTTTTATCTACTTCCGGCAGAGTGAAAGTATTAGCACTTGATTAATA
>JAVCCI010000082.1 GCA_030765555.1 Candidatus Kappaea frigidicola
TATTTAACATGTCTAATAGGCATATAATACGTGGAGGTAAAAATGGAATTTTTAATTTTTTTAGGTCTCTATTTTATAGTAGTAGGCGTAGTAATAATTTTATTTCCTGATAAACTTAAGAAAAAGATTAGTCTCTTGCTATCCTGGAAAAACTATAAACCCTTAGGAGTAATTGCCGCTTTAGTGGGTCTCATCCTTTTTATTGTTAGTGGCAGCAGTAAATTAGGACTTTTTGTAGTTTTAATAGGTATTCTCTCAGTAGCTAAGGGTTTATTCTTTATATTTGCGGCTCATGATAAAGCTAAATTTGTTATTAACTGGAGCGTATCTTTAGCGGATGAATACTACCGTATTTGGGGTATAATTGCTTTTGCCATGGGCATACTTTTGATCTTCTCTGTAGTTTAATCCTTAAAAAAATAAACTTGACAGAAGAACTGTCTTCATGTATTATTGTTAATGACAATCGTTTTCAATAAGGAGATTATGTATGCAAGGTCGCGGCAGATGGTTTCACGGAAGAATTAGAGGTTGCGGTTATCGCCTGACGCTTCCCCGCATGAAGATAGTTGAAGTGCTTAATTCATCAAAAGGCCATTTAAGTGCTGAGGAAGTATTTTTAAAAGTTCATCAGATATATCCGGCTGTAGGTTTAACTACGATTTATAGGACTCTGGAAATGTTGGTTGCATCCGGTATTGTTGGTAAAATTAATGCTGGAGACGGTAAAGCACGTTATGAATTTAAGAAAACTCCAGAAGAAGATCCGCATTTTCATCTTATATGTAAAAAATGTGGAAATATTATTAATGTCGAAGCTAATAAGGAATTAGATAAACATATAAATAAAGTAAAAGAAGAATACATAAAAAACTATGAATTCAAAGTTGATAATCTCCAACTTCGTTTTTATGGTTTATGTAAGAATTGTAAATGAAATGATAATTGAAGACAACTATATCCCCTGTACATTCTTTGAGAAGCAAAGAGTGGGGGATTAACAAAAAGCTGAAGGTAACTATATCCCCTGTACATTCTTTGAGAAGCAAAGAATGGGGGATAAATTCGGGCAGATTACTTACATTCGCTTATGCTCTGTAAGTAATGCCCTCATTTAAGGAGGTTTAGTTATGCCAAGAGGAGATGGAACAGGCCCTAATGGGCAAGGTGCTATGACGGGAAGAGGAATGGGTTATTGTGCTGGTTATGTAAATCCAGGATATGGTCAAGGTCAAGGTCAAGGTCAAGGTCAAGGCAGAGGCTTGGGAATGGGTATGGGTATGCGTCGCGGCCTTAGAGGTCGAGGCTGGGGTTATAATGCTTGGGCAAATACACCCTATGGTCCTATGATGCAGGCTCCGGTTAATCAGACGCCAACACCAGAAGATGAAAAAGCTTATTTAAAAGATCAAGCTAAGATGATGGAAGAAGAGCTGAAAGCCATAAAGCAGCGTTTGTCTGAAATTAAATAAGTTTAATAATTTAATATGGAGGATACCTATGAAAACAGTTATTTCGACTGATTCTGAGCAGGTCGCTGAACATTTTGGCCGTTGTCCAGAATTCACGGTTGTGGAATATGCAGATGGTAAATTGATTAAAGAAGAAGTAATTGCTAATCCTGGTCATCATCCGGGCTATCTACCTGCTTTTTTTAAAGAAATGCATGCAGGAAGCATTGTTTGTGGCGGCATGGGTCAAAACGCAAAAATGCTTTTTGATGAAGCTCAGATAGAAACAATTACTGGTATTAGTTGTACTATTAAGGAAGCAATTGAGAAGCTCTTAAAGGGAGAGCTGAAGCCATCAGATAATGTTTGTGATCCTGGCGCGGGTAAAGGTTATGGCCTTGATAAAACTGAATGTGATCATGAAGAGTCAGAGGAATGAAATAAACTCATTATCCCGCTTGTTTCCCTGCGGAAAACAGACAGCGGGATTAATTCGCACTTATCAGTTATGTTCACTTTTGTTCCATAACTGATGTGCTCATTAAAAAGGAGAAGAAACATGAAAGTAGCAATGAGTTCTACAGGTGATAATTTAGATGCTCAAATAGATGCACGGTTTGGCCGATGTCGATATTTTCTTTTTGTAGATACAGATAGCATGGAATTTGAGGCTGTTGATAATGCCAATATCGCTTCAGCCGGTGGAGCCGGAATCAGATCCGCTCAGTTAATAGCTGATAAGGAAGCTCAAGTTCTTTTGACCGGTAATGTAGGTCCTAATGCCTTTGATGTATTAAGCGCTGCGGGAATAAAAGTTTATAGCGGATTATCAGGTTCTATAAAAGAAGCTATAGAGAAATTAAAGAATGGTCAATTAAATGAAACCAGTGGTCCTGATGTGGGGAATAAGTTTGGATTTGGAGGCAATAAGTAATTGGAAGCTAAGTTAGAAGAGAATCATAAGCGCTATTTAGAAAGATTAGAAAAATCCAGAAACTTTGGCTATGATCATTTAAAAGTACGCCATGATATTTTAAAAGAAGTTCTACCTCTTTCTGGAGTTATCGCTGATATAGGAGCTGGCAAAGGACATATGAGCCTGGCTTTAGCAAGTGCTGGTTATAATATTGAGAGTATTGATATATCGTCTGAAGAGCAGGAATTTGCCCGGCTCAATTTGAGCTATTATGGTGTAGTTGAAAGAGTAAAATTTCATATAGCTGATGCCCAGAAACTTTTCTATGAGGACAACACAGTTGATTATCTGTTTTGCGTTTGTGTAATTCATCATATTCAAAATTACAGAAAAGTACTCGATGAATTTTTTAGAGTTGTTAAGCCCGAAGGGAAAATAGTAATATCTGATTTTTCTATTAAGGGCTTGGAACTCATTGCCCAGATGCATAAATCTGAAGGTAGAACGCATGAATCAACTATTGAGAGTTTATGTGATGTTGAGGCTTATTTAAATGAAAAGAATAAACAATTTAAAAAAATAAATCAAAATCATCAGGATACTCTGATAATTACCACTTAGGATTAAAAGATCATGAAAACAAATTTAAAAATAGCTATATCTAGCGGTAAAGGTGGGACTGGCAAAACTTTTGTATCTACTAATCTGGCCTATGTCCTATCAACAAAAGGAAATAAGGTTAATTATTTGGATTGTGATGTAGAAGAACCTAATGGCCATTTATTCCTTCAACCTAAAATAGATAATGAAGAAAAAATAAATATAATGGCTCCGGCTGAAATTGATGCTGCAAAGTGTACTAATTGCCGAAAATGCATTGAGGCTTGCGCTTTTAATGCTATCGCTTCAGTTAAGGATAAAATGCTTATTTTTAAGCAGCTTTGCCATGCTTGTGGAGCTTGTAAGATAGCTTGCCCTGAAAATGCCATTATTTTTAAAGAGAGAGAAATCGGCAGTGTTAAGACGGGCAAAGCTGATAAAGTAAACATAAGTTATGGTGAGTTAAAGACGGGTGAAGGGGCCATGACTCCTCGACTGATTAAGAAAGTTAAAAATCATATAGACCCAGAAGCTATTAACTTTATTGATACGGCTCCTGGGACTTCATGTCCGGTTGTTGAAGCTATCTCTGAAGTTGATTTAGTAATTTTAGTAACTGATCCGACTCCCTTTGGAATTAATGATTTGAAACTCTCAGTTGATATGTGCCGTATGGTTGGTCATGAGCCTGTTATTTTAGTAAATAGAGCCGACTATAAAAATAACGATTTGCAGGATTATTGCAAACAAGAAAAATTAAATATTATTGGTGAAATTCCTGATGAGAGAAAAATTGCCGAATTATATTCTGAAGGTGAAATAGTTACCCGGCACTTAGAAGAATACAAAAGTTTATTTTTAGAAATTGCCGATAGAATTATTGCAAAAGCTCAACTAAAGATAATGCCTCAAGCAGTAACTAACATTCAAAAAGGAAATTTAAAAAATACACTTTCAGCCTTACCAGCCCAGGCAGAAATTCCCCAAAGTAATTATAAAGAAATTGTGATTATCAGCGGTAAGGGTGGCACGGGTAAAACAACAATTACGGGTGCCTTTGTGAGCTTAGCTAATAACTTACTTATAACTGATTGTGATGTTGATGCGGCTGATTTACATATTCTTTTATCTCCTGATATGAAAGAGGGTTATTTATTTTCAGGCGGAAAGAGAGCTAGAATTAATCCTAGTAAATGTATTGGTTGTGGCAAATGCTACGACGTTTGTAAGTTTTCAGCCATAAAGAAAGAAGATAAAAATTTTTCTGTTGAAGCACTTAGCTGTGAAGGATGTTATGCTTGTTCTTTGGTTTGTCCGGCTGATGCGATTGAATTAAAAGAGGCAGTAAACGGAGAGCTCTACATTGCTAAAAGCCGCTTTGGAAATATGGTGCACGCAAAACTATATGCAGCTGAAGAAAATTCAGGTAAATTAGTCAGTCTTATTAGGCAGATAGCCAGAGATAGAGTAGCTGATAGTAGTATTAAGCTATCTTTAAATGATGGTGCTCCGGGTACTGGTTGTCCGGTTATTGCGTCAATAGTGGGTGCCGATTATGCTGTAGTTGTAACTGAACCTACGGTTTCTGGTATTCATGATGCCAAAAGAGTTTTTGAATTATGTTCTTTTTTTAATATTAAGGTAGGTTTAATAATTAATAAAAGTGATATTAATCTAAATAAGGCCACAGAATTAGAGCAAGTGGCTTTAGAATGCAAGGTAGATTTACTGGGTATGGTTCCTTATGATAAAAGCACCACAGAAGCTCAGATGCAAAATAAAACATTAATAGAGTATGATAAAGCTTCACCTGCCTCACTTGCAGTTATTGAAATTTGGAAAACCTTAACTCAAAAAGTAAAATTATGAAAACTAATACTAGCTGTATTCCCTGTTTTTTAAGGCAGGCTAATGAAACTTTAGATAGAATTAACATATCTGAAAGTGAAAAAAAAGTTATTTTGAAAGCTGTCAATGAAGCTATCTCTAAAGTTCCCTTTGATAAAAGTCCGCCTCATATAGCTAGAGAGATATATAAAGTTATTACCTCTTTGACGGGAGTTGCTGACCCTTATAAAAAAGAGAAGGATCACGCTAATAAAGTAGTTTTAGAACTTTACTCTGAATTAAAAGAAAGAATAGCTAAGGCTGATGACCCATTATTTGAAGCTTTGCGTCTAGCTGCTATCGGCAATATTATAGATTTAGGAGCTAAGTCTAGTTTTAATCTTGAAGATGAATTGAGAGAAGATTTAAACACTAAGTTTAAAATATTTGATTTTGAGGATTTTAAAAAAGGTCTCGATAAAGCTCAAAGCATACTTTATATATCAGATAATACAGGAGAAATTGTTTTTGATAAGCTATTGATTGAAGAGATAAAAAAGCCGGTTGTCCTGGCAGTAAGAGG
Source organism: Candidatus Kappaea frigidicola (assembly GCA_030765555.1). Classification (GTDB taxonomy): domain Bacteria; phylum Omnitrophota; class Gorgyraeia; order JAGLLT01; family JAGLLT01; genus Kappaea; species Kappaea frigidicola. The sequence goes on from JAVCCI010000082.1 coordinate 5,378, forward strand.
AAAGCCAGCTATAAATGATGCGACTCTAGAGGATGCTCTTGACTGTGGATTAGATGAGGTTGCTAAGGTAATTTCCAGCGGTTCAGATGGCCCAGCTGCTATTTTAGATAGCTGTAGTAAAGAGTTTTTAGATATATTTAATACAGCTGATTTTATTATTAGCAAAGGTCAGGGTAATTTTGAGGAGCTATGCGATAGAGATGAAGATATATTTTTTATATTTAAAGCTAAATGTCCGGCAGTTGCTGAGCATTTAGGAGTTGACGTTGGGGATATGATATTAAGCTATAAAACACATAAAAAAAATGAAAATTAGAATATTAGCTGATAATTATACATTTGATAAGAAATTTAAAGAGTGCTGGGGCTTCTCAGTACTTATAAATGATGATATTTTATTTGATACAGCTGATAGCCCTGAAACCTTTTTGCATAATGTGCAGATGATGAATATAGATCTTTCTTTAATTAAAAAAGTTGTTATTTCTCATGATCATTGGGATCATGTTGGTGGGCTTGAGGCTTTATTTAAAGAAAATTCTAATGTTTTGCTTTATGGTTTGAAAGGTTTTTCTGATGATTTTAGAGAGCGGGCGGTAAAGTGCAATATCAAATTAATTGAAAATGAAGATTTTAGTGAAATAGATAAGGGAATTTTCACAAGTGAGCCATTTAAAACTACATACAAACAAAGTCAATTAGTTGAACAGGCTTTGATTTTAAAAATCAGCAAAGGTCTTGTGATCATTCTAGGTTGTGCTCATCCAGGTGTGATTCAAATGACAGAAGCTATTAAAAAGCATTTTAATGATAAAATATACTGCGTTATGGGTGGTTTTCATCTGGAATCTAAAACAGAAAATGAAATCAAAGATATAGCCTCAAAGCTCCAAAAATTAGGTGTTTGTAAAATTGCTCCCACTCATTGTACGGGCCAAAAGGCAATTGATTTATTCTCTAAATTATATAGTGATAACTTTTTACGTCTTAAAACCGGCCTTGAAATTGAAGTCCAATTTTAAAAAATAACTTGCAATTATTATTCTATTCGTGTAAAAATAGTCTTCAATGAAGAAGGAACGTTTTGTATTAGATACGAGTGTGTTTGTTAATCCGGAGTCAAAATATAAATTCGGACGCAAGCCGACTACTGCTTTTTTGAATTTTCTTAAGCTGGCAGAGAAGTCAAAGGAATACAGTTTCTACATGCCTCCTTCTATATATGCTGAACTGATGAATTTTATTAATTCAAGCAAGATACCAGCGAAGCTTTCATTGGTAATCCATAAAAAAGCTCCTAAAAAGTATGAATTAAGTTTGCCAGCTTTATTCCTTTATGAATTAGTTGATGATATGCGAAAGAGAGTTGATAAGGGTTTGCGTTTGGCTGAGAAGGGGATTCGTCAAGCTAAAGACGCGAAGAAGATAGATGAAGTGATAAAAAGAATAAGGCATGATTATCGTACAGCCTTAAGGACAGATACTATAGATTCTAAAGAAGATGTAGACTTGATTCTTTTAGCCAAAGAATTAAAAGCAACTTTGATTAGTGTTGATAATGGAGCAATTTTGTGGGCCCATAAACTGGGTATTAAATGTCGTGAAGCCAAAGAGCTTAAAAGTTTATTAAAAAAAGTGTAAGGAGTAAATCATGAGTGAAGAAAAAAAAGATGAACAGCAAAATGCTGAGAATCAACCAGAAGTAAAAGAAGAAGTAACTGCCAAAGAAACGCAAAAACCAAAAGAAGCACAAGAAGAGCCAAAGCAGGAAGAATCTAAAGAAGAAGAAAAAGCTCCTGAGGCAGCTCCGGCAGCAGAAGTAAAAGAAGAAGCAGCTCCGGCAGCTCCTGTAGTTGAGGAGCAACCAGCAGTAGAAGAAAAAGCTCCTGAGGCAGCTCCGGCAGCAGAAGTAAAAGAAGAAGCAGCTCCGGCAGCTCCAGCGGAAAGTAAAGAAGAGAAAAAAAAGAAAATAAACAATATGAGCATTGAAGAATTAGATAAAAAGATTAAAGAGACAGAAGAAAAAATGGGTAATTTAAGCTCTAAGTATGCTCGAGCTTTAAAAGCGCAGAAAGAAAAACTTTCGCAATAAAAACCAAAATAAAATTATGTATTTAACCTTAAAGGGAGACATAGTGTATGTCTCCTTTTTTTATTGAAAATACTGCTAATATTTTGTATAATAATAGTATGCAAAATAAAAAATATAAGAAATCCCAGCTAATCATGTTTTGGCTTTTGCCTTTAATTATTACCTGGGATATTTAGTCATTGCGATGATGGCTTTTTTACTTATTATTTCTTTAGCTCTAGGATTATTTTTCAGTAAGCGTGCCTGGTGTTCTGTTTGTCCCACGGGTTTTCTTCAAGAGCAAATTCACAGTTTTAATAAAAATAAGAAGAAGTGAATTGAAAAAAAAGCTAGTTTCTTTTGAGAAATTTGAAAGTAGTTTATGGAAAATGGGCTCAAATCATATTGCAGGAATTGATGAAGCCGGACTAGGTGCTTTGGCAGGGCCGGTTGTAGCTGCAGCAGTTATATTTAAGCCTGATGAAGTAATCCCAGAAGTAAATGACTCTAAGCAATTAACATCTTTAAAAAGAGAAAAACTTTTCAAGGAAATTAAAGAGAAAGCTCTTTGTTATTCAATAGGCATTATAGATATTGAATTGATCAATGAAATAAATAACATTTTTAAAGTTGGCCTTGAAGCTATGAAGAAATCTGTAGATGGCCTTAAAGTTCCGCCAGATCACTTACTAGTTGATGGTAGACGTATTCCCTCCGTAGAAATACCTCAAACTAGTATAGTTAAGGGGGACTCAAGAAGCTTTTCAATAGCCGCTGCTTCTATTTTAGCTAAAGTTTCTAGGGATCATCTGATGATTAAGTATTCTAAAGAATTTAATGATTATCAATTTGATAAACATAAGGGTTATGCGACGGCTGGACATATAAAAGCTATTAGAGATTTTGGTCCTTGTGTGATACATAGAACTTCCTATGATTTTGTTAAGGGTCTTTGTGGAGAATTTTCTAAAGAATATTATGCTTCTGAGGAATTAATTAAGAGTTGTAAGGATATAGAAGAATTAAATGCGTTAATAATGAAAATCAATAAAAAGTATTTTTCAGATATTGAAAAGACAAGACTTAAAAAAAGAATAAAATCTAAAATGAAATATTTTAAAAGTAGGAGGAGTTAAGATGGCAAAGGATGTAAGTGGTGAAAAATTTGAAGCTGAAGTTTTAATGGCGGAGAAGCCGGTTTTAGTTGATTTTTGGGCTGAGTGGTGTGGGCCCTGTAAAATGATGATTCCCGTTATTGATGAGCTTACTGAGGAACTCTCTGATAAGGTAAAAGTTGTTAAGGTTAATGTTGATGAGGCTCAGGATATAGCTTCTCAATACGGGATTATGAGTATTCCCACCATGGTGCTTTTTAATGAATCTAAAGAAGTTGCTCGCCTATCAGGAGCAATGCCCAAAGAGCCTATTGTTCATTGGCTTGAGTCTAATCTTAAATAAATCAATATGAAAATACTTCCTTTTAGGCCCGAGGCTGTGATTTTTGATATGGACGGGGTAATTACAGATACTATGGGTTTTCATTTTAAAGCATGGAAAAAGGCTTTAAGTGCCTATGGTATAAAAGCGGGCTATTGTGATATTTATTTGCGAGAAGGCCAAAAGGGCTTGGATACCGCTCTTGAAATGATGCAAGAGCAGAACATTGATTCTTCGCTTGATAAGGCTCAGGAGATATTACAACTCAAAGAAGATATCTTTAAAAAAATATCTCATCCAAAATTAATGGAAGGTGCTTCAGGGCTTTTAGTTGATTTGAAAAAAGAAGGTTATAAAATGGCTCTGGTAACTGGAACAGCTAGAAGAGAGGTGGGCCATATATTACCAACTGATTTACTAAAATTATTTGATTATACATTGACAGGTGATGAAGTGAAGGCTGGTAAGCCTGACCCTGAACCCTATACCAGGGCTTTGGAGGCCCTCGAACTTTCATCTCAAGAAGCAGTTGTTATTGAGAATGCTCCTTTTGGTATAACTTCGGCTAAAAGGGCGGGTATATATTGTATAGCTGTTTGTACCTATTTAGAGGAAGAACACCTCCAGGAAGCAGATTTAATTCTAAAAAGCCTTAAAGAAGTTGATGAAACCCTCCTTAAAGCTCATTGTTAAGGTTAAAGCATCTGGCTTAACTTCATAAATCATGCTTGACTTTTGAGCTCCTTAGCCTTAAAATGGTTATGCTTTATAGTTATCGTCTTTATAATTAAAAAATATATGAGTAATAAAAAAATAGCTATACTAGTTGATGATATTTATCAGGATTTAGAGGTTTGGTATCCGTATTTACGCTTAAAAGAGGCAGGTTTTGAAGTTTATATTGTGGGTTATGAGAAAAAAACCTATAAGAGTAAGCACGGATATGAAATTAAAAGTGATTTATCTATAAATGAAGCTCTTTCTGTAGATTTTGAAGGGGTTATTATCCCTGGGGGCTATGCTCCTGATATCTTGAGACGTCATCAGGAAGTTTTGAGTTTTGTTAGAAAGCTTAATGAGGATAATAAGATAGTGGCAGCTATATGCCATGGACCATGGGTAGCAGCATCTGCTAATATATTAGAAGGTAAAAAATGTACCTGTTTTTATGCCATTAAGGATGATGTTGTAAATGCTGGAGCTACTTATTTAGATGAAGAAGTTGTAGTAGATGGTAATTTAATTTCATCTCGTAAACCAGAAGATTTACCTGCTTTTTTAAGGGCTATTATCAATAAATTATCTTAATTTATAATTTTGTAGTAAGCTACAAACGAAAGGAGACTGCAGTGGAGCTTAACAAAGCGATGGCGAAATTGCTGTCCAAGCATAGAATTGTAATGGTCTCAAGTGCTTCTAAGGATGGCAAACCTAATGCCTCCCTCAAAGGGATTGTAGAGGTTATGCCAGAAGAAGGAATAATATATTTTCTTGATTTATATTCCCAAAAGACAAAAGATAACCTTCTGGAGAATCCACAGGTTTCTATATCTATTGCAGATATCGAAGGTTTTGAAGGATATCAATTTAAAGGTATTGTCGAGCTGATTGATAATGGGGAGATGTTTAAAAAATATATTAAAAAGTGGGAAAGACAAAGGACAGTTTTATTAATTGAAAGAATGATTAAGAATGTTCAAAAAGGCTCTAGTCATGGTCGTCATGAGTTATATTTACCTGAACCAAGGTATTTAGTAAAGGTGCGTATAACTGAAATTTATGATTTATTGCCCCACAGTGACTCCAAGACTGATAATAAAAGTAAAACTTAAATAAATATAAACGGAGATTTCTTAAGATGGCAAGTAAAATGAAAACTATGGATGGTAATACAGCAGCTGCCTATATAGGTCATGCTACAAACGAAGTAATTGCAATATATCCTATAACTCCTTCATCCGGAGTAGGTGAAATAGCAGATGCTAAATCTGCCAAAGGAGAAACTAATATTTGGGGACAGGTGCCAAGTGTATCTGAGCTCCAGTCTGAAGGGGGCGCTTCCGGCGCTGTACACGGCGCCTTGACAGCTGGCAGTATGACGACTACATTCACTGCTTCTCAAGGCCTTCTTTTAATGATTCCTAATATGCATAAAATAGCAGGTGAACTTACACCTGCTGTTTTTTATGTAA
>JAVCCI010000062.1 GCA_030765555.1 Candidatus Kappaea frigidicola
ATAGGCTCCCTGACCATCCCACTCTGTCCAAGTGCTAGCCCATCCCGGCATTTGTCCATTTCTTTCTAAAATACATGGGAGTTCTCCGCTGGGCCTTTGACACGTCGTAACCCAATCAAGATATTGTCTGACTTCATCAAAATATCCAGCTCTTAACAAAGCTGCGGCCATAACTGAGCCATCTCTTATCCAGGAACGCTCATAATTTCTCGCTCCAGGCTGCAGCAAAGACTCGTCTCTGTTAATTAAGAGATAAATTATATTGGATTTAAAAACATCTACAACTTCTTGTTGCGAAATATCGATGGTTAATTTGCCTAATTTTTTATCCCAATAATCTATTGTAGATTTAAGGATTTTATTATAATAAGTAGAAGCATCCGCTATTTTTATTTTCTTCAACTCTGGAGTAAGCCTGTGGGGCATATAGAAAAATATATCTTGTTCTTGACCAATTGCTAAATCATATTCAAAAGATACTCCGACAGTAGCTAATTTACTGACATCAAATACTTGTTTTTCCAAAGGAAGCTTACCCTCAGAAATAAAATCAATAATTTCTCCAGTTTCACTCTTAATAGCACCGACATTATCGGGTTTTGTTAAAATAATCAAAGCATCTCTATTGTCAATTTTTATTATTGCCGGATCATCATCAGTTTTACATTCTATATTTGATATCTCACTCATGCCACCATACTGCCAGGGAGGATTTAATTGTAAAGGCCTGATAGCTAAATACACTTTTCCTTTTTTTGTTGAAGTAGTATTGTTTTTTAATTTATACCACGCATAAGTAACAGGGGCTCCTTTTTTACCATGAGCAAAAATAGTCTGTTCAAATATTAAACCGCTATAATCCCAAGACACAGAAGCAATTGGAAGATAGTTTTTTTCCAGTTTTTGCTCAATCTTACAATCATAGGCTGTTACTAATTTATTATCAGTATAGATAAACGGCATAATGCTAAACCCATTTTTGTATGGTTCAATGGTTCCAGTCTCTGAAATTAGAGATTCGTTTATATCAGCATCTACCCCAACAACTGTCCAATATTCTTGTTCTTTATATAACCACTTAGGAAAATAACCCCGAGGAGATTCTTCAGCTAGCACCTCGTAGTATTTTTGCGGACTAGCGTGTTCATCTTTACCTTTTATAAAAACCTCACCCAAAGAATAACCCTTTGTGCTTGGCTCATTACATTCAATCTTGATAAATCTAACGGCAATCGGATCGATATAAATTAAGTCTTTACCGCCATTAGTTTTTTTACTTTTAAAAACCTGCCTCCACTCAATACTATTACTGGAAACTGATATTTGATAGTCTTTGGCATAGTTTTCTCCCCAATTTAGCTCGAAGCCGCCAATAGGTTTTACTTTTTTAAGGTCGATAGCTACCCACTGGTGCCCATCTTCAGTAGTTGTCCAAGATGTCATTTTGTTTCCATCCATAATATTTGATACCTGGGTATTGTTTCCAGATGAAACAGCTATTAATGGAACTTCTTCAAGGCCTTTTAATTTTACTTCAAATATAGAAGCTCCCCATGAAGTTGCTCTCTTTTGACACATGATTTTTACATAGCGAGCTTCCTGAGGTTTAAAATAAATGTCATCTGTTTTACCGTCAGCTCCCTTAATTTTAAAAACTGTCTTCCATTCCTTGCCATCTAAAGAAAGAAGCACTGAATAATCTTCGCCAAAGGCAGTTTCCCAATATATAGTCATACCCGATATAATTTTCGCTTGCTCTAATTCTAATAAAAGCCACTGAGGATCCATAGGTGCACTGCTCCAGCGCGTAGACATATTGCCATCAATTGCATTTTGAGGTTTAAAATCTTCCTGAACCGAAGAAGAGGTAGCTGTAATTTGAGAAAATGCACATAGTGGCATAAAGAAGTAACTAAATAATATTAGTACTATAACTCTTTTTACACAACTCATTTGCCAAACTCCTTTTTGTTTATATTATACTATTTATTTTCTCTATGTGCATACATAATATGTAATGTTGTTGTTCTAGTTGTTCGTTGTACTCATTTAATTCCTGAAATTAAATTGATAGAACTTGCGATAGTTTGAGGATTTCCTGTATTTAGAGGTGTAAATGAGGAAATTGCAGGCCCTATCAAAATTCAGTTTTATCTATTTCTATATGAGAATAAACCAAAAAAGCCTGTAATTAACAACAGCCAACTGGCGGGTTCTGGCACGACCGGCGGAATATTATCTTCTTGAGGTATATCTGGAATTTCTTCTATGGGCACGCCAAAGCCTCCACTTGAATCATTCTCAGTAAACGTAGTTAATTCAGTTGGCAAGCCTCCTCCACCTAAAGCTCCTAATCCGCCTCCTCGTATATCATTTAAGGCGCTTTTTATACCAGCTTTCTCTATGTTTAAATTAACGTTTGACACTAATTGATTTTCTTTCCAGACAGGAGAGGTAGTGCCGCTAATTGGAACTAGGGGGGTAAGCTCTCCACTTATAATTGCTTTAAAGGTTACAACATTTCCATCTTTTGCCCCCTCAGTCTCTTGAGTAGCAGGGTTGTCCCCAAATATCTGCATTTTATATTTTTTAGAGGCACCTACAGTAGCTAAGCCAATGCAGATTTCTTTTCCTCCCGTGAAAATAAATGCACCTACAATCCCTTTTTCGCCGACAGGAAAATTATCTATCTCTCCTTCAAAAGTAGCACTATAATCTGTGGGACCAAAGGATAAAGCAAAGCCCGAAGCTGAATTCTCAGCTTCCGGGCCTAAGGGGTTAAAAAAGAGATTAGCTGCTTCTGCTGTAGCTATAAACAGAGACACCAAGAAAAAAATAACTAAAACTGTAAATTGCTTTTGACGCATTTTGCTCCTTTTTGTAAGATCCTCACGGAGCCTCCTCTTACAGTTTAACTAGGAATAACAGATTTTAACCTGCTTGTCAAATATAAAAATTTGCTAAATATTTATATTTTATTACTCTGCATTTTTGCTGTTTATTTTTCTTCTATTGCAATTTTAGCTGGTAGTTTATCAAATATCAAATTGCCATTAATGATCGCAACTGGCTTTCCATTGAGTGTTATTATTCTATCTTTAATTTCATCAGGCACGGGAATTACAAATCCTTTTGGTGGCTTGGCAGCTCCTTTTAATTCAATATTTATAACTTTTCCATCGCTCTTTATTGTATAAGAAATGTTACCATAGAGAGTGGGTAAATTTTTAACTGTAATGCCTTGCTCAAACCAAGTAGGATCAACGCCTGCAGCTAAAATAAGCTTTTCTTCAAGCTCATAGGCAAATATAGTGCGCACTGCACTTATATAGCCAGACCCAACCCATGTATGAGGCATATCTCCTATGTATGAAGGAGCTCTGCCTTTGCCATGAACAACTTCTGCCATATGATTCCAAGCATAGGGACGAACAGAATCTTCAGTAAAATATCTAAGCATTATGAGTGCTTTTTGCCTATCTCCCATTCGGATAAAAGCATCTGCTGATCGAACTTCATACGGAGTAAATGTGGTTTCTCCTCCCGGCTTTAGGCGTCGGCTAAAATCCCTAAAGTATTGATTAAACGTATAGTCTAAATAAGGTTGAGGAAGATAATTTTCTTCTCCACAAGCCATAACAGCTATAGCAGTTGAGGTAGCATCAAAATCACCAAACTCTACACATCCTGGTATATATTTTATATTATTTTCCTTGATAACCGCATCAATAGAAGCGTAAATATCTTTTCTAAAGTCTTCTATTTCAAACTGAATCCATTTGGCATTCTTTTCATCATTCATTAGTTGGGCTAAATATAGCCCATCTTTTAATCCTCTCAATATCCAAAAATCATCCCAATAACTATGTTTAGCTGGAAAATATCCTTCGTGACTGTTAGATTGTGGAATAATGCCGTAGTAAGCTTTTTTTGCAGGATCATTTTTATATTCTTCTGTCATTCGTTCTCTTCTCAAATTTTTTGAAAACACAAGCGCTTTTATTACTTTTGGATAAGCTTGTTTTAAGTAATCATAATCACCTGAAAAATCTACATATTGCCTTACGGCAAAAACGAATTCTCCTTGTGCATCATATTCTTGACCTTCACCCGTTTTATCAGGATTAAACCCTACAGGATTCCCTCCCTCAAAAAATATAAATGGCACGTATCCACTATCAGTCACATTGCAAGCAACAGCATCAAGCCAACTTTTTACTTCATCTATGTAGGCCATGCGCAACAAGGCTACGCTGGTCATTGCCCCATCTCTCGTCCAAGAATGATTATAGTTTCTGGCTCCCGGCTTAATCCAAGGACCATCTTTATTTAAAAGTATATAAGCAATATTCGTTTTCATAACATTAATAAGACGTTCTTCGGGTATGTCTATAGTGAATTTACTTAAAGAGTTTTTCCAATAGTTGGTTTCTTTTTCTAATTCTTTAGCAAAAAATTTGTCAGGATTTTTTTCTGCTTTTTTGGGTAGGACGCTCTTTGAATTAAGAGGAAACATCACAATAATATCCTGTGATTTACCTGGTTTTAAATTGATATCATATAATAAACCAAAAGATACTCTACCTTGTCCATCAGTTGCTTTTAGCGAAGCTGGAACTCTACCTTCCTCAAGATAAGTCACTATATCTCCATCATCAAAATTTACAGCTCCCATGGCTTCCGGCTGACTCATCAAAAAACATTTAGCCTCTCCATTTACTTTAACCATAGAGGTTTCTTTGCCTTTGAGGCATAGCGCTTCTCTTATAGGACTGAAGCCTCCTCTTTGCCAAATAGGATTCACCTGAATAGGCCTGGCAGCTAAAGCAAATTTCATCTGGAGTTTTTCTTTGGTTGTATTAGTTAGGCGATAGCGCACCGCAGAATGAGCTTTACCAGGATCCCCAAAAGATACAAGCTGAATATCCAACTTCCAATCATCGTGCTCCCAATTGACCCATGGTAAAGGTAGAATTTTATCAATTAAACCTTGCGTACATTTGATGTCCTCAGCTGTATATAATTCATTATTAGCATACACGAAAGGCATAATGCTAAAGCCTGATTTATAAGGTTCAATGGTTCCTGTTTCTGTAATTAAACTTTCTTCATCGTCACCAACAACGCCACAGATAGTCCAAAATTCCTGAATGCGCCGCAACCACATAGGATAATAACCAGGCTTGGCATCTTTAGCAGATGCTTGATATTCTTTTAGAGGTGTGGCTTGTTCTTCTTTGCTTTTTAGTTCAACTTCGGCTAATTGAAATCCACCTGCTTTATTTGCAGGAGCTAAACAGTTAATACGTATATACTTTATTGGTTTGGCTGAAAAATACACCCAATCCTTACCACCGTTTGCCTTTTTTGTTTTAAATACTTCTGTCCAATCCTTACCATTTTTTGAAGTATCAATCGTATAGCCTTTGGCATAATTCTCTAACCAGGTAAGCTCCAGACCACCAAGAGTCATTTCTTGTGGAAGCTCAAAAGTTATGACAGCATTATCTTCTTGGCTCTGCCAATAACTACTTCTATTGCCATCTATGGCAAGCTCAGCAGAACTGGCTTCTATTGTATTGTTGGCTTCAACCTGAGGCATATTAGAGCCTTCGCGAAACTCAATCTCCCAAAATGAATATCCCCAACCTGTTCCTCTCTGAATACCATTAAAACGCAGGCTTTTTACTAATTGGGGTGTAAAATAAATAATATCTGTATTGCCATCACCATCTGCAGTACTATAAACTGGTTTAAAATCTTGTCCATTTTCTGAAACATCTATTTTATAAATTTCACCATAAGCTGTCTCCCAGTGCAAAGTCAGACCACAAAGTTCCTTTGCTTCAGGAAAATCTATCTGCCAATACTGATTATCATCAAAAGAACTGCTCCAGCGAGTATTATAATTGCCATCAATCGCTTTAGCTGGGCCCATATCACCTTTCCCGCTGGAAGCTCTCACGGCTGCTTTTGCTGGCGGCTCTTTGTTTATGACAACTTCCCAAAGAGAGTTGCCCCATTCAGTTGCTCTTTTATTAAAAATAATTTTCACATATCTGGCTGCCTGATGAGTATCAAGAGTAATATTTTCAGACCCTCCAGAACTATTCGCTTGATGATAAACATCTCTCCAGCTTTGACCATCATTTGAGAGCATTACATTATAGTCCTTAGCATATGCTGCCTCCCAATTTAACAAAATATTTTTTATTTCTTCTTTTTGACCAAGATCAATTAAGAGCCATTGAGGATCCGAAAACTCACTTGCCCAACGAGTTTCAAAATTTTTATCAATAGCCATCTCTGGGCCAAATTTTTCTTCACTAGAAGAAGCACTTATCTGCCAAGCTGTTGCTTGAACTGCATTAAAGCAAACGACTGCGCAAATAATCGGCAATACTAGCCTCTTAATTAATTTCATAACCATCCTCTTATTTATTTATTTGTGGATATTCTTTTATTTGATCTATGGATTTTTGAAGTTCTGCATCCGGTAATTCATAATCATGAAGTTGCCCATCGAGATA
>JAVCCI010000072.1 GCA_030765555.1 Candidatus Kappaea frigidicola
AGAAACTAATATGAATTCAATGGATTTAGCAAATAAACTTTTGAATGAACAGAAAATAGCAGTTATTCCAGGTATAGTTTTTGGGCAAGAATATTATTTGCGTTTTAGTTTCTCATGCGATCTTGAAGAGATTGAAAAAGGAATAGCAAGACTAAAGAAAATGTTTGGATAAAGAGAGCAAAGACTGTACGATGTTAAGAAAAATCTTTTTTCTGTTATTATTTTTTATTTCTATTTGCTTTTCATCCTCTGCCGATGTTGTCCATCTTAAGAATGGCAATAAAATGGAGAGTATTATTCTAGAAGATAAACCAGATGAGATTATTATGCAGTTAAATATTGGCACAGTGGTTTTTAACCATAATCAAATTGAGAAAGTTGAGAGATGGTCTGAAGAGGAAAATCAATCTCTTGAAGAAAGGTGGTTGAGAGAAAGGGAAGAACGCAAAAAAGAGATTGAAGAAATTAAAAGCACCCGACCGGCTAAAACCCAAATAACTGAGAAAACTGAGGAAATTCAAGAGAAAAAGGTTAAAAAGAAAAAAGTAAAATATGTAATTGAGCCTGTAGTGACCCGGCCTCCAAGACGTAAAAAAATTTCTTCCAACTATATGGATTATGAAGATTTATTAAACAAAACCACTCTTATGAAGCTTAAGAGAAATCCTGACCAAACCTATTATATTTATTTACCTAAAAAATATTCTCCGTCTAAAGAATGGCCTCTTTTTATCGGGATACATGGCCTTATGGCTGATGGTAAACAGGCAATGGATTTGTGGAAAGGATTTGCTGATAAAGAAGGTTTTATCTTAGTTTGCCCTAATCTTCCAGATGGCTATCCGCTATTAAGGAATAATGCCGATAAACAAATGATAGACATTATTGAGGAAGTAAGAAAAAATTTTCGGATTGATAAGGAGAAAGTTTTTATGACTGGTTTTTCGGGAGGCGCACAGTTCCTTAGCAGATTTGTCTTTAAGCGTCGCAATGTTGTTAGAGCCGCTTCTATAATATCAGGAAGATGGTTCGATTTGTCAATAATAACAAGCTCAGTCAAAACTGACTTTTTGGTAACAGTAGGGGCAAATGATAAAGCGAGAATAAGTGATTCAAGAAAACTTGCTGAGCGCCTTAAAGATAAAAAATATGACGTAAAATTCAAAATTTCCCCTGGAGCTGGTCATTGGGTTTGTGACGAAGCTAAAGAGTTGACTATAGAATTATTTAGGGAGATGAAATCACAGAAGGTGAATCATAGATAGTGGTATGAGCAAAGGCGAAAAAAGCAAAGGAGTATCTATGAGAAAAAATATATGTGTGGTTATCATTATAGTTTTTGGACTGGCTACAATAATGTTTAACAGTGGATGTTCTCATTTGACGAAAGAGCGAGAGTGGAGGACTATTGCTAGGTTTGACTTTGATAAAGGTGAGATATGGAATATATCACTTCAAGAAACAGATCCTGGTCTTACCTGGTCTGTCATAGATGAAACAGGTCGATTTGTAGGTACTACTCAAGATACTGAGTGGATAGGGAATCGTATTTGGCTCCCAGTATTTGAAGATACACGTACAAAGATAGAACTTTCTGGTGATTTCAAAATTGCCCACAGCGATGATTATCAATTGGTCGCTCTCTGGGGAATGACAGATGATGGTAAAATAGGTTGGGGGCCTTTATGTGTGTATTTTAGCGGAAGAAAAGGAGAGGGAAGTTATCTTATCCAGACAGATTGGCTAACGCTTTCATCCAAACTTGTACAAGGTAAGGATATAAATAAGCGTGTATCCGCTGACGCAAGTAAAGATTTTCATACGATGAAAATAATACTTGATAGAGAAGTATCTGAAATATCGTATTACATCGATGATATTCCATTGGGAACAATCAAAGTAGATGGCGAGATAGGTCCAATTACAAAGATGATGATGGATATAGAAACACCAGACCAAGGAACAGAATTGGATATTCGCTATGATAATCTAAGAGCACGAAGTTCTGGAAACCCATATAAAAAGTGAACAAAGAACAAAGGGGACGACAGCGGCTTTTTTGGATGGCTCGGGAGTGTCTATAGCAGCATTAAGTCCGGCATTACGTGGCTGGAGTAAAATATCAAGTATTAAAAGAACGCATAAAGCGGGAAAGTATTCAGCGGCAAACAGTTTTAACTTAAGACACGCCAAGTCCAGCCTAAATAAACTCCTCATAGCGAGAATAATCAAAAATAACACTTTCCTGTTGTTTCATAAGTGTGTTATATTAATAGATGATATTTTAACTACAATTAGATTAAAAATTATTTTAGGAATACAGTGGTTATCTTTAAAAAGAATGCCTATAGTTATAAAGATTTATTAAAAGGAATAAATAGCCTAGCATCAGAGTTATTATCGTTGGGAATTAAGCGGGGAGATTATGTAGCCATACTGTTACCCAATTGTCCGGAATTTATCATCTCCTTCTTTGCTAACTGGCAGATAGGCGCTGTTTCCGTTCCTTTAGATACCAGGTTAAATATTGAGGAACTAAACAGGATATTTAGAAAGTTAAGAATTACAGCAGTAATTACAAATTCTCACCTACTGCAGGCCGCCCAAAATATTCACGCGAAGCCGAGGTTTATAATAGTTAAAGGAAAGACTTCTAAAAGAGGGGAATTCCCCCTTAAAATAGATAAGATGAGTACCAAGGCCGCGCATTTTATGGAAACACTGCCGGAAAATAGAATCCTCTGTCAATTATCTTCAGGTAGTACCGGTTCTCTAAAATTTATACATCGTACCGGCAAGAGCCTTTTAGAAGAAGCAAGGAGTTTTAGTTTTAGAATTAGCTTAAATCATAAAGATAGGGTTTTATGCATCCTACCCCTTTCTCATTCTTACGCGTTAGGGACTATCGCGCTTTCTTCTATCTTTTCCGGCGCGGCTTTGTTTTTAGAACAGGGATTTCTACCTGTTGAGCTATTAGAATTGACGCGGAAAAATAAAATTACTGTTTTTCCAGCTACTCCTTTTATCTATGAAATTCTTACAAGGACTTACCCTGACGGTAAAGTTGATCTGAATACTCTCCGTTTATGTATTTCCAGCGGAGCGCCATTGAGAGAAAATACATTTGTAAAATTCAAGAAATTATACAACAAAAAAATTTGCCAATTGTACGGATCAACTGAAACAGGAGCAGTTTCAATTAACTATCCGTTTAATGAAAGGAAGATTGGTTCTGTAGGCAGGCCATTGGCAAAGAATAAAATAAAGATAGTTCAAGATGAGATTTTATGGGGAACTGTAAGAACCGGAGATTTGGGAAAAATAGATGAAAGGGGCTATTTATATATTCTGGGCCGCAAAGACGATGTTATAAATGTAGCTGGTTCTAAGGTATATCCTCAGGAAGTTGAAAAAGTCATACTCGCGCATTCAAAGGTAAAAGAAGCTGTGGTGGTGGGTGTAGATTACGCGTATGGCCAATTGATCAAGGCAGTTGTTGTGCCGGAAGGAAAAGTGACTTCTGAAGAGATAATAAGATACTGCAGGGAAAAACTTACTATCTATAAGGTTCCAAGGATAATAGAGCTTAGGAAAGAATTACCCAGGACGGTAACCGGCAAAATAGTAAGAAATAGATTGAGGAGCTCATGATGCCGTACAGTAAAATTATAAATAGAATAAAAGACGTCTTGATTAATGAATTACTGATTCAAACACCAAGGGAAAATATAACCAATGATTGTTCATTGATTAATGATTTGGGATTGGATTCGCTTCAGGTGCTGGAGCTTATTGTAGCGTTAGAGGTTGAGTTTGCTATAAGGATAGAGGACGAAGATTTGAACTTTGAATTATTTAACAACATTACTCTATTAGCGCGCCATATTGATTCTAAGGTAAAAAATGTATAATAGCGTAATTATTCCCACGTATAAAAAAGAAACCAGACTTCTTCTTGCTCTCCAGTCTTTTTTGGTTCAAGATTATCCGCCGGAAAAATATGAGATAATTATAGTGGCTAAAGAACCATCGGAAACCATCCGTAAAGCTATTGTTTCTGCGCGAAGAAAATTAGATATTAAGTTAATAATTCAAAAAGGCACCGGCCGAGCCAACGCGAGAAATGAAGGAATTCGGCGCGCCTCGGGAGAGGTGATCGTTTTTACGGATGATGATCTGCTACTTAGCTCTAATTTTATATCTCAGCATGTTGATTCTCATCAAGATAAAAATGTGGTAAGCTTGGGAAAAGTATTTCAGGTGTATCTATCTTGTTTAGATAAGGTTGAGTTAAAGGAAATATTTAAGAGACTGCCTTCTATAGCCCGCGAAGACATATATTTTAAAACTGTCCGCAAAGCTTTTTCTTTTGAAAATAACAGTATTCCATGGATAGGCTTCGGAACCAATAATGTTTCCTTGAGAAAAGACGCTCTAATCAAAATAGGCCTGTTTGATGAAGATTTTATCGGGTGGGGGCAGGATAATATAGAATTG
Source organism: Candidatus Kappaea frigidicola (assembly GCA_030765555.1). Lineage (GTDB taxonomy): Bacteria > Omnitrophota > Gorgyraeia > JAGLLT01 > JAGLLT01 > Kappaea > Kappaea frigidicola. Next base: position 4,498 of record JAVCCI010000072.1, read on the forward strand.
GGCTATCGTTTGTATAAACGAGGGTACAGGTTTACTTATAACCCTTTGGCATGTAACTACCATTTGGCTCATCCAAGAAACAAGGAAAATTTACTTAAAGATATTACAAGGAACTTAGAGATTTTTTATAAAAAGCAGCCCGAAACACCCGTTAAATTATATCGCGACTTCATCTTTGGCAAGATAAGTCTGGAATATTTTAATAATTCAATTGCGAAAGGTGCAGATTCAGACTTGGATCGAGGTAAAATTTTTTATAGAGAGTACATCAAATTGCTGCAATGGGTAAGTTCAAATGAAATTGTTGCCTGAAGATAAGTTTATAATTAATTGCTCCAGAGTCAGTATAAGTAATCCGCTTGACAGGGAAATCTGTAGAGCAGTTACAGAGAGGGCCATAAACTGGGAAATGGTTTACAAAAATGCCTACCGGCATAAGGTTGTTCCGTTAATATATTGTCATCTCAAAAGGTTGAAACTATTATCTTATATTAACATAGAAGTAAGGGGTAAGTTTGAGGCCGTATATAGAGAAAACAAATTAAAGAACGGTGTTTATTTGAGGGAATCGCTGATGCTTCTTGATGCCTTTGGTAATCAGGGCATAAAGGCAGTTTTGACAAAGGGGGCGTATTTAGTGCAGTTCGTATATGAAGATCCAGCCCTAAGGTATTTTGTAGATGTAGATATATTAGTTGGGAAAACTGATTTTACGCGAGCTTGCTCTATTATGCAAGAGTCAGGATATACAATTGGAAAGTACAATAAGGATGAAGGTAAGATTTTTGAAATGAGTAAGGGAGAAAAATTGTTTTGGCACAAGTTTTTAGGACACCTGCCTTTTTCAAAAATGTCAAAAAGTAAATATTGCGAGGCTATAAATATAGAGGTGCATTTTGATTTTTTTATGGAAGCTTGCCGCGGAGGATTAACAGATGATTTGATTAATAATACTAATGTCATTATTGTGAAAAATAGAAGTTTGCCCTGTTTAAATGAGGTAAATTTAATTATTCACCAGTGCTGGGATTTGTTTAAAGACATATATGATATGAAAAAAATTAAGGATAATTCCAATCTAAGGATGTCAAAGTTCTGCGACGTCTTTGAGATAATAAATATATATAAAGCAAAAATAGATTGGGAGGTTTTCATTAAAACGGTAGATAATAATAGGTTGAGGCTGCCTGTGTATTTATGTTTTAGCCACATTAATTTACTTTATGATGAAGTTATACCTCAAGGGTTACTGAAAAGGCTTATGCCCGGCTATGAAGATTTGACAGGTGAGTTTAAATCCATTCATATAGAGGGAGATGTGATGGATTTTTTTAATGAGAATATGATCTATTGTTTGTTTAATAACAACAAGCGCGGCATAATAGAAAGATTAGCAGGAATTCGTGCCGCTAATTTTAAACGTAGAGTAGATTCGTATAGGAACAATATAAGAAAGTTTTTGAGTAGAGATGCGAAAAACTAAATCAGAAACAACGGCAGTTATTGTAACTTACAATAGAGCTCCGTATAATCGGCAGTCGAAAAGATTTAGATTGAACCCTTTATTGTGGTGCCTTAACTCTCTATTAAATCAACAGCCTCCCTTAAAAGAAATTATTGTTGTAGATGATGGTTCTGATGAAGGAGATTATGCAGAGGAAATGGTGGATTATTGCAGGGGAGGAGGCGTTAAGTTGGTTCTGTTAAAGAGCAAGAATAATTTAGGTTCTGCTGTGAGCAGGAACATAGGTATTAGAGCAGCGAGTTCTAAATATATATATTTGACAGACGATGATTGTGTTTGTACCGGCTCCTGCGTTTTTTTGGCAGAATTAGTTTTAAATAAATTAAAGCGGTACAAACAAAATATAACGGGATTAAACCTTCCGGTATACAATAGGGCAACTGTACCCACAAAGATTATCAAAATGGATGATATTGGAAAAATAGACGCTTCAACGGGTATTTTTAATTCTACCTCAGATTCATTTCCGATAGAGTATATATCAAGTCCCAGATTTATTGATGAAGAGGAAAATCTACTATGGCCATTTCCAGTACAGAATATTAACGCGCATCTTTTATGTGAGGCGGACATCTTGAAAAGCTGCGAATTTAGCGTTTTACCGGCTAATGAAATAAATGGCTACGCGGAAGAGGCGTTCTTTATGCGAAGGGTAAAGGCAATTGGGAAAGAAATAATGTATTGGCCTGACCCTAAAGCTCACGCCGTCCATATGTTATATGGACTGGGAGGGAACCTATGCCTGAAGGGCGCTGATTGGTTGTCTAATAAAAACCCGTCATTGAGTGAAATGGTAAAAGAATCCTCTATTCCGAGAAGAAATACTGGCAACAGGACTACGCCGGAGTTATATGAATTTGCAAAAAGGATTACGTTAGATAAAATTTTTTCTGATTTATCAGGTGAAATGGTTGGCTATGAAGCTAAAGAATACTAATGTTTCTACCGTTGCTGTATGTCGTAGAAATGGCAGGCATATAGTTAAAAAAACTTATTCAAGAAGAGGCGCTAAATATTGGTATGAAGAGTTGGATAATCTTATGCTTCTTAAAGATTATCCCGCGCAGCCTTTGTTATTGAATTTTGATGAAAAAGAATTATCTTTTGAATTTTGTTATGGCGGGATTGATTATGAAAAATATTTGGAGAATACTGTTTTAATTAATATAGATGGTTTTTTAAAACATATTAAAGAGGAAATATTTTATTTAAGGAAGGTTGGCAAAAGGACGCGGGGATTAACGGTAAAGGATGTTTATTATTATACGAAAAAACAATTAGATGAAGGGGTATATAATCAAAAGGCAAAAAGACAAATAGCTTCTTTGATCAATAAAGCGGATAAAGAGACTATCTATACAAGATATGACCCCGAAGCTAGTAATTTTTTAATTGATAATAGTGGGTATATATTGTCCTGTGATTTTTCCTCATTCAGATACGCCCACCCTTTGTATATATTATCTTATTTTGTGGTCCATCTGGATAAACCGGGAAAGAGCAGGGTAAAAGAATTATTTCCGAAACTAAGAGAGAAGCTATTTAGTGAATTTTCTGCAGATAAAGTAACGGTTAAGATTAATTTAATAGAGGTGTATTCTTCTCTTATAAATGCCTATCTCAAGAATCCATTGGCAAAAGGTCATCTTGAGTGGGCGCTCAGAGGAGTTTTTGAGATTTTAAATGAAAAATTTAAAAAATAAGAAGATATCCATAATCGGCATAAATGATACCGGAGTATCGGCTGCTTTAATGGTAAAAAGCCTCGGCGGAACGGTATTCATTAGTGATAAAAAGGATAAAAGTGAACTCAAAGAGAAAATGACTATTCTGGAAAGCAATAGTATACCGTATGAAACAGGAGGCAATACTGAAAAAATAATAGAGAACGCGGATTTAATAATTAGAAGCTTTGGTGTTCCGGCTAAGATCCCTATTTTAGATACCGCAAGGAAAAGGAATGTTCCCATCTTTGATGAAATGAAATTCGCGTCCCTTTTTTGTAAAGTTCCAACAATCGCGATTACCGGCTCTAATGGCAAAACAACAACTATAGGAATCCTTAAACTTATTTTTCAAGAGACCGGTAAGAAAGTATTTATAGCAGGGCACAACGGGATTCCTTTGTCCAGTGTAATTTTAAATATCTCAAGAGGAGACATTATCCTATTGGAGATAAGTTGTTTTTATCTGGAGAACTCTAATTTATTTAAACCTTCTGTCGCTTTTATAACTAATATTACACCTGATCACCTTAATCGATATAAGGGTTTTGATAAGTATTCTCAGATTAAAATGAAGCTCTTGTCTTACCAAGATGAATCGGATTATTGTGTTGTTAATTTAGATGACTCATTTGCTGAGAAAATTATTCTAAACAATAAAGCTAAAAAGGTATTTATTAGCGCAAAAAGGTTCTTAGATGGGGGAATTTGCATAGATGGCAATGAGATATTTATTGGCAATAAGGCCTTGTGCGGCTTAGATGAACTAAATATTAAAAATACAATCTTTTATCCCAATATCTTGGGTGCGATTGCTATCGCCTTGATTAGCAATGTCCCTTTTAGAGATATTAAAAGAGGTATTTGTAAATTTGGGGGCATTGAACACAGATTTGAATATCTCGGTAAAATAGAGGGTGTTAATATTGTTAACGATTCAAAAGGTACTAATATTACAGCTACATTAAATGCCGTCGTGAATTGTAAAGCTCCGCTTATCCTGATATTAGGCGGTATAAACAAGGGGCTCTCTTTTAGACCTTTAATAAATATAATTAAAGAAAAGGTAAAGAATGTATATATTTATGGAGAAAATAAGATGCTTTTACGGGAAGCCTTAAACGGCAAAGTCTCTATATGTGAATTGAGCTCGCTGAAGGAAGCAGTAGAAAAGGCTCTTGCCGCTGCCCGTAGCGGAGATACTATTCTTTTTTCTCCCGCCTCTTCTGCTATAGACAGCCAATTTAAAACCAGTGAGGAGAGCGGCCGGTATTTTAAAGGATTATTAAAGGGGAAGGTACGGTTAATAGTATGAAATATTTTAGGATACTTACCCCGTTAGAGAAAATTTATCCCGATAGAAACCGAAGTTCTCTAATGGGGTTTACTATATATTTACTGCTGCTTATTATATATACACCGGCAATGTTCGCGGATGAAAATATTATCGCTCCCGGGATTACTTATGAAAAGCGGGGTGATATGCACGTAATATTTTGCAATATAGGAGCTGATGGAGTATCTGTGAGGCCGGCGATTGCCGGATGCACTATAAGCGATTCATTGGAGAATGTTTTGGATATTACTTCGCGTGAGAACGCTGTAGTTGGTATTAATGCTAATTATTTTGGCCACCGATTCAATTCTTCTCCGATCGGAGAGATAAAGGGAATTTTGGTTATTGATGGTGAGTTAATTAGTACCATAAGCACTATAAACCCATGGCTGAACGCGGGGATAGGGATCACTAAAGATAGGAGAGTCGTTGCCGGAAGACCCGTTAACTATGAAATTACTATCTCTACGGATAAAGAAAGGAAATATAGAAATATTCTTGTTAATCCCTTAGAATGGGAGGGTTATGATTATGTTATGATTTATACTTCAAACGCGGGGCTGCGGGTGCCTTCAGTTGAAGCGCCTTATATTGTTATTCATCCGCTAAAAGGTAGGGGATTAACCGCAGGAGAGAAGAGCGTGTTTAAGGTCGCCAGGATAGAAGAGGAGCTTCCTGTTATTTCAGGAGATGCCTGTGTTTTGACAGGGACAGGAGAGGGGAGTAAATATTTAAGGGAAAATTTCAAGCAGGGAGATGAGGTCTCTATAGACATAGAATTTGATGGAGTATTCAGAGATATATGGCAGATGGTTGGGGGAAGGCTCCGCATGGTTTTAGACGGCAGAAATAGACTCACGCAAGACCATCCTAACGACATCCTTGAAGAAAAAATGAGTGCCGGGAGGATAGATGATAAAACATTGGTTTTATGCTGTGGCACCACAACCTGTTATGAAATGGCTGAATTCTTAGTAAAACTTGGCGTTACAGATGCTATTTTGCTGGATGGAGGAGGTTCAGCTAATATGGTGGTTCGGGGGGAAAATATCTATGGCGGCGATAGAAAGATAGCGGACGCACTGTTAATATATAGCAAAGAGATAGATTATGAAAACAATAATTAAAATTCAAGAAGTATCAAAAGAATTTAAGGTTAAGAAACGAAAGATTCAGGCTTTAGATAATGTGAATTTAGAGATAAAAAAGGGGGAGATATTTGGTATTATTGGTCCCAATGGAGCGGGAAAAACAACCTTAATTCGCGTACTATGCGGGCTTCTATTGCCAACAAAAGGCGGTGTTTATATAAATGGGTACAATATTATAAAGGATGATAGTAAATTGCGGTCATCAATTGGACTGGTATCTAGTGATGAACGCAGTTTCTTCTGGCACCTTACCGGCAAAGAAAATCTGGAATTTTTCGCGGCACTGCACAATATCAAAAAAAGAGATTTCGAAGATAGGTTTTCCGCTGTAATGGAATTATTTAAAATGCGCGGAAAGGAAAACCTGCTTTTCCGATATTATTCGTCAGGGTTCAAGAAGAGACTTGCTCTTGCCAGGGCGTTGCTTCATAATCCGCAGATAATATTTATGGATGAGGCTACAAATAACCTTGACCCAATTGCTTCGGAAGAACTAAAAACGCTGGTAAAAAATGAATTATCTGTAAAGCAGAAAAAAACTATTTTTTGGGCAACACATAGGTTAGAAGAAGCTGGTCAGATATGTGACCGCGTAGCATTATTGAATTGCGGTAAGATAAAATTTGAAGGCCCTATTGGTGATTTTAAAAGGATAAAAGGTGATTTGGAAATGTCAACAATAGATGTTTTTAAATATCTTGTAAGGGCAAATAAATGAGTAAAGCATTGGCTTTTATTAAGAAGGGGTTTCTTATTGAAACAAGGTATAAGTTTCATTTACTTTTTAGATTTGCAAGGATTATAGTAATGTGCGCGATATACTATTACCTTGCACAGCTTATTGATGCCTCTAATAATCCGCTTTTAGAGTTTCATACGGGCAATTACTTTACCTTTATAATCGTTGGTATTGCTTTCTTTGCTTTTTTCAGAACAGGGCTTTCCGCTTATACGGATGAAATTGTTCGCGCGATGAACATAGGAACCCTTGAAGCTATGATGGTTACCCCCACTAAGCCGTTTGTCATAATACTATTTCCCTCTTTCTGGAAGTATTTACTTACAATGGTTGAGGTAATATTATATCTCTTGCTTGGATATTTACTGTTTGGAGTCAGGTTTAGTAATCCCAATCTCTTTGGGGCATTCTTCTTTTTGGTTCTTATGCTTATTTCATTTAGCGGCCTGGGTTTAATTTCTGCCAGCCTTCTCGTTTTGGTAAAGCGGGGAGATCCTATAAATTGGCTTATTGGTCAGGTTTGCTTCCTTTTAGGCGGAGTGTTATTCCCCATTGAGATACTACCTAATTGGCTAAGGAGTTTTTCGTATATTTTACCGATAACCTATTCATTGAGAGGAATAAGGCATGCTTTAATAGAAGGCTGGACATTGAAAAGCTTGATGCCTGACCTATTGATTTTATCGGCTTTTTCTGTTATTATATTTCCCATAGGCCTTTGGGTTTGCAGCTTAATGATACGCCGGGCGAAGGAAACCGGAACCTTGGCGCATTATTAAGTTCAATAGGCCGCCGAAGGAGGATTTTATGCGAGTGAAGACGAACGTAATCTTTATAGCAGTTTTTTTTGTATTTACTACTTTTGCCAGTGCCGAAGAAGTTGAAATTCTTAATGAGACAGTAAATTCTAACACCGTAGAAAAATACGAGAAGTTTGAAATAACCTTTTCTCTATCTAAAGAATATTCAAATCCCTTTGACCCCAATATTATTAATATAGAAGCATATTTTACCGCGCCCAGCGGAGATAAAGTTGAGATACCGGCTTTCTATTATCAGGAATACAAAAGAGAATTGAGTATGAGTAAGAACGAAGGGTTGTCTTCTATCGGCAATCCGTGTTGGAAGGTAAGATTTACTCCGACGGAAACAGGTGATTACTTCTATTATTTAACCATTAATGGTAAGCCTACAGAAAAAAAGAAGTTCGATGTAGTTGATTCAAGGAGCCCAGGTTTTATTAGAATTTGCGAAAGTGACTATCATTACCTGGAGTTTGATGATGGGGATACTTATTACCCCATTGGGCACAATGTACGGTATCCAAAGCGTTCACAAAAGGGAACGTATATGTATGATGATTATATCTATAAAATGTCTGTAAACGGTGAAAATTGGACTGCCTTATGGATGGATCCTAATTGGTTAGGGCTGGAATGGCTCAAAGATGAGGATGGCTATCAAGGGCTTGGCCGGTATAATATAGAAAACGCGTGGAGATTAGATTATATTATTGAAAAGGCTCACGAAAGAGGAATTTATATTATCTTATTTTTAATTAATCACGGCCAGTTAGCAAATAAGACAGGGGCCTCTCCGGATGGTGAATGGGACGCGAGTCCTTACAATACAAAAAACGGAGGTTTTTTAGCCAATCCGGCAGAATACTATACTGATGAAAGGGCAAAGGAACTTTTTAAACAAATGGCAAGATATGTCATTGCCCGCTGGGGATATAGTACGAATATTGTTAATTGGTCATTGATTTCTGAAGTAGATCTGACCGAATTATACATAAAGAAACTGGGCATGCCATGGTCTAGAAAGTTAGAAGACGCGGGAGAGGTATTGACCTGGCATGAAGAAATGGCTAAGTACATAAAAGAGATAGACCCATGGGAACACTTAGTAAGCACCTCTTTTGCCCATATGCCTCATGGCTTGGAGATGTGGCAAAGTTCAGCTCTTGATGTGATTCAAAGTACCGGCTTTGTATCAGAATTTGGCGATAACCCTATAAGCATAATAAATTCCTTTAATAAAATGATGGAGAAATATAAAAAACCGTTCTTTGTTCTTGAATATGGCGGCAGGTGGGATGGAAATACTGATGATGCTTTAGAGGCTTCTCTTCATGGGGGTATCTGGATGCAGTTTATGACACAAACTGGCGGCAGTACTGGATTTTGGTGGTGGGATTACGTGGATAAAAATGATATGTATTATCACTTTAAAGCATTAGCTGATTTTAGCTTAGATGAAGACAAAAGAGGCATCAACTTTGAAAAGATTACTCCTGAAATAGAAGTAAAAGATAAATGTCTAAGAGCGCAAGGCCTCCGGAGTGAAGAACTAATTTATCTCTGGATTTATCACAAAAGGCTTTTATACAAAATAAAAGAAGTACCTATTGTACCGGCAGGTGCTATATTAACCTTAAGCTCATTAACACCGGGCAAATATAATATAGAGTTCTGGGATACCTATGAAGGAGAGATTACACAAACTGTAGAAGGAGAGGCTTCAGAAAAAGGCATTTTGGAAATAAAGTTACCAGAGGTACTCAGGTACATTGCCTGCAAGATAAAGTTGATTAAATGAAGTATATATTTATAGCGCTTTTTATCTTCTTTATAGCCGCATCAGTTTATGCTGAAGAGGTATCAATTGATCACGCCTATCTAAGAAAATTATCAAAAGAATATGATTCAGGTACAGTACATTTATTTATAAAAAATTCCAGTAAAAAGAAAATTCGCGTAAAAAGAGTTTATATAAACGATGAACTATTAAAAAACCTGCCTAATGAGTTAGCTATATGGCAGCAGGTTATTCCTAACCCCATCCGATCACAAGATATTTCCAATGTTATGATTAAACTTACCAATCCTCCCAAAAAACCTATAAAAATAGAAGTAGAATTAAACAATGGGCAAAGGTTGCATGGGGTAGTTCAGCCTGTTAGTCCCGCGTTAAGATTTACATTCGTGGGCTTCAATAAAGAGCTAAATAAACTTTATATCTATATTGAAAATAGTGGAGATGAAATAATCCCTTTAAAAAAACTTTATTTAAATACTAAAGATATAACAGATTTAATCGCGACTCCTTTTTCTCAAATTGAACAGGGACAAAAGAAGTGCATCGTAGTCAATTTAATAAAACCGCTTTTGTGGGGGGATTATGTTACCCTAAAAATAGAAACACCAGTAGAGCCTGTCGCGGAAACTATGGTAAGAGCCTATAGGTATTTCCCTGTACAATCATGGGATAGAGACAGGAGAAGTAAGGACATGGCATTCAATCCCCATACATTGCTAATGCCATATCCTAAAGATGGGAAACAGTTTAAGCTATTTAAAAAAGCGCCTTCTTTTAAGGCCTACCATTTGTTTGATGACCCGGCCTGTACAGACGCGAAAGAAGGAGTGTTAGGAACTAGCGCGGGGAAGGTCATTAAAAGAAGAAAGAGATGTTCTAAGGATAAATGCCATCCAACGGCAATTTATATGTGTGAATATAAAAAACCATGGAACTACTTCATTTATGGAGAAACAGCGGACTTAATAATGGTAAATCCATATGAAATTGTATTTCATAAAGGAAATCCTGAAAGAGACGGATACTTTACAAAATTAGCTAAAATAGCTTCAGAACCCCGGCCATTATTTGCTATTCCAGAGGCATTTAAGAAAGACCGCGTAGGAGACTTTAGCCGGTTTCCCACACCGGAAGAGTTGAGGTTGGTAGTTTATAATGAAATTTCCCAGGGCGCGAAAGGAATCCTTTATTTTATTAAACATTATAAAAAAGGGGAAGGATATGAAAAGAGCCCCGAATTAGAGAAAGAAATAAAAGGCATAAATCAAGAGTTACAAATTTTAAAGGAGTATCTGATTATTGGAGAACCATTCCAATTGGCACAAACCAACAATCCTGACGTAGAAGCCCATGCTATTCTTTGCGGAGACAAAGGGATTGCGCTTATTTTAATAAATAAAGATTATCAAAGCCATTTTGGAAGCCCTCCTCATTTTACATATACTCCAAAGCAGAACTTAAAAGTCACTATAGATTTACCGGATTGGCTTGAAGTAGATAAAATTTATAAAGTAGAACCAGAATTAACTCCAATGGAATTTCATATAAGAGATAAAAAAATAACTTTTTCTATTCAGCAATTCCACTTAGCTAAGCCAATAATTCTTATTGCTAAGTAGGTTATTAAGTTTCGCGAAAGTCTTTAATAATAAAGAAGTTATGCTATTTTTTGGCTATTTTTTCACCTTGACAGATTATAGCTTTTATACTATAATTTAATTACAAATAAGGAAAATAACTATGTGCAAACCCATTTTATTCATTATCCTAACCGTCCTCATCTTATTTTCTTTCACGTCGTTAGCCCATTCAGATACTATTACCCTAAAGACAGGCAAGGTTATTAGCGGCTTGATAACCCAGGAGGAAGAAAATACGATAACTATTAATATTAGTATCGGTACTGCCATCTTCAGTAAAGATAAAATCTTAAAGATAGAGTATGACCCAGACTATCTTTTAGACTTAGCGGATGAATATTTTAAAGATAAAGATTACAAAAGAGCTCTCAAAACTTACGGGGAGATACCTATCAGCTCTGAGGATGAGGAAAATTCAATTATCAAAGAGAAAATAGCCCAATGTCATACAGAGCTCAGAAATAAAGAAGAGAAGATCGGCAAACTATACCAACAAGCAGAAGACGAATACAACGAAATCAAGTCCCTCAAATGGCACTATACTAACCTTTCCAAGTATAATAAAGTAATAAAGGACTGTAATAAACTCATAAAGGATTACCCAAAAACAGAGATCTCTCTCAAAGCCCAATATCTTATAATGCGATGTTATGAAGAGCAAGCTGAGTATAAGAAAAGGTTTAAAGCCTTGGATAAATATGTTGATATGACAGCTCGTTACTATGATGAAGATAGAGCCGCTGCCTTTTTAAAGGATATAGCTGATAGCCATTTTGAGTCAAAGGAATATAAGGAAGCTTTAAAGCATTACAAGTATGTAATTAAGAAATTCCCAGATTATAGCCAGATAGATTATATCCACTTTAGGATTGCTTTAAGTTATAGTCAAAACTACGATTACAAAAAGTCTATGCCGGCATATAAGAGGTTTATAAAGAACTATCCTGAGAGCCATTATTTAAATGAGGCATATGAGGGTTTATCAGAAATATATTATATCGTATATAAGCCTAAAAAGGCCTTAGCATCCTTACAAAAACTCCTAAAAAAAGCTCCCCAAAAAGCTAAGCCAGATATCTATATTAACATTGCTGAAATTTATTATAATATGAAAGAATTAGATAAAGCGAAGAAAGGGTTTGAAGAGATAATCAGATTATATCCAAATAATCCGCTATCATTTGTGGCTCAAAAATATATTAGAAAGATTCAGGAAGGAAATAAGGAAAATTGATTTTACCTAACAGCCGTGCTCTACATGTAATTTTTCTAATTCTGCTTCCGCGTTAGAAATCTCACCTTCCTTATTTGAAATCTCTGCCTGTAATTCGGCAATTTTAGCGCAATCTGTTTCTCCAGCCAGTTTGCTCCTAAGTGCTTTAAGTTTAGCTTTAAGGTTCTTTATTTCTATTTTCTTGGAGGCGATTTTAATCTCTGTTAACGTAATTTTTAGTGATACGATTACTAATTTAGCTGAAAGTTTAGCAAGTTTAGCTGGAATACCGAATGTTCTTTCCCATTTTATTTTTTCTATTTCCCATTTTAACTTTTCTGCTTTTACTGATGCTGCAACACTCATGTTAATATATCGAACCCTCTCATTTTCCAAATCTTTTTTAAGTGAATTGAGCCCTTCAATTTCATTATCAACTTCTTCTTGTTGTTTTTTGAGTTCGTCTATATATTCCTGAGGCATATCTAAATCTTCTGCTTGTTGAACTTTTACCTCTAATATCTGCCTTCGCAGATTTGCTTCTTTGATCATTACCTCCACGAATAAAATATCATATGATAATTCAACTGCCTTTAAGAACCAACTTTTTGAGTCTGATAGTGCATCGTTTCTATCTTTCTTTTTAGTCTTAATTTCTTCTTTAAGTTCTTTATCTCTTTCATATAGCTGTTTAATTTCTTCGAGTATTTTTTCTTTACTTTCTTTCAAGCAAGCTTCTGAATTATTTGCAATAGGTCCAAATAAAAATGAACTTACAACAAGTAATATTACTAATTTTTTAAAGAAAATTCTACGATAACACATATTAGATAGGTACCTTATTGATTTTCATTTGTCTGTTCTTTCATTTTCAATAATAGTTCATTTCTTTCTAACTCAAAGTTGCTTTCTTTTATTTTTCGCAAAGAAACTGCCATTCTTCTATTTATTTCTTCTACTGTTAATCCCTCTGTTTCAATATTAAAATAAGGAAGATATAAATCCGCAAAATTAACAACTTTTTCTATTAGTTCTGAAGAATACTTATAAGCATTCTGTGTAATTTCCTTCGACAACCCATTAAATTCGCTTGTCAGTCTCTCATATTCCTTTAATTGCTCATCATATTTTTCCGACACTTTAGAAATTTCTAAATCTCGTTTACTCCAATTTATCATATTCTTTGATATCTGAGCTTGCCAACTTTCTGGCGCAATCTTTAATGCTCTATCAAAATACTCAATGGCCTCTTTGTATCTATTCTGATAGTAATATAATCTCCCTATAGAGTAACATAAATCCGCATTATTAGGCTCAAGCTCTAAGGCTTTTTTATAAATTTCCTCTGCTTTCTTTTCATTATTTTGCTGTAAATAAATATTCCCAAGTAAGTTATATGCAGAAATTTTTGATTCTGAATTTCCTATTTCAACAACTATCCAAAGTTGTTCTTCTGCATCTTCAAATTTATTCTGCTTATAGTATCTTAATGCCTTCAGAAAGATATTCGTCTCTATTGTTTCTATAATTTGTTTGTACATTACTTTCTGCTTTATATCTTTTTTATCCTTACCAAAGACTATCATATTGGGGTCTAATTCCTGTGCATTCTTCCAGGCTTCTTCTGCCTCTTCTTTCATTCCTTTAAATCGATAAATGTTACCTAATTCCATATAAGCATCAGCATAATCATTATTGCACTTTATAGCTTTTTTAAAATACTTTATAGCACTCTTAAGATTTATATCCTTTTCTCCTGTCGTCATAATTGTATATGTTCTACCCAATTCAACATATGCTTCGGCAGAATCAGGATGTAATTCAATAAATTTTTTGATATAAACAGTAGCTTCATTAATTTTACCACAATCTTTTTCCTTAATACCCTCGCTCCTTATATCCCTTGCTTTCTCTAAAAGGCTACTGCTATTATTAACTTGCGATTCTAACGCATTATTCGATATAAAAAAATTAAATGTTACTAAAATAACAATAATTAAAAAAAGAATTATTTTATATTTATTATTCATTTAGAAACCCTGTGTTTTCTGCAATATACGCAGTGTTAATATTTTGCATTTTTTAATTTCTTTATTTTTTTAGATATACAACTTACCTTATACATATAAAATGCAAAAAATGGTATAGCAATAACAACAATTACAACATCATACTCAAAAAAGAAAACTAAAAAAAGTATAAATAATAATAAACGCATTAGCAAATAAAGGTTATCTTTTAATATTATCAATTTTTGATCTAATTCTGTTATTTTTTTATGCTCCTTTATTTGTTTTAAATAGCCTGAGGATAATTTAATTGAATACGTAGAAAAAACTATAAAAATCGCTACTATGGCAGCATCTTCCAAAGTGATTACTTCAGAGACGCGCCGTAAAACACATAGCCAACAGACATACACAAGAACAATTGCTAAAGATAACGACCCAAAATATAAATATTTTTTTATCAATGTTATCAGATTGTATCTGTAGTTATATTTCACATGTATAGGAAAATTAGCTTTATTCATAATTATTACATAATTTAATAAATAAGCTAATATAGTTATGAAAACAAAAAGAAAAATAATAAAATGATGATATGGAATATTATAGAATACATAAATACAAGAAACTGTAAAAAAAACTGCCGGAATAATATTTATATTGATGAGAAGCAAAGTGAAAGGTAAAGGTTTGTTATTTAATAAAAAAGGTGTTTTATTTTTAAAGATAAAAAAAGCCAAAAAAGATGGAACTAGAATAATAAACATTAATAGAAAAATGATAATATACATTTTATTTATTTTTTTGCCTTTATTTAATGGAACTAACTATCTTGTTATTAAGATATCACAAAGGCTACTCGATGTCAAATTAATCACCTTTATAGAAAAAAAGAGAAAAAAAGGACAAAGGGGACGGAGTTAGTTTAATAAATTATTGACAAAACCGTATAAAACAAAACAACGGGGTCAGGCACTGAAACGTGAAATAGATTGACAAAGGTAACTAAAAAGATACAATGTACCTATGTCACGTCCCTATAGATTACAAGGAGAAAATTGTTTATATCACATCACTAGTCGAGGAGACAATAGGAAAAAGATATTTATAAGTGAATATGACTACAAGAAGTTTTTGGAGTATGTTCAAA
>JAVCCI010000041.1 GCA_030765555.1 Candidatus Kappaea frigidicola
AATTTTAAGAAACTCCTATTCCGGCGTAACCTACTACTGAGTGAAAATCATTAGTGGTGTCTGCGCTCGTATTATACATGATTAACTTTGCTTCTTTGGCTCCTAGCTTTTTAGAGGCATAAAGCATAGTGTATGCCGGTGCTCCGGCACACATAGATATGTGTAATTTATCTCTTATAATTAAAAGTTCCTCTGGATTTAACTGCAATATAGCTTTTATGGCCTCGGCATCTTTGTATTCAGCCTGCGTTTGAGATTCATAATGGGTTAAGTCGCCAGAGGCAATAATAGTAATATTTCGATTTAAATCTTTAGCTGTCTTAATGATATCTAAGGCAATGGCTATGTATGTCTCTTTTTCTGCTTCACTTATTAATATGGGAATGAAATTAAATTTATTTTTTAAATATTGCAGCATAGGCACCTGAATTTCAATGGAGTGTTCTTCATAAAAAGCTTTTTCATCAATAGTAACATATTTTGATTTATGAGCAATATCCTTTACAAATTCAGTATCAATAGAAGCCACTCCAAAGGGCGTTTGCCAGCCTTCAGCACAGGAAGTTGCAAACGGTTCCCCGGAAAGACTATGATGTGTACCTAGAATAACTATCGTATCTGCCAGATTATAATTTACAAGTGTTCTGTAGGCAACTTTACCAGAGCAGAAATATGCGGCGTGGGGCAATAAAAGGCCCAGAGCATCAGGTTTGGTGTGTATGGGTTCATCAGGGGCAAAAGACTCTAAAAGATTAGATAAATCAGTGTAATCTTCAGGATAAAATGAGCCCGCAAAATTTGGTTTTTTTATCATGCTTTATATTACTCTTCATTCTCTGCAGTGAAAACTAAGACCAAGTATTCATCAGTATTCAAATATTTATTAATAACACTCATTACATCTTCTTGTGAAACCTGAGCTATTTCTTCATCATATTTTAAATAATTATTATAGCCATTTGCATATAATTCATCCAGGGCACATTGGAATGCTAGTTGCTGACTTGTTTGCAGCCCAATTTGGTGTTGCCCAATAATTTCCTGTTTTGCTCTATTAATTTCATCAAGGGTTAAGCCCAGCTTTTTTAGTATAGATATTTCTTTTAAAAGTGCAGCTTGAGCCTCTTGGGCTCTTTTGGGTGTTGTTGATAAGTAAAAAACGAGACAGCCTGGTTCAAAACCCATCATGCTGAAAGTGCCAACGCTATAGGCTAAATTCTGAACATCTCTTAAATTGTAAAAAAGCCTAGAGTCTCCCCCTGAAAGAGTTGAAGTAAGAACATCAAAGACATATCTATCTTCACTTACTGCCTTTGGTGCAGGATATGCAATCATTACTATGGCTTGTTTGTCCTTAGTTGTTTCCTTAATAAACTTTGTTTCCTTAATATGATTATCTTCAGGTAAGTCAACACTGAAATCGTCTATAGGAGGCTTAATTCTAGAAAGATCTTTTTTTAACTTTAATTCAACCTTTTTTTCATTGATATCTCCAAAAACAGAAATTACTATATTCTCTGGTTCTAACATATTGTAATAGAACTTTAGAAGCTGATTCTCATCTATTTTTTCTATGATGGCTTTGCTTCCTAAATGACTCATGCCGTAAGGATGATTGACGAAGTAATTTTTTCTTAAGGCCAAAAAACTTTTAGAGAAAACGTCATCTTCCTGAGATTTTATAGCAGCTAATTGTAAATCTTTATAATAATTAATGTCATTCTCACTTATCATTTTTAGATTGTTAAGAAGATGGTTTAATATATCTAGGGCGAAGGCTTCGTCTGTTTTAAGGACTTGCATTTGAATTCCAAAGCTGTTGTTTTGACTATAGCTTGAAATGCTGCCGCCTCTTTCCTCTAGCTGATTAGAGATACTCTTTGTGTTGTAGAATGTATCCGTTATGAGCCCGCTTAAAAGATGGGAAATACCATTGTTGTATTCATCTTCATAGCGTAATCCTCCTTTAAAAATAACTTGAATGTTTACAAGTGGATATGTATTGTCCTTAGCTATAAGTAAGCGCAGGCCATTATCAAGCTTTATCTTTCTTACTTCGATGGGTTGTGAGGAAGCTGAGCCTAAGGTGTTGTTTTTAAGAGGTTTATTCTCTTCTGGTAAGATAGCCGAAATGGTTAGTTGATCTTTTTTAAAATATTTATTAGCTACTCGGATTACATCCTTTTTGTTAACCTTCTGAATTTTTTCTATGTATGTGTTGGAGAAATTAAGATCATTACTCATAATTAATGAATAAGCTAAATCTCTGGCCATAGCTTCGTATGTATCAAGAGCATTAATCTCATTACTTAGAGCTATCTTTTTAGCTCTCCTTAATTCTTTTTGGGTGATACCTTCTTTTTTGATTTGAGCTAATTTTTCATTGATAGCATTTATTGTTTCTTCGTATTTGGCTCCATCGCAAGTTGTCTCAATAATAAAAAGCCCGGGACAATTAGGAGTATAATTATATGTATTAATGCTGTAGGCAAGTTTTTTTTCTCTTTTTAAATCCTTCGATAGAATAGAATATTTTCCTTCCCCTAGGGCAATTGCTAAAACGTCTAAGGCATATAAATCTGGGGAGTAAATTGAAACACTTTTGTAGCCAAGAGCTAGGTATCCAAGATTAACATCTTTGTAAGAGATATCTTTTAGTGTTCCTACCTGTCTAGGTTCACAGGTGCTTAAGGGTTTGGTTCCAATGGGTGTACTCTTGAAGTCGCTAAAGTCTTCTTTGAGTTGATTGAATACCTCCTGTTGATTAATATCTCCTGAGATAGATATAACCATGTTGTCGGGGGTATAATTTTCTTTATAAAAGTTAAATAGATCATCTCTGCTTAGCTGCTTAAATGTTTCTCTGTAGCCTATAACGGGATGTTTATAGGGATGTTTGATGTAGGCCTGAGCAAAAAGATTTCTTATGACAACTGAAGATGGGTCATCTTCATGCATATCCATTTCTCTGAAGATAACATTTTTTTCTTTTTGGAATTCCGCCTCCTCAAAGCTAGAATTCATGATAACATCACTGAGAACTTTTAATGATTCTTTGAGTCCGCTACTTGGAGCCGTTATATAAAAACCTGTATAATCAAATGATGTAGAAGCATTTGTTTCACCTCCAAGCCCGCTTACTTTTGAGTGAAATTCCCCTACTTTTAATTGGGGAGTGCCTTTGAAAAGCATATGCTCAATAAAATGACTTACCCCACTACCTTCATACCTCCCTTCATTGGCTGATCCAACATTAATGAGAGCATATATGGCAATAACAGGATGGCGATGGTCTTCATTAAGGATTATTCTGAGTCCGTTATCCAGTGAGTATTGGTGTGCTTGAGTTTTCTGTAAGGTTATTACCTCTTCTTGAGCACAAGAGCTTAGAAAGAAACATGCAAAAAATATGAGTAGAAAAAAAGTAATTTTTTTTAAGTGGCCTTTTTTAAGTCTCATCTTTAGCAGATTCCTTTGCTTTTTTAAGTTTTCCATAGCAAATTAATACATCGTTTTCTTGAAGGGTATCAGTTGCTTTTGGCGCGGGTATTACTTTTTCTGCTCTTTCAATAGCAAGAATAATAATGTCACTATCTCTAAAATTAGTTTCCTTTATTTTTAAACCAATATTGGGTGAGTCTTTAGTGAGGGTTATTTCAGCAATACCATAATCTTGTGACAATCTCAGGATTTCATCAAAAGTCCTAGTTTTTAAACTTGTTTTATTTTCGATATATTCTGATATTCTCTTTCTAAATCCTTTTACAAAAGGTCTGTATCTGGCTAAGAATAAAAGAACAACAAAGATGAGTAATAAGCCTGAGATTTGCAGTAAGGACGGAAGAAGCTCATGTTTTGTGAGGAAGGCATTGATGAATAGAGACACCAAAGAAGCCCAGGTAATAAAGCCCACAATCATTAAGGTCATGATTATTTGACGTCTATACTTATGCGCGACCACATCCTCTGACTCCTTTGTGGTAAAGCCAGTCGATGTAAAGGCCGATAAAGCCTGAAATCTAGCTGTTTTCATGTTGAGACCTGTCATGTGCAGGGCAATAGAAGCAATTTCAACTATTAAGAGCAATAAGATTAATGGTACAGCTAAGATTATAAAGGCCATGTGTAGTCTCCTTATTTTGTATAATATATTTTACTGCTTATATCAAGATGTTCGCATTCGCTCACTCTAA
>JAVCCI010000021.1 GCA_030765555.1 Candidatus Kappaea frigidicola
AATAGGATTAAGGATTAAGGATTAAGAAAAAACAAAAAACAAAAAAGCAAGAAACAAGGAGCAAAAACAGGATTAAGGATTAAGTTAGAAGCAAAATTAAGTGAAACATAGGATTGGAAGAATAGCGGATAGTGTATAAAAAACAATAACCAAGACAAAACAGGATTAAGGATTAAGTTAGAAGCAGGATTTGAGCACAGAATTATGTAAAAAAACTTAATTCTTAGAGCGAATAAAATGAGCGTCTTAATCCTTAGAGTGAGCGACCGCGAACGTCTTTAATAGACATATAATACGAGGAGTTTTAAGCATGCAAATTGATAAAACTAAGATAAGAAAAGCTGTTAAATTATTTCTTGAAGCTATTGGAGAAGACAAGGGTAGGCAAGGGTTATTGCGGACTCCTGATCGTGTGGCTGAAATGTGCGATGAAATATTTGCTGGAATGGTGAGAAAGGCTGATAAAGAATTAGAAGTTTTTTTTACAAAAGAACATGATGAAATAGTATTAATTAGGGATATTCCATTTTATTCCTTCTGCGAGCATCATTTATTGCCTTTTTTTGGCAAAGCACATCTAGCCTATATCCCATCAGGTAAACGAATTACCGGTTTAAGTAAATTAGCAAGAACAGTTGATATTTTATCTAAAAAGTTACAAATACAGGAAAACTTAACAACTGAAATAGCTGACTTGGTTATGAAAAAATTGAAACCCAAGGGAGTTATGGTTGTTATAGAAGCGGAACATCTATGCATGAGTATGCGAGGAGTAAAAAAACCAGGTTGTCAAACTATTACTAGTGCCGTACGGGGTGTTTTTCGGGCCAATGAAAAAACCAGAGCAGAAACATTATCACTTATAAAATCTTGACACATCAAGTCAGGAATATGCTATAATATGTTGTAGAAATTAGGGTTAAGAAATAAAAGGTATTATTTATGAGTATAAAGGATATGCAAAAAGATACCGAAGATATTAAAGGCCAGGTAGCTAAAAAAGACCGGCAGATAAAAGAATTGCAACTTATGCATAAAATAAGCAAAGAAGCTGCTGGTGTGACTAAACTTGATAAGACGCTCCAATTAATCATTGAAGAAGCTTGCAATGCATTTGAGGCTGATATTGGTTCTATTTTACTGGTTGATTCTGAATCTGAGAAGTTAATGATAAAGGCCGCCAGAGGGTTAGACATTGAATCTTTAAAAAATGTTAGAGTAAAAGTTGGTGAGAGAATTTCAGGCTGGGTAGCTGAATTTAAAGAGCCCCTTTTGGTAGTTGATGTAGAAAACGATGATAGATTTATTAAGCGTAGTAATGAAAAATATTTTAATAAATCTCTTATTGCTGCCCCTATTTCTTGTCGAGATGAATTCCTAGGTGTAATAAATATTAATAATAAAAGAAGCAAAGAGATTTTTACTGAACATGATTTAGACCTTTTGGTTGCTATAGCTGAGCAAGCGGGTATTATTATAAGTAATGCTGGCACTTACAGGCAGCTTCAGGATGTTTATCTGAATACTGTCTCAGCTCTAACGGAAGCAATTGATACTAGAGATCATTATACTAAAAACCATTCTGAGCATGTGACTAAATATGCAATGGGCATTGGTAAAGAATTGGATTTAGACGATGATAGAATGAATATTTTAAGAGATGCTTCAAAGCTCCACGATATAGGTAAGATTGGGGTGCATGACTACATTTTGATGAAGCCAGGTAAACTTACTAATGAAGAATGGGAAGAAATCAAATTACATT
Organism: Candidatus Kappaea frigidicola; assembly: GCA_030765555.1. GTDB lineage: Bacteria > Omnitrophota > Gorgyraeia > JAGLLT01 > JAGLLT01 > Kappaea > Kappaea frigidicola. The sequence goes on from JAVCCI010000021.1 coordinate 1,766, forward strand.
CTTTAAAAGGTGTTAAAATACTTCAACCGCTTACATTTTTAAATGGGTCAATTGACGCCATAAGGGGTCATCATGAGAGGTTTGATGGTAAGGGGTATCCTGATGGTAAGAAGGGTAAAGATATTCCTCTAGAAGCACGGATTATGGCTGTTGGTGATTCTTTTGATGCGATGACAACCGAACGTCCATACAGAAAAGTTCTTAGCATTGAAGAAGCCAAAGAAGAAATAATGAACAATAAGAATACTCAATTTGATCCAGAAGTAGTTGATGCTTTCATTCGTTACCTGGATAAGCAGGGACTAAAGTAGCTGGGAGATAAATAGATGTTTGATGATAATGAAAATAGGGTTCATGACCTTTCGCCGGAAGTGAATGAAGAAAGAAAGAAGGGTAAGGGTTATACTACTATTTTAGCTAATATTGTTGGTGATGTGCGTAAGCATGATATAGAAAAGGCTGAAAAACTCCAAACCGATAAAAAGGATACTGGGTTTGTCAGGAGATTACTGAAAAAATTTGGCTGGAGTGATAAAGAAGCATCTACTGTGGCTGAAGATATAAGTGGCCTAAAAAAGAACGATATTTACGAAGAAGATGTAATTGTTATAGAAGATGTAAAAGAAGACGAAACGAAGCTTACAATCAAACGAAAAATAGGTGGGCTTAACAAAAGCAGTGTCTTAAGATTTAATTCAAAAGATTACCTTATTTTAGATATAATTCAGGAAGAAGGTAAAGAGGAAGTTACCTATCATCTTAAAGCCTGTTAATCTACGGGATTTAGTTTAAAATTATTATGAAGTCTAGTCAAGATATGCCACAAGAATCCAATCCATCTAGCCTATCTAAAATTTCAGCTGAACTTATAGGAAGAAAACTTGGTGAATTTGAAATTTTGAAGGAAATAGGCCGGGGTGGAACTTCGACGGTTTATGAGGCTGCTCAACCAAGCCTTAAAAGATTAGTCGCTCTAAAAGTTCTCTGGAGGCCATTAGCTTCTGATGATAGCTTAGTGCAAAGATTCCATCATGAAGCTGAGGCAGCTGCTAATTTACATCATCCTAATATTGTGCCCATTTATGCTATGGGGCATGAGAATGACATGGTTTACTTTGCCATGGAAAAAATTGATGGTGAAACCTTGGATGGTTTACTATTAGAAAAAAAGTCATTCAATTCTAATAAGGCTCTTCAAATAATTAAGCATGTAGCTCGAGCAGTTAGTTATGCCCATCAGAAAGAAATAATACATAGAGATATTAAGCCCTCCAATATCATGATAGATTCTATCGGCAGGGTTTTAGTAACCGATTTTGGTTTAGCCAAATCAAAAATGTGGGCAAAAGTTACATCTGATAACATGGTTGTGGGTACGCCTGTTTATATGTCTCCAGAACAGGCTCAAGGTAAGGAGACGGACGTCAGAACTGATATATATTCTATGGGAGTAGTTTTGTATGAAATGGTAACTGGCGAAGTTCCTTTTTATGCAGAAGAACCAATTGCTATTTTGAGGAAGGTAATTGAAGAGGAGCCTAAACATCCAAGGCGAATAAATAACAGCATTCCTAAAAATATAGAAACAATAATTTTAAAATGTATGGAAAAAAACCCTACGAAACGTTATCAAACAGCAGGTGTCTTCTTAAGAGATCTAGAGCTGGGCAAGATGAATTTGCCTTTAATTGCTAGACGTTCTGAAGTCAGTGTTTTTAGCGGTAATGGGCGTAAAAATATCTTAAAGTTAGTTTTCGCTTTGGCGATAAGTATTGTTTTAAGTGGATGTATAATTTTAGTATATAATATCCACAAAGGTTATTTAAATCAGCTTAGATTATCAACTTTAAAAATAAAAATTAAAGATATATTTAATCGAAATGAGGAAGAAAATCAAAGTATTACATATTCTACCGGCCAAATACCAGTTTCGATATTAGAAGAGATAGCTGATATTCTCTATTTAGATAATGGAGTTAAAGTTATGGGTATCATTGAATCAGCGGATAAAGAGAGTGTGGCTATAAAGCTTAAGATAGGAATAGTTACATACCCCAAACAGGAAATATCTGACATAAAGTATTCTACGCCGCAGAAAAGACAACAATTGCTAGAATTATGGGACAAGAAGTAGTAAATGCTCCTTATTTTTTAATTTTAATAAAGGCCTGTATATTTGCGGTAAAAAAGCTTGATTTTTAGATTGCCATGGTTTATAATAAAATAACATTTATAGGTGTTTAAACTGTAAAGGAAATTTGCTCACATATGGCAGATTTTTTTATTGTCTTATTCAAAAATAAGGTTTTTTTAGCTGCTGCGATTTCTTGGCTTATTGCCCAAAGTATAAAAGTTTTATTGGGTATCATAAGAGAGAAGAGGTTTAATTTTAAGTGGTTTGTGGGTACTGGCGGAATGCCAAGTTCTCATGTGGCTGGAGTTTCTGCTTTGGTGACAGCAGTAGGATTGATCCTTGGCCCGGAATCAGTTATTTTCGCTGTCTCTCTAGTTTTTGCCATTATAGTTATGTTTGATGCTCAGGGAGTTAGACAGGCTACAGGTGTGCAGGCAGAAGTACTTAATGAGATTACGGATGATATTTATTTTAAAAGGGGACTTAAGGAAGAAAAACTAAAAGAACTTATTGGACATACTCAGGTTGAAGTTTTAGTTGGAGCATTACTGGGTATAATTGTAGCCTTGCTCGTATGTATATAAAATATTAGGGGGTAAATTGTTTTGAAAAGAGTTTTTATATCAATTCTTGTAGCTGTTTTAGTACTTACCTTGTTTATTGTTTTTATAACTAGCAAAAGAAATGCAGGTAGTTTTGAAAGACAATTGCAGCAAGCCAGACTTTTAGTAAGTAATGGTGATATAAAAGTAGCTGAAGATTTTTATAATGAGCTAATCAGTGTGTATAAAAACGATCACATAGTTGTAGAGGCGTTTGTTGATTTAGCAGAAGTTTACCAATCTACAGGTCAAATGCTTAAAGCTAAAGACATATATCAAAAAGTTATTTCTGAATATCCGGATAGTCAGCAGGCTGCGATTATTCAGGAAAAATTATGGAATTTAAATATTGATATTTTATTTTCTGGTTTAATTGCAGACAATAATCAGATTTATGAAGTTCAACCAAAAGATACTTTAAATAGCATAGCAAAGAAATTTCTTACTACTGTAGATTTACTTCAGAAAAGTAATAACCTTGATGATGCTTTTATTAGGCCTGGCGATAGATTGAAAGTAGTAAATGCTGAGTTTGGTATTATAATTGATAAATCTCAGAACACACTTATTTTAAAAGAAGCAGATAATGTTATTAGAATTTATAATGTTTCTACGGGTAAAAATAATTGTACGCCTGTGGGAGAGTTTACTATAGATAATAAGCTGAAAAACCCAGTTCATTATAAAAAAGGTGAGATTGTCCCAGCAGAGAGCCCAGATAATGTTTTAGGGTCTCGATGGATGGGGTTATCGATTCCTACATATGGAATTCATGGAACAATTGATGAGGCAACCTTAGGTCAGCAAATAACTGAAGGTTGCGTAAGAATGCGCAATAATGAAGTTGAAGAACTTTATATAATCGTGCCCGTTGGCACTAAGGTAACCATAGTAGACTAAAATGAATATGAACGGCCTAGAATTTGAAAAACCCATTATTGAGCTTGAAAAGAAGATAGAAGAGCTGCAAAATTTTACTTCGGATGAGAAGATAAATCTTGATAAAGAGATTGGTCATCTACAGCAAAAATTAGATGAAGTTAAGAAGGAGATTTATGATAATCTTACTCCTTGGCAGAGAATTCAAATAGCTCGTCATCCCAAAAGACCCTATACATTAGACTACATAAAACTTATCACGACTGATTTTTTAGAATTGCATGGTGATAGATGTTTTAGAGATGATAAAGCTTTAATTGGTGGTTTTGCCCAAATTGATGGGAAAAAAGTTTTAATTCTTGGTCATCAAAAAGGCAGAGGAATAAAGGATCAGGTGATTAGGAATTTTGGATGTGCTCACCCGGAAGGGTATCGTAAAGCGTTGCGCTTAATGCGGTTGTCTGAAAAATTTAAAATCCCTGTTGTTTGTTTAATAGATACGCCAGGAGCTTACCCTGGAATTGGGGCTGAAGAAAGAGGTCAGGCAGAAGCGATTGCCGTTAATATTAGAGAAATGTCTAATTTGAAGGTTCCTATCATAGTGATTGTTATAGGTGAGGGTGGATCAGGAGGTGCTTTAGGTATTGGTGTTGGTGATAGAGTTTGTGTTTTAGAGAATGCTTATTATTCAGTAATATCTCCAGAAGGTTGTTCTGCGATTCTTTGGAAAAATAAAGGGTCTGCTCAAGATGCAGCAGAGGCTTTAAAGCTTACGGCAAAAGATTTGTATAAGTTTAAGATTATTGATGAAGTAGTTTCTGAGCCTTTAGGTGGTGCTCATAGAGATTATGAGACTACTGCCAAAAATATTAAAAAAACAATATTAAAGAACTTAACTCAATTATCAGAAATGGATACAAAGACATTGCTTGATAAAAGGTACGAAAAGTATCGAAATATAGGAGTTTTTAAAGAGCCCAACGAATAGCTAAGAGCTAAGAGCTAAGGGCGTATAAAAAACAATAACCAAGATGCAAGACGCAATAACCAAATAATAACCAATGACCAAATTCAAATAACCAAATTAAAACAAGAGAAACTGTTTGATTATTGATTATTGATTATTGGAAATTGTTTGCCTGTACCCGTTAGGGTATAGCTTGTTTCTTGTAACTTGTATCTTGCCTGTGCCCCATAAGGGTATGACCGGTGACTTGTTTATTAGTGAGTTAAACTTAAATAATTTTGACAATGCGAAAGCGATAAATAAATAGGGAGTGAATATGAAAACGCTTGAATTAAACCCAAAGGCAGTTAAGCATTTCTTAGATATGAGAATAACTTTGCCGAAGTCTTTGTTGAAGGTAATAGGAGTGGGAATGTTTATTGCATTAACAGCTATAGGTGCTTATATAAGAGTACCCTTGTTCTTTACTCCTGTTCCATTAACGATGCAGACATTTTTTGTTCTTCTTTCTGGGGCAATATTAAAAAGGAAGTACGGCTCTATTTCTCAGGGTTTATATGTTATTTTAGGTGTTGTTGGTTTACCTCTCTTCGCAGGTGGCGCTTCTGGTATGGGAGTTATTCTTGGTCCAACTGGCGGATATCTGATTAGTTTCATTCTAGCATCTTTTATTTTAGGTACATTATTAGAGAAAAGTAAGTATTCATTATTACAATTGAATATTTTATTTACATCTATTATGTTGTTTATTTTAACATTAGGTTCATTATGGATTATGGTTTGCATGAGAGTCAATATAGGACAGGCTTTTGTGCTGGGATTTGTACCATTTCTTATAGGTGGAATATTGAAAAGTTTACTAGCTGCAACAATCTACGATAAACTAAAGCATAAATTTTAGATTGCTTACTATTAGAGCTCAT
>JAVCCI010000090.1 GCA_030765555.1 Candidatus Kappaea frigidicola
AATACCACCAACGCTACTACCGATAACTGGGGTATTATGCCACATGGCCTCGGTGACAACCAGGCCAAAGCCTTCTTTAGTAGATAAATGGATGAAGCAGTCGGCTAAGGTCAGTAAGGCACTGATACATTCATCATTATTTTCTATGTTCAACCAGGCCTGGATATCTTTATCGCCGTCAATGGCGGATAAGATTTCCTGGTACATCATTTCACCTTCAGGATCATCTGAAGCTGAGTTACCAACTATAATTAGATAAGGTTTAATCTTTTTACTTAAAATAGATTTCGCTTGTTTGAATGCCTGAATAATCCCTTTTTGGTTTTTATGAACGTCGTAACGGGAAACGGCTAAGACGATAGGCCGTTTAGGATCGATATTATGCTCATTGAAAAGTGTGGATAATTTTTTAAGAGCTTCTTTCTTTGTCATTAGCTGATTCTTTTTTCTTAGGGGATCGATGCAGGGATGGACCTCATAAGCCGGAATTTGCAGATCGTCTTTTATAAATTCCTTGCAGGTAAAGATGGCTCCATCAAAATGGTTAATGTAAGGCAGGAGAAAACGCCAGATTCTTCTTGAGGCCTGGGAAATGTCAATATGGCACCTCCAGAGTACGTGGCCATAGACATTCCCACTCATAACCATGGCCGCCGGCTGCGGGTCATGGACTACCACCATGTGGCCGACAACCTTTGTTTTTTCGGTATTCCATTTAATAGTATCTAAGTAAGCGTGAAAAACCTCTTGCATACTGATGTCCTGATCGACACCTTGTAAGAGATTATGAAATTTTTTAGTTACTTTAAAGAAGTCAGGAGATCCTTCTATAATAAACCAGCGGCAGTCAACACCCAGGCCGCGAGCAAAAGGAATAGTGCTTTGCAGCATTTCAGCCACTCCGCCTCCAATAGCTGTGGAGTTCACATTGGCCCAAACCTTATTTTGTAGAGGCTCAGCCAACCACTTGAGATTATCTATACGTTGTTTTCCGACGAAATCCTTGTAATCATCAACGTTCATTTTCTTTAAGTGAACATATTGATTTTTAAACTTTTTACTTCTGTCATCAAACATGCATATCTCCTTAATGAGCACATAATTTATGAAAATTAAAAATTTTCTTAAATTATGTGTGTGAATTAATCCCCCTTCTTTCATTCTGAAAGAAGGTAAGGGGATAAGTTTATTTTAATCATTTACCTTTATAAATATTTTGCAAATGGATAGGTTTTCTTCTTTTATACTTACACGACTATAGCTATAATGTCAATAGCCAGAGCAAAATAATACTGCTTTGTTATACGGTTGAAAGGTTCATCCTAAAGGTGTTATAATACATTAACATGATAGAAACTCTAAAAAGTGCAGATATACTTTTAAACATTTTGTTTCAGGAAAGTAGTTTTAAACTTTTAGAATCTATAAATGAAATTTCAACTTCATATATTGATAGAAGTGACAGTAGACTTCAAGCTGCATATGATTTTAAGCGGCAGAAGCATAATGCCGAAGTCTTAATAGATTATTTATCTACTGATTTATCAGATGTGCTTAATAAGAAAAAGCTCTTTATAACTGATGTAGATATCTTTAGACCACAAGCAGAGTTTGTCTTTGGTTTAAGTAAAAGCTCAGGTGGTGAAGTGGCGGTAGTTTCAACTTATCGTTTAAAAATTTTAGATGAGGAGCTTTTTATAAGTCGATTTTTGAAAGAGGCCTTACATGAGTTGGGTCATCTATTTAGATTAGGGCACTGCCAGGATAAGTTTTGTGCTATGAATTTATCTTTAAATCTAAAAGATATTGATTTTAAAAAAATACGTTTTTGCAGGAGTTGCAGAAAGTTATTAGAGGAGAGTATAAATGATAATTGAAAATACAGAGTTAGAGGTTATAAAAGGGGATATTACCGAACTGGAAGTTGAAGCTATAGTTAATGCTGCTAATAACCAGCTGCAAATGGGTGGTGGTGTTGCTGGAGCTATATCCAAGAAAGGTGGCCCGTCTATTCAGCAAGAAGCTGATCAGATTGGGCCGATTGAAGTTGGCAAAGCAGCTATAACCACGGCTGGGAACTTAAAAGCTAAATATGTTATTCATGCAGCTACCATGGCCCTGGATTTTAGAACTGATCAAGAGATTATTAGGCGTGCCACTAGAAGTGCTTTGGAGGTTACCAAAGAAAAAAATATTAAATCACTGGCTTTTTGTGCCTTAGGCTGCGGAGTAGGCAAATTCCCTATAGATAAAGCCGCCAGGATTATGTTAGAAGAGGTTGTGCATTATGCCAAGTGGAATCATAATCTTAAAAAAGTATATTTTATTTTATATACAGAAGAGACTTTCAATATTTTTTCTGAGATAGTCACCGAACGTTTTGTGAGGACGATGGAGAAATTAACTAATAATCCTATTCCTACAGTGGATATAATTATCGATAACGGAGAAGGGATAGTTTTAATTGAAAGAAAAAATCCTCCTTTTGGTTGGGCTTTACCCGGAGGCTTTTGTGAATTGGGTGAGTCAGTAGAGACAGGGGCTTTTAGGGAAGCAGAGGAAGAGACAGGTCTTAGAGTTGAGAACTTAAAACAATTTCATGTCTATTCGGATCCGAAAAGAGATCCCAGGTTTCATACGATTTCAGTTGTCTTTACGGCTACAACTGATAAGCAGCCTAAGGCTGATAGTGATGCCAAGGATGCAAAGTTTTTTTCAAAAGACAACTTGCCGGCAGAAGTTGCATTTGACCATATGAAAATTATAGAAGATTACTTTAGAGAGAGAAAATAAAATGTCTTTATTTTATGTAATTGATGGATATAATCTTATGCATAAAGTGCTAGAACTTGAAGGCTTAAGTTTGCAGCAAGCCAGGGAAAACTTATTGGAATTAATAAAAGTTAATAATCTCTGCGGGAAAAATAAAGTGACGGTTGTCTTTGATGGGCGTCTTGATGTAGTAGCACCCCCACATCAAACTAACTTTATCGTTTTGTTTTCTGAAGGAGAGTCGGCTGATAGCTTAATTATCCGTTTGGTTTCAAAAATGGATAACCCTAAAAGTATTAAGGTGGTTACTGATGATAAAGCTATTATTACGCGTGTACGTAATTTAAATGCCAAACATGTCTCAACAGCTGGTTTTCTAAAAAAAATGAAGACTAAGAGATCCAAGGCGAATTATAAAAAAAATCATCTAGATGAAGAAGAATTAGATTCAATTACAGAGGAATTTAAAAAGAAGTGGACAGGGAATAAATGATACCTATAAAAGATGATAATAATTTAAAGAGTTTTCCTTATGTAACGGTGGTCTTAATCGCAATAAATGCGACAATATTTTTAATACAAATTTTAACTGGAGAATTTGGAAAAACGCTAACTTTTGATTTTTCAGTTACACCTTATGATCTCTTTCATCCTGAAAGCCGAGAAGTATATATAACTTTATTCACTTCCATGTTTTTACACGCTGGTATTATGCATTTAGCGGGGAATATGATCTTTCTTTGGATATTTGGAGATGACATTGAAGATGCCTTAGGGCATGGGAGGTATTTAGTATTTTATATAATTTGTGGTTTAGCGGCCATATCATTACATTCTTTGATCTACCATAATTCCCAAACCATGGTTTTAGGAGCTAGTGGGGCTATATCTGGTATTTTAGGCGCTTATTTTTTATTGTATCCAGAGGTTAGAGTTTTAACTATAGTACCTATATTCTTTTTTATTCGCTTTATCTGGATTCCCTCAACTTTCTTTTTGATTATTTGGTTTGCTTTTCAATTGCTCTATGCAGCTAATCCACAGGCGCATCAAATAGCTTTCTTGGCTCATATAGGAGGTTTTTTAGCAGGCTTGGGAACTATCCATTTATTTTTTCCACATAACGCAGTTAAGCGGGATTTTGATATTATAATGCCATGGCAACATCACGAATAATTAATTCTGCTTTCAAGAGAATGCATCAGGCTTTTGGCCCTCAAGACTGGTGGCCGGGGGATAGTCCTTTGGAAATTATAGTGGGAGCAGTTCTGACTCAGAATACTAACTGGGCTAACGTTGAGAAAGCAATTAACAACTTAAAAAAAGAAAAAGTTTTAAGTTTAAAAGCTTTAAAAGAGATTAATACTAATAAATTAGCTGGGCTTATCAGGTCTAGTGGGTATTACAATATAAAAGCAAAGCGTTTAAAAAATATAATCAATTTTATTTTTAGTGAGTATAGAGGTTCTTTAAAAAAGATGTTTTCTGAATCAGATGAAGAGCTAAGAAAGAAACTCTTATGTGTAAATGGTATTGGTAGGGAGACAGCTGATTCGATTATGTGTTATGCGGCGCAAAAAAAGGTCTTTGTGGTTGATGCCTATACTAGAAGAATATTTTCGCGTTTAGGAGTTTGTAAAAAAGATATTGAGTATGATGTTATTCAGGCTTTATTTTATAAGCATCTTAAGAATGATTATCAATTATTTAATGAATATCACGCTTTAATGGTGAATCTGGGGAAGAATTATTGTAAACCCAAGCCATTATGTCATAATTGTCCACTTAAAGGAATGTTAAATGGGAAATGTAAACTTACCTGATAAGGTGAAGCTAGTTATTACAGTTTTTTCGCAGGATAAGAAGAGGATTGAAAAGGTAAAAAGCATCCTAAGTAAGAGATTTGGTCTTATTGATTATGAAAGCTATGATTTGAAATTAATTACTAACTACTATGAAGATGAGTTGGGCCCTAATTTAGTAAGGCAATTTTATGCTTTCAAAAAGCTTATAAATCGTGATAAAATAGCAGGGATAAAATTATATACTAATAAGCTTGAAGATAAGTTTAGGGTGAATAATAAAAGAATAATAAATATAGACCCGGGTTATTTAAGCCTGGGTAAATTTATTCTCACGACAACTAAGAATCAGCAGCAGCGGCTTCATCTAAAAAATGGGATTTTTGCGGAGTGTGCCCTCAGATATAAAAATGGGGGTTTTGCTACCTGGGATTGGACTTATCCGGATTATGCCACAGAGGAATATCGCAAAGTCTTAAATGAAATCAGAGAGGTTTATTTTAAGCAAATAAGATGAAAGTATTAGTTAGTGCTTGTTTGGCGGGTATTAATTGCCGCTATAATGGCAAATGTAAACTCAATAAGAAGATTAAAAAACTTGTTGAAGAAGGCAAGGCTGTATGTGTCTGTCCTGAGGAATTGGGTGGACTTTCTACGCCCAGGCTGCCATCTGAAATTAAGAATGCGACTGGTGAAGATATTTTAGATACCAATGCTCGAGTCTATAATAAAGAAGGTACTGATCTCACAAAGCGTTTTATTGAAGGAGCAGAGCGGGTTTTGGATATAGCTAAAAAGTATAAAATAAAAAAAGCCATCCTAAAGACAAAGAGTGCGGCTTGCGGTTTGGGGCAGATTTATGATGGTAGTTTTTCAGGTAAATTAATTGAAGGCAATGGAGTAACTTGTGCTTTACT
>JAVCCI010000075.1 GCA_030765555.1 Candidatus Kappaea frigidicola
CGAGATAGTATTTTTTGAGTTTCATTTAATTTTAATTTATCAAAAAAATCGCAGGCTTCACTTACAGTTAATAAACAAAGTTCCCGGATGTTTATATTATTTATTGTTACCGCCAATACTTCCGGCTTGAGGCGCGCCCCCTTACACTCGCCGCAGGGATGACTACTCATATATTGATTAATATGCGTTTTTAAGAATTCACTTTCGGTTGTTTTAAAAAGACGCTCTAAATGCGGGATAGCTCCTTCGTAACCCTTGTGCCAATGCTGAAATTCCTCACTCCCGTAGAGAATAATATTTTTTTCTTTTTTGGTTAGCTTACTATACGGCTTATCAAAATCAATCTCAAAAAAATCAGCCACTTCTCTTATAAGTCGGCGATAATACATAATATATCCGCGCCCTCCTCGCCTCCAAGGGTCAATGGCATTTTCTCTTAAACTTTTTGATTTATCAGGAACAACTAACTCGGGGTCTATTTCTACTTTAGTGCCTAAGCCATTACAAAAGCTGCAGGCTCCATAAGGACTGTTAAATGAAAAGGCCCGCGGGCTCAGCTCTTCATAGCTAATTCCACAATCCGGACAAGCCGCCAGACTGCTGTAGTACAAATCTTCTTTTTTATTAACTAAATAGACCCTCATAACTCCAGAACCAGTCAATAAAGCTGTCTCCACTGATTCTGAGAGCCGGCTTCTAATGCCCTCTCTAACAACTAATCTATCAATTACAGCTTCAAGGGTATGCTTCTTATTTTTATCCAGCTTTATTTTATCTTTTAATTCTTTAATCTCACCATCTATTCGTACTCTTACAAAACCTTCTTTAATTAAATCTTCCAAAACCTGTTTATGCTGACCCTTTTTCCCCTCTACTCTAGGAGCTAATAAAATAATTTTACTTTCTTTAGGTAACTTTAAAATAGTATCCACAATGACATCCAAAGATTGAGAAGTTATCGGTTTGCCGCATTTATAACAATGACTCTTTCCTATCTTGGCGTATAAAAGTCTTAAATAATCATATATTTCTGTAGTTGTACCTACTGTTGAACGCGGATTAGGCGAATGACGCCTTTGCTCAATAGATATAGCCGGTGAGAGACCTTCAATATAGTCCACATCTGGTTTTTGCAACTGCTCCAAAAACTGCCTAGCATAGGCCGATAAACTCTCCACATACCTGCGCCTACCTTCAGCATAAACAGTATCAAAAGCCAGAGATGATTTTCCCGAACCACTTAAACCGGTAATGACCGTAATCGCATTCTTAGGAAGCTTTAGACTAATATCCTTAAGATTATGCTCCCGCGCCCCTTTAATATACAGATAGTCTTTTTTCATTAATAATTTACCTTATTTCCCCAAATTTCTTTTAAAGTCGTATTATAACAAAACCAAAATGAAATAGCAATTACCTCTATTAGAAGCAAATACAAAAAAAGCCCTTGCAATATAAAATACTGCAAAGGGCTTTTTCCTGATATGTGTATAAGGTATTAAACCTTATCTCTTCTTTTTCTTACCTTTTTTTACAACTTTTTTCTTAGCTACTTTTTTCTTAGCTACTTTCTTCTTGACTACTTTCTTAGCGGCCTTCTTTTTCTTGCCACCTCGAGCCATCTTAGCCTTAGCTACATCACCATCTTTATCGATAAAATAAAGATAGCCAGACTCTTTCTTAATATTACATTTAAGTACTTTAGTCGCCATCCCTTTTCACCTCCTCCCCCTTCTTTTACAAAAAATTAAGTCCCTAGTTTAACTCGACTCAATATCTGTTTTAAACAGGCGATACATGAGAGCACTGCTAAATAGCTTGTTTTGGGATTATTGGGTGAGGGTTTATTCTCACTTAGAGTTTCTATATGTCCAAAATCCCCTTCAATAATCATCTGATGTGAATTCCTGGTAAACTCTGGTGATGATAAAATCTTCACTTTTGTCTCATCAGCTCCAATACTTGTTAAGCTTAAAAGAGCTGAAACATTTATATTTTTTGGAAATGCCTTAATGGCCTCTTTAGCACTTCCTTCAAAGATCACTGTTTCTTTCTCTATATTATCTATATCAATATTCTGCTTTTCTAAATAAGGTGCCCCCTTTAAACCCTTAGGGGGTTTACGAGTAATAAGCTCAGCCCGGGTAATATTCGATATTTTAGCTGCCTTAACCGCATCCAGGCCACAAAGCGCGCCTGAGGGCAGGTAAAGCCTAGACTTGCTCTTTTCCACCATCTCAAAAAGTTCTTCATGCCCAATAAAGCCGCCGATACTAATAGCCATTACATCAACTTCTTTATCTAAACATTTTTTTACCAATTCAGCTACAACTTCTCCACCAGCTGCTTCTACAACTAACTCACTCTTTTGAATCAGCTCATCCATGGAAAGCAATTCAGGTTTTTTAACTAATGTATCCAAAAAATCTTTTGCTTTCTGCTCATCTATTTCACAAAGAGCAACTAACTCAGCTTCTTGACTAAATCTATCAGTTATGGCTCGGGCTATCTCACTACCAATGGTCCCGCAACCAATGAGTCCTATTTTTAACATCCTAATCCCTTAAGGCTTTAAAATAACATTGTCAATTAATCTGGTGGTCTTAATTTTTACTGCCACCGCCACTACTACTTTCTTCTTAATATACTTTACTCTCTGGAGGGAGCCAGCGTCAAGTATTTCTATATAGTCAATATTAACATATTTTTCCCCAGATATTAATTTTTTTATTATTTTTTTTAATTCGGCTGTTTCCGTGCATCCCTTTTTAAACTCTAACGAAGCCGCTTTTAGAGCCTGAGAAATAACAAGGGCTTTCTGTCTATCTGTCGTCGACAAATGCTTATTTCTAGAACTCATTGCTAAGCCGTCAGTCTCTCTAATAATCGGCATAACTTTTAGTTTGATATTGAAGTTTAAATCAGTAATCATTTTTTTTATAATTAAGGCCTGCTGATAATCTTTTTGCCCAAAATAAGCGACGTCGGGATTTGTTATATTAAAGAGTTTAGCTACGACAGTACAGACTCCATCAAAATGTTCCGGGCGGCTTAGACCGCAAAGTTTACTAGCCAATTCACCTGCACAGACAGAAGTCTGAAAATCATTTTTGTACATTTCATTAACACTGGGATTAAAAAATATATCCACACCGTTTATTTTAGCAAGTGATAAATCACCTTTTAAATTTCTGGGATATTTTTTGAAATCTTCTTTAGGTCCGAATTGGGTAGGATTGATGAAAATACTTAAGACAACAAAATCATTCTCAAGCCTGGCTTGTTTTATAAGGCTTAAATGACCTTGATGCAGGAAACCCATAGTCGGCACAAAACCTATTTTTTTATTCTGTGCTTTCTGTTTCCTGATAAGTTGCTTCAGTTTCTGTACTCTCTTTACTACTAGCATCTTCTTTATCTAAACCCTCAAGTAGGTCTTTAGCACTTTTATTTAAGCCCGGATGAATTACATCCGGGGCAATTTCACACAAAGGCTTCAAGACAAAACCTCTTTTATGCATTTGGGGATGCGGAATTTTTAAGTTTTTACCTTTAATAACTAGATCATCAAATAATAATATATCTAAATCTATTTCTCTTGGGCCCCACTTTTCATCAGTTTCTTTACGGCCTAAGAAGCGTTCAATATTTTTAAGACGCTTAAAGAGGGTATACGGATCAAGAAAGGTTTCAATTTCAATAACCAGATTTAAAAATCTTTCCTGCTCAGGATTGCCTACAGGGTCTGTTTCAATAACAGCTGACTGCTTGAGCATCTTTATATCTTCCTCATTCTTTAAATGCTCTAAGGCTCTTTTAATATATTCCTCGCGGTTGCCTTTATTAGAACCAACACCGATGTAGAGTTTACTCATGGAGTTTCTTAATCCTTTCTATTGCTTCGACTATGCGAGTTTTATCGACGGTTAAAGCTACTCTGATGTAGCCTTCTCCATTTTCTCCAAAACCAACTCCAGGAGTAACCACTATATTGGCTTTTTCCAATAAGCTATCTGAGAGCTCCATTGAAGTATAACCAGGAGGTACCGGAAGCCAGACATAGAAGGTTGCCTTAGGTTTGGCAACTTTCCAGCCTAGTGAATTTAGTCCATCAACAAAGATATCACGTCTCTCTTTATACATCTTTAAAAGTTCATCAACGTGATTTGTTTCTAATTCCAGGGCTTCTATAGCTGCATGCTGAATAGCCTCAAAAACACCTGAATCTATATTCTCTTTTACTTTAGCTAAACCTGCGATAACTTCTTTATTGCCGCAGGCAAAACCTATTCTCCAGCCAGTCATATTAAAGGTCTTGGATAAAGAATGAAACTCTACGCCTACTTCTTTAGCCCCTTCTATCTCTAAAAAACTCATGGGCTTGGGTTCTTCAAAGAAAAGCTCTGAATAAGCAGCATC
>JAVCCI010000025.1 GCA_030765555.1 Candidatus Kappaea frigidicola
GTTTCTAAAGCCTCTCTGGCTTTATACGAACTCCTAACATAAGGAGCACTAGCTACAAATTTAAAGCCTCTTTTGAGGGCTTCTTCTTTATACTCTTCAAATTTTTCCGGAGTTATAAAATCAACTACCGGATAATGATTCTTACTGGGATTAAGATATTGTCCCAGGGTTAAAAAATCACAATCAACCTCTCTTAGATCATCCAAAACTTTTAAAACTTCATTATCTGCTTCACCTAAGCCCAGCATCAAGCCTGATTTAGTAAATATTGAAGGGTCTTTTTCTTTTGTATACCTTAATACTTCCAGTGATACTCTATAATTGGCTAAAGGCCTAACTTGATTATATAAAGCCGGAACTGTCTCGACATTATGATTAATAACATCTGGCTTGGCCTCAATTACTAAATCAAATAATTTCTTCTTACCTTGAAAATCAGGAATAAGGACTTCTATGCTTTCAGCTTGGGTATTTTCCTTTATTTCTTTTACAACTTTATTGAAAATATCAGCACCTTGTAATTCCAAATCATCTCTGGTAACACTGGTAATAACTACATGTTTTAAGTTTAATCTTTTAACCGCCTGAGCAACTCTTAAAGGTTCGTCTAAATCTACCTCTTTAGGTTCTCCCTTAGCCACCCCGCAGAAACGGCAATTGCGGGTGCAGACATCACCTAAAATCATAAAAGTTGCCTGCCCATTAGAAAAACACTCTCCGATATTTGGACAAAGCGCTTTCTCACAAACCGTATTCAAGTTTAAGTCAGTTAAAAGTTCTTTAGTTTGATTTAAATCCTTAAGATTTATCTTCTTGTTCAGCCAGGCAGGTTTCCTGGTTATCAAAGTACGATTCATTTTCTTTTTAAATTGACCTCTTTTAACTCACTAACTAAATTATTAATTGTTCCATGATGATGGTATTCAAGCCGCACAACACCGATATTGGGGCAAAACCACTCTATAGTCTTATCAGGTAATGTACTATACACTATTTTAAAACAATTTTTAAAAGTACCTGCCGGGACAGTTATGTCTTCCATTCTCTCTACGTAGTATATATACATATTATCTTTCCTCTTTAAATCATCGGAATCGCCCCACTTCAGTCCAGCTTGCAAGGGAAATATATATTCAGGACATTTCTCTATAGAAACGTCCTTCTCGTTAGGTAAAAATATTTCTATTTGTTCTTCCTCACAACTGTATACTTTTCCATCTTCATTATTTACCACGTAAAAAAATATCCTTGCTCCATTTAAAGTTTCTTCTTGCATTTTGGCTATCTTAAAATCGCCTCTGATTTCAGTAGATAGCACTTTTAAAGTGCGTAGCTGATTTATTCTTTTAACTTTGACATTCTCTCCATGAGATTTACTATATATTTCAAAATCTCCTTGCGGATCTTGCATTTCTATCTGATCTTGATATACCCAGTAATTACCTTCTTCTAAAGGAAAATAATCCGGCTTAACCCCTGCACATACGAGGGAAGAGGTGAAGATTAATATTAAAATTAATATAAGTATGGGTTTCATCTTTACTTATTACTCAGCTCCTTTCTTCTACAATAAAATCTTTTATATAGAGGAGTAGCTTTTATTAACTCCCAAGCAAGCCATGCTTTCACAATTACTGCCAACATCAATATTCTTTGCTCTGAATAATGTAATAAATAATAACAAGTAGTTACTAAAAAATCAAAAACCCATACTATCAAGCCTACATATAGACACCAACTTAAATTTTTTATAGCTCCTATACCTAGACCTAAGAATATTATACCAAAAATTATGTTTCCAAAACCAAAAGCAACAGAATCAGTTGCAATTCCCCACGCTCCAATAAGTATGTTTATTGCGGATATAAAAACTAAAATACCACCCCCTACTTTTAAATTCGTGGGCTTTTTTCTTTCTTTCAACTCTTCTTCTTGCAGATGATTTTTCTTTTTATTTTTCTTTATCTTTTTTTCACTTTCTTCTATTCTTTCTTTAATTCCAGGCCTTTCAAGAATGTTTCTCTTTTTACACTCCTTGACCAATAATTCATATGCCCCTGACGTGTACTCATCTTCGCCCTCTAGCATCCTTTTTATTAGTGCCTCATCAGGCATCTCTTCATATATCTTTTTAAATCTTAATCTTTCGTCGTTGTTCATTTTGTTTTTTATTCCAGGCCCCTTTTTGTCAATATTCCCCAAACAACAATTAATTGTTTATTATTCATTTTTCACTCTTTAGGTTGTTCCTCGCAGAATGGCTCATATTTCTTTTTTGTCGTATAAATATCCCACAGATAGTATTCTCCACGTAGTAATTTGTAAGTTACAACAATATAACGATGCGGAGCACTATGGCCTTCATACGTTTCTTTAGTAACTCCACCCTCGCCTGCCATTCTAAAATCCCACAAACCACTCCAAATAATTATTTCTTTTTTACCGTCATTATCTACATCTTCAATTTTATAATTTGATTGAATCCCGAATTCTCCTTTTAAGGTAGCTATTAGCTTGCCATCTTTGTAAATTTCAATCGTGAGAGGTTTATCAGAAACTCCTCCGCCGTATATAACCTTTATCAATTCCTCTTTACCATCATTATCTATATCTATTTTATATTCGTGAAGAGTAGGATTCCCCAATATTTCACCATCGCCATCCAAGTTTTTTGTTGAGATATAATCCTGCGTAGCACAGGCGAGGGGAGAAATAAGGAGCAATGCCAGAATTGGTAGAAGTAATATTTTCACTTTTTTAATCTCTCTTCTATATAATCCATATATTTTTTCTTTTGTTCTTCTACGATTTCTCTTGGTATTTTGGATATTATCGCTTTGCTCTCAACGCTCTCAAAATACTCATAGTTGATTATAGCTTTAATTACATCTTTGAGAGTTTTGCTATTGTCATTTATCAAATAACCATAAGTTTTTTCCGCTTCCGCTTCCTCTTTAAAAGACAAAGCAATTCTTGTTACAACTAAATGGTTTAATATTTCTTGTTCTGACATCTCACCTTTCAATTTATTATATATATTGATTAGTGTATTAACTACACCTTTATATCCAAAAGAAGGAAACAATTTCAACATAACTAATTTGAAAAAACCCATACTAGCACGAAACATACCCATCTTTAACATTACTATTAAATACATAAAGAATATTACTATATAAATAAAACGTTGCTTAATTAAATCTGCATCGTTTAATTGAGAATAAAAATAAGATAATATAAAATATCCTAAACCAACTAAAAATAATACTATTCCAATTGCCCAAGTAACTATTAATTGTTTTTTATTCATTGGTTTTTTCCAATTTTAAAATGGATCCAGTTGTTTATATTCCATAAGATGATCCTTTATATACTTCTTAACTTCTCTATTCTGAATTTTCATAAAATCTTTTGTTTTTGTTCTCATTTCTGAATCATATTCTTTAATATTTCTTATCCATTCTTCAAAACCATCTTCTTCATTCAGCTTCGTCATTTTTTCAAATCTGGATATAATTTCACCGGATTCAAGCGATAGTTTCAATTTTTCCGCATAATTCCTTGCATTAGAGTCGGTATAATAATCTACGACAGTCCATTTAGGAGTTGGTTGTTTATGCTCACTCATAAAAAGTTTACCTATGCTTCTATCCCAAAGCGTTGGCTTACCAATAGGTGATACCTCTACAGTATAAGCATATATTTCTTCTGTAATGTGGGGGTCAATAAAAGCATAAGTTAAAATAAGGTTACCGTAGTTACCAATTCTCTCTGCTCTGTATAATTGTAAGTTATAACGCCAAGCCAATTGTCCTATTTCGTCTCTAATCCATTCTGGTTCTATTGGTTGTATGTCTAATGACTTTATTTTATCTTTAAGGTTTTTACTTCTTGTCCAATCTATCATGCCGTTTTTCTTTCCAAGCATAGTGTTAACAGCGTAAATTTTTCCTAAGTATAAAGGTCTTTCATATTTCAATCTCACTAAGGTATCAATATAGAATATAAGTAGTAATATGCCAATGATAATGCACAATATTTTTTTCAAATCATAAAACTGCCAAAAGTAATTCATTTGTTCCTTTCCTAAATCATCAACGGATTTCCACCATAAAGGATACATTTTTTATCTCTTAATTAAAGTAAAGAAAAGGGGACAGGCTACTTTTCCTTTTCTCCCGCCTTCTTCCTCGGTCTTCCCCTTGGTCTAAGCGTAGATTCCAATCCAAGTTTCTTGCTTAATTGTATCTGCCACACTGATCTTCCATAGGGACTCTGTCGTTTAATGCTCTCTCGCAACCTTTCCAATTCTCTTTCTGTTAAAGGCTCATCTACATATTCTTGCCAGTCTTGAGGTAACTCTATGGGAACTTTATTAATTAATAAGCGAGAATCTTTACCAATTGCCTCTCTATGCGATGACCACATCCAATCCTTTGCCGAACTAACCAACCCTGCTCTTACAGGATTCCTTTCTACATATCTTAGAACTGTCAATAAATGACTATCTTCTTGGATAACAAAACTTTTAAAACGTCCCTGCCATATATGGCCATTACTTTTATAGTGTCGATGATAACGCCGAACATGACTTGTCATCAGCCATTGCATCCATTTGCTTAAGTGTTCACCTTGAATAGGCATCACAACTATATGAAAATGGTTCGGCATTAAAGAATACGCAAAAATTTCTATCTTATATCGATCCTTGGCCTCTTTCATTAAACTAACAAAGGATTTATAATCTTGATTCTTGTGAAAAACTTCCTGCTTGCCGTTCCCGCGATTAAGCACATGGTAAATAAAACCATCACTTAAACCCCTTGCAATTCTCGGCATTGCTTAATTCCTATTCCTTTTCTTTAAAAAGTAGCCTGTCCCTTTTTCTTAAGATTTATCTTCTTGTTCAGCCAGGCAGGTTTCCTGGTTATCAAAGTACGATTCATTTTCTTTTAATGTTTTCCCTTGTAATTTTAAATTCCAGTCAAGATTGTCATATTTATCAGTTTTCAAGGTCACGACTAGTGCTTTTTCAGCCTCAGTTAAGCTTGAAAGCTTCAAATCAACCTTAAAGACCTCTTTAAACGATTCTATTAGGATATGTTCTAGCTCGTAAAAAGTCAATGGTTTTTTAAGTAGGCTTTCCA
>JAVCCI010000085.1 GCA_030765555.1 Candidatus Kappaea frigidicola
TTGCCTCATCAATCAATTGAAGACCTCGCTGAAGATATTCTTTTTATAGAAGCCTTACAACCTGATATGGTAGGTATGGGGCCTTTTATTCCTCAAGATGATACACCGCTATCTCACAATAAATCTCCAGCTGAAGGATTAGTTTTAAAGATGTTAGCATTAACTAGAATAGTTACTAAGAACGCACATATTCCGGCGACAACAGCTTTAGCAACTCTTGATAAAAAGCAGGGCTATGCTCAGGGCCTTAAAGCTGGATGTAATGTTATCATGGTTAGTTATACCCCAGACCGTTATAAAGTTAATTATAAAATATATAATGATAAAGTAAATACTGATATAAACGTTGCTCAGGATGCTATTAAAAAATCAAAAAGGATAATGTCCTTTGAGAGGGGCGATTCCCTAAAAAAATAGTATGAAAAATTTAAAATCAGCTCTAAAGAGTATTAATTCCCAAAAAAATGCAGTCTATTTAGAAACCAATCGGTTTGATAGGAACAATAAGGAAACCTTATTATTCTTAAAACCAATAAAAGTAATAACTTGTTTTAAAGGTAAAGATTTAAAAGAAAAAATTGAAGAAGTAGAAAGTGAAATAAATAAAGGTTATTATGCAGCTGGTTTCTTAAGTTATGAAGCCGGCTATTTTTTTGAGGAGGCACTTTCAACCAAAAGAAAATACCAGTTCCCTCTATTGTGGTTTGGAATATATAAGCATCCACTTAAAGTGAAACAAAATTTTAAAGAATCACAAAAGGCCCCGAAAGTATTCTTAAAAGAAGCGGCTCCAAACATAGATTATAAAAGATATAAAGCTGATATAAAGAAGGTTAAAAGACATATAGAATGCGGAGATGTATATCAGATAAATTATACTTTTAAAGACAGGTTTTGTTATCCAGGTGATTGGGCTGAGCTTTATATGAGTTTAAGAAATTCTCAAAAAGTAGCTTACTCAGCTGTAATTAAATTTAATAATCAGATCATCCTTTCTTTTTCGCCAGAACTATTTTTTAGGAAAAATAAGAATATAATAGAAACTTATCCCATGAAGGGCACTTTGAAGCGGGGCAAAGACATAAAAGAGGATAAGCAAAATATCCTGCAATTAAAAAATTCCGTAAAAGACCGCAGTGAAAATTTAATGATAGTTGATCTTTTAAGAAATGACTTTGGTAGAATTTCAGAAACTGGTTCTGTTAAAACAAAAGAACTTTTTAAGATAGAAAAGTATGAAACTTTGCTACAGATGATTTCTATAGTTAGGGCTAAGCTTAAAAAAGATTTATCTCTTAATCAACTCTTGGGCAGTGTCTTTCCCTGTGGTTCAGTTACAGGAGCACCCAAGATTCGGGCCATGCAGATTATTAAAGATCTTGAGAAAGAACCGCGGGGTATATATACAGGCAGCATAGGCTATTTAACTCCTAAGAAAAAAGCTGTCTTTAATGTTGCCATCAGAACTATTGTGCTGGATACGCTTAAAAAGAAAGTCGAAATGGGCATTGGAAGTGGTATAGTCTATGATTCAAAGGTTGAAAGCGAATTCCAGGAGTGCCTTTTAAAAGCCGATTTCACTAAAAAAACGTCTTCAGGCTTTAAATTGATTGAAACCCTGCTTGTCAAGAGAAATAAGAAGATAGACCTCTTGGGATATCATTTAAAAAGGTTAAAAAACTCTTTAAAATATTTTGATTTTTGTTATAATGAAGGCGTAATTAAAGACAAGCTCCAAAAGCATCTTAAGCAACTCAATAATTCAAAAAGTTACAAATTAAGATTATTATATAGTAAAGCCGGTTTTTTAATAATTAGCCATAGTCTTCTAAAAGAAAATCTTCACAAAGACTTGAAGGTGGTTATTTCTGAAAAAAGAATGAATTCTAACGATGTTTTTTTATATCATAAGACCACCAACAGAAGCATTTATGATAATGAGTATAAAAAAGCCATAAAGAATGGCTTAGCTGAGATTCTCTTTTTAAATGAGCATAAGCAAGTGACTGAAGGGGCTATATCTAATATAATTATTAAGAAAAAAAGATATTATTATACTCCACCTCTTAGTTGTGGTCTTTTAAATGGGGTATACAGGCAGTATTTAATGAATAAAAATAATTTTCCTCTTAAAGAGAAGATCCTTTATAAAAAAGATTTATTAAAAGCAGAGAAAATTTTTATTTGTAACTCCCTAAGGGGTTTACGAGAAGTTAAACTTATATCAGGACAATAATGACATATCAGGCTTTTGCCCTAAAATGGAGACCGAAGACCTTTAGCGAGGTTGTAGGTCAAAATCATATTACCACCACCCTAGAAAACGCCCTTAAAGCAGACAGGATAGCTCACGCCTATCTCTTTTCTGGTCCTCGAGGCACAGGTAAAACATCCATGGCCAGGATACTGGCTAAATCTCTTAACTGCCTAAAATCTCCAGGCCCTAAACCCTGTAATAAATGTCAGAACTGCCTAGAAATAGATAAATCCAATAGTTTAGATGTCCTGGAAATTGACGGAGCTTCAAGAACAAAAGTTGAAGACATGAGAACCTTACTTGAAAATGTTAAGCTTGCTCCTTCGAACAGTAAACATAAAATATATATTATAGATGAAGTGCACATGCTTTCTGCTTCATCATTCAATGCCCTTTTAAAAACTTTAGAAGAGCCACCCCCGCATGTTAAATTTATCTTTGCTACAACCCAACCAAGCAAGATTCTAGCAACGGTTATTTCCAGATGCCAACGTTATGATTTTAGAAGAATTACCACAAAAGAAATATCTAAAAAATTAAAAGATATAGCTAAAACAGAAAAATTAAAGATTAATGATGAAGCAATATTTGCTATTGCCAGATCAGTTAATGGTGGCTTAAGAGATGCCGAGTCTTTATTGGATCAGATTTCATCATTTACTGATAAAGAAATAGTTGTAGATGATGTCAATAGTATTTTGGGAGCGGTAGGTAAAGAAGTCATCTTTAATTTAGCTGACTGTATTATCAAGCATGATACTAAAAAAGCTATTTCTATTATAAATGAGCTTATTGTAAAGGGTAGAGAAATATCAGTTTTTCTTAGTGAATTTATCTCCCATGTACGAGATATGCTTGTTGCCAAAGAAGCAGATAATTGTGAAGATTTAATTGATGCTACCGTAGAGAGTATTAAAAAAATAAAAGAGCAAGCAGAGGCCTTTGGCTTAGAAGAGTTGATTTATATTTACAGTTTATTATCTAAAGCTCAATATGATATTTTAAAAGCTCCTTTAAGCCGGATACCCATAGAGATGCTTTTTATTAAGCTTACAGGTAATTTTGAAAAAATTAATGTCCAAGAAATACTATCTAAAATTGATAATATTGAAAGTAATATAGATTCAGAATATAGCCAACCAGTTATTCAAGAAAAAACACCCATAAAACCCGTAAAGAAAGTTATTGTAAAAAAAGAACTGGATGAAGAAGAAACACAAGAAGATGACTATAGTGAGTCTCAGATGGTTGCTCTTGATACCGACTTTAACCGTAATGATTTCAAATCTACCTGGGATAAGGCCTGTCAGACTATAAAGACGATTAAAACATCCGTCGGCCTTTATATTTCTGAAGGGGAGGCTCTAAATTTTGATGGCAATACTTTAACTATTGGTTTTTATCCTGGCTTTGCTTTTCACAGGGAAAGTTTAGAGGTTGAGGCTAATAAAAAGCTCATTGTAGATACATTTTCGGAATTACTGGGTAAAAAAATAACTATAGATTTAGTTGATATTACTACTAAGAAAAAAGAAGCTTCCAAGAAGACTAAAAAAATAGAACCCCAAAAAAAAATAATAGATGTCAATAACCCCATCGTTACTTCTGCTCAGAAGTTGTTTGGCGGGTTATTTGTAAATAAAGAAAATAAAGGATATTCTTCATAAAGGATTTTTATGTCAGTTTATACAAAATCCATAGAAAAACTCATTAAAGAACTTTCCCACTTGCCGGGGATAGGTCCTCGTTCAGCAGAGAGAATTGCCTTTGCTATCCTTAATAATGAAAAGATTGATGCTCAGGGATTATCTGAAGCCATAAGTGATGTTAAAAATAAAACCAGTCACTGTAAGGTTTGTTTTGGTTTAGCTGAGGGGGATATTTGTAATATCTGTAATAATCATCAAAGGGATAAAGAGACTATCTGCGTAGTGGAGAAATCAGCAGATATCTTTGCTATAGAAAGAAGCCATGAATATAAAGGGCTCTATCATGTCTTAGGAGGTAAAATAGCACCTCTGGATGGTGTAGGACCCGATCATATTAAAGTAAAAGAACTAATAGATAGGCTTAGTAAGGGTAAAATAAAGGAGGTGATATTAGCTTTAAATTCAGACACAGAAGGAGAAATAACGGCATTATTTATATCAAGACTACTTTTAAAGAAGAAAGTAAAAGTAACTCGATTAGCTCAAGGTTTACCTGTAGGAGGAGATATTGAATTTGTGGACGAGGTGACCTTAGGTAGAGCACTTGAGAATCGACGAGAAGTAACTTAAATATTGACAGAAATAGTCTAAATTGGTATAATTCTAACCCTAATTGGAAAAGCCATGGAAATTGAAGTTTATAAGAGCAACGACAACATGTATGTTGCAGCCTGTCCTGAATTAGAGCTCTTTTCTAAGGGCAGAACAGAAGAAGAGGCTATTAGAAGATTAGAAGATTCAATAAGCAGACATTTATTAGCCCAAGAAAAAAGAGCTAAAGCAGAAGATGACATAAA
>JAVCCI010000060.1 GCA_030765555.1 Candidatus Kappaea frigidicola
CACGCGGCGTCGCATGGTCAGACTTTCGTCCATTGCCAAAGATTCTCGACTGCAGCCTCCCGTAGGAGTCTGGGCAGTGTCTCAGTCCCAGTGTGGCTGACCATCCTCTCAGACCAGCTACCCGTCAAATGCCTTGGTAAGCTTTTACCTTACCAACAAGCTGATAGGACGCGAGCTCATCCACAAGTGATAGCGTTCAAAGAACTAAGCCATCTTTTACCACATACGGATGTCCGTTCGTGGTCTTATTCAGTATTAGCCCGCCTTTCGGCGAGTTATCCTGAGCTTGAGGGCAAATTACTCACGCGTTACTCACCCTTGCGCCACTCTCACCCCGATAAAATACCCGAAAGTATTTTAAAATGGGGATCTCGTTCGACTTGCATGCCTAATCCACGCCGCCAGCGTTCGTTCTGAGCCAGGATCAAACTCTCATGTTTGATAATATTATCCCGATAAATCGGGATTATATCCTGAACTAATGGAAACCCTCACAATATATGAGGTTTACTACTTGGCTATTTATTTTCAAAGATCAAAAAAAGAGCATCTGAAGATGCCTTTTATATATTTTAAAAAAAGGTTAATCAGAGTAAAAAATTACCAAAATGTTTTAAAATTAATTTTCAACAAAATCTCCGCTTTTTAAGTCGTATGACTTTAGAGTGTCAGAGAATTTTAATGTTAACATACTAGATACATACTGTCAAGGTAAATACTATAGAAAAAAAAACTTTTAAAAGGTTATTAAAAGTGTTTATACGATACATGGAAAAGCATTTTATGTCAAGGTATTTTTTTACTTAATTTTAACACAAAAGACACTTCGTTTTCCAGATTGCAACAGGAATTCTTTGCTGTCTAAAGAGACCTCAAATTTAATATCTTTTAACACTTCTCCGTTGAATCTAACGGCCCCTTGCGATATAGCTCTACGAGCCTCAGACGTACTTGGTACCGCTTTGATCAATTTCATCAAGTTGCAAATCCATACTTTCCCTTCTGGAAATTCTGATTTTTTGACAACAACTTCTTTAGCTATTTTTTTAAGGGCTTCAATTGTTTCTTCTGTAGACAAATTATTATTACGTAGTTTTTTACCATGCTTTATATCAAAAACATCCTTAGCTTTCTCAGCATCATCTTCGCCACAATATAAAGACGTTATTTCTAAAGCTAACTCCTCTTTTAATTCTTTTGGCTTATCTTTAAATGCCTTACACCTATCTTTTATCTCAATCTCCGTTAATTTAGTACATAGAAGGAAATAATCATAAACTTGTTCATCTGTTATACTCATCACTTTAGCAAACATACTATTGGCCTCTTCAGTAATACCAATATAATTACCTAAACTCTTACTCATTTTTTCCTTTATACCCATACCTTCTAAAATTGGCATCATGATAATAACCTGGGGCTCTTGCCCGTAGGCTTCCTGAAACGCGCGACCCACAAGACAATTGAACCTTTGGTCTGTGCCACAAATCTCAATATCAGATTTTAGAACAACTGAATCATATCCCTGAACTAAAGGATATAAAAATTCATGAAGACCAATTGCTTCATTGGCTTTATATCTTTTTTCAAAATCATCTCTTTCAATAAGTTGAGCTACAGTATAGTGTGAAGCTAATTTTACAACTTCAGAAAAATTCATTTTATTACACCAACTACTGTTATAAACTACCTCTGTTTTTTTAGGATCTAATATTCTAAATATTTGCTCCTTTAAAACTTTACCATTTGCTTCTACTTGCTCTTTAGTTAAGGGCTTTCTTGTTTTCGACCTTCCACTAGGATCACCTATCATACCTGTAAAATCACCTATTAAGAAAACAGCTTCGTGCCCTAAATCTTGAAATTGACGTAATTTATTTAAAGGTACTGCTGTTCCTAAATGAATATCAGAAGCAGATGCATCAACGCCCAATTTAACCCTTAACGGTCTTTTTTCTTTATTGGCTAATTGTAGTTTAGCAACTAATCCCTTCTTAGAAATTATATCGCTCACACCCTTTAAAAGAAGCTCAACCTGCTTGTCTATGTCTTTTACTTCATTCATGCTTACTCATTCTCCTATATAATGAATGTATTCAGTGTAGCATCTGGACATAATCAAGTCAATTATTTATTGACATTTATTATGATTGTATGCAAAAATTATTCTATGGATGATAAATGTAGTATACATGAAAAAAGAGCTTTAGAAATGATAGCTAATCAGATGGCCTTAGCTGCAAGAACTGCACCCAAAACAAAAGGTGTGGATAATATTATAGTAAAAATTATAAAAGGCCAAAAATTGAAGAGCTTGGCTGAGGAAATGGAAAAAATATCCAAAACTGAAAAGAGGCCAGGATTTCACAGAGATGCTCAAAATCTTAAAAATAGTTACATTCTTTTATTGATTGCAGTCAAACCAAACCCGGCAGGTTTAAAATTCTGCAGTTTTTGCGGATATAAAGATTGCGAAGAAATGCTTCTGCATAAAGGTTCCTGTGCATATAATTCAATTGATCTTGGCATAGCCGTTAGCTCTGCAGTTAATATAGCCGCTATGCTGCATGCCGATAACAGAATAATGTACTCAGCTGGAAAAGCTGCTATAAAAAAAGACTTATTCAAAAATAAGTCTATCAAACAAGCCTTGGGAATACCACTAAGCGCATCAGGTAAAAATATATTCTTTGATCGTAAATAACTCCATCTTAATTACGAAAAGGATAAAAAAGACCTGCTTAATATTAAATTTATTAAACAGGTCTTATGTTTTGTTTATGATTTTATAGTCGTGTCTATCTTAAGATACAGCCTTGGCGCTTAAGCCAATCTTTCTCTCATCATCATCTAGTTTTATTACTCGGACTTTGATCTCATCGCCAGATTTATATACCTCGGTCAGCTCACCAGATGGCTTATCTTCTAATTCACTAACATGAATTAAACCTTCAATGTCTGGTTCTAACTCAACAAATACTCCAAAATTCATAACCTTACTTACTTTACCATCAATGATAAGTCCGGTTGCATATTTTTCTTTTATACCTGGCCATGGATCTGGTGTTAACTGCTTCATGCCTAAGGAAATCTTATGAGTATCGGCATCCACAGAAATTATCACAGCTTCGACTTTATCACCCTTCTTAACAACTTCTTCTGGATGATTAATCTTTTTAGTCCACGACATATCTGAGATATGAATCAAGCCCTCTATGCCATCTTCAAGTTCAACAAAGGCACCATAATTAGTCAAATGTCTTACCTTACCTTTAACCTTTGAACCCTCAGTGTACTTTTTAGCTATATCTTCCCAAGGATTGTTTTCAATTTGCTTCAATCCTAGAGATATCTTTTTATTGTCTTTATCAATGTTTAAAACTATAACTTCTACAACATCACTAATAGCCAGCATCTCTGAGGGGTCAGTTACTCTTTTGATCCAAGAAAACTCTGATATATGAATCAAACCCTCTATCCCCTTCTCAAGCTCAATAAAAGCACCGTAATTAACCAAATTAACTACTTTGCCTTTTACCTTAGAGTTTACTGGGTATTTTTCTTCTACGTCCTGCCATGGATTAGCGGTCTTCTGTTTCAAACCTAAAGAAACCCTTTTATTAGTTTTATCAAAATCAAGGATAACTACTTCAACATCATCGCCAATAGCCAGCATCTCTGATGGATGACTAATTCTTCCCCAGCTCATATCAGTTATATGAAGCAATCCATCTAAACCACCCAAATCAACAAAAGCTCCGAAATCGGTGATATTTTTGACCATACCTTTTTTCAGCTGACCTTTTTCAATTTCTGCCAGAAGCTTCTCTCTGCTTTGAGACATTTCCATCTCAACGTAGTCTTTACGAGAAACAACTATGTTCTTTCTTGGCATGTTAATTTTGATGATTTTAAACTTTAATAATTTGCCGACAATTTGCCCCAATTCTTTGGGACTTCTAACTCCAGCTAAAGAAGCAGGCAAGAATGCTTGAATACCAATATCAACCATCAAGCCACCCTTTACTTTTCTTGCAACGGTTCCTTCGATAATATCTCCCTCGTTATAGTTATTAACAATTGACTCCCAATTCCTAATCAAATCAGCTTTGCTTTTTGAGACAATAACCATACCGTCGTCATTCTCTTTATCCTCCAATAAAACATCTACCTGATCATCAATTTTGATAACTGAAGGATCTTTAAACTCATTTAGGGAAAGTATGCCTTCTGACTTATAACCAATATCAACAATAACTTCCTTATCAGTAATATCAATTACTTTGCCACTAATTATGCTGCCTTCCTCTAGATTCTTGAATGACTCATTGTAAATAGCATCAAGATCAAACTCTTCCGTCTCCTCCTCTTGCCTTAAATTTTCGTTTTGTTCTTCTGTGTTTGGGTTTTCATCTTCAAACATAAAATATTTCCTCCTTAGAAATAAAGATATCTACACATCATAGTATAGTGAAATTGCTTTGTCAAGCACAAAGACGTTTTTATTGCATTAATGAAGAGATTCTATAGCTTGCATAACTTGCAAGCTAAATTTTTGATAATCGGGGCGTTCCTTACCACGGGTAGGAATTAGAGGACTGCCAAACCTGGCAATAATCGTTGCCGGTTTTAAGAATTTACTATTGCGAGGCAAAGCTTTTTCGGAACCACTTATACAAACAGGAACAACTATTGCATTTGATTTAAAAGCAAGCATACCAACACCAGACTGACCCTTCTGCAAATTACCATCGCGGCTTCTAGTGCCTTCAGGGAAAATAACAACTATTTTTCCACTTCTTAACAATCTCAATGATCTTTTAATGGCTGAGGCATCACTACCACCTTCTCTCTTAAGAGGAAACGCTCCCAATCTCCTTAAAAACCATCCAAATAAGGGATTTTTAAAAAGACTTGCTCTAGCAATAAAATTAATTCTTCTCCTAGTACCAAAACCGGCTATTAACGGGTCGAGATAGCTCACATGATTACATGCTATAATAGCTGGTCCTTTGGCTGGAATATTTTGGTAATTAATTAATTTAATCTGACAAAATATCTTAAGAATTATGTAGCAAGTATACTTGCATGTTGAATATATGATAGCGTCAA
Source organism: Candidatus Kappaea frigidicola (assembly GCA_030765555.1). Classification (GTDB taxonomy): domain Bacteria; phylum Omnitrophota; class Gorgyraeia; order JAGLLT01; family JAGLLT01; genus Kappaea; species Kappaea frigidicola. The sequence continues at coordinate 5,113 of JAVCCI010000060.1, forward strand.
ACATAGCTTATAACCTTTTCAATAACTTCATTAATACTTAAATCAGAAGTATCTAAATAAATTGCATCCTCAGCTTTCCTCAAAGCTCCCACCTCTCGTTGCTTATCAGATATGTCTCTATTTCTCATGTCCTGAGCTAAGCCTTCTTTAGATATATTTTTTCCTTCTGCAATTAATTGCCTATAACGTCTTTGTACCCGTTCTTCAAAGTTAGCATCTAGGTAAAATTTTCTCTGAGCATTAGGAAAAACAACTGTTGTAATATCTCGACCCTCAACAACTACCCCACCATCTTTACCAAGAGATCTCTGTAGCTCAACCATAATTTCTCTTACTTCAGGTATATTAGCTAAGTGGACAACGTTCCTAGTAACTTGAGGTTCTCTAATTTGGGTAGTAACATCATTCGAATCCAATAAAATTTTTAAAGTATTGTTCTGTGACTCGAATTTTATATCTGTTGTTTGTGCAAGTTTGATTAATTTTAAGGGATCATCTAAGGAGATATTAGTTTTTAAAGCCTTCAGAGTAAGTGCTCGATACATAGCTCCTGTATCAATATATAGATAATTTAATTTTTCAGCAACCATACGAGCAATGGTACTTTTGCCAGAACCAGCGGGACCGTCAACTGCAATAATATAATTTTTTCCCAATTTTATATTTGACCACGTTTTTTTCTTGCTTGATTCAACTTTAGTTTTATTTTATTTTTATCTGATTTTTCCAGAGCCTTTTTAAAATCGCCCAATTCTTTTATAAAAATATCAATTTTTTTAACTATTTCCTTACTATTAGATGCAAAGATTCCCTTCCATATCATTTCGGATGACTTTGATATCCGAGTAACATCCTTAAAACCGCCAGCAGCAAACTTTAATTCAGGCCGGCTCACTACATTCATTAAAGATACGGCAATAGCATGAGGCAAATGACTTACAGAAGCTACAACTTCATCATGTTTCTTTGGACTTAATGAAAATACTCGAGCTCCTAGTTTACGCCAAAATTGACTAACCTTATTAAGGCACTTTTTATTTGTTCTTGCTGTTGGAGTAACGATTGAAACAGAATCATTAAATAGGTTAGCCGCTGCAAAATCAACTCCTCTATTTTCTGAGCCAGCCATCGGATGTGTACCTACAAAAAATATTCCTTTTGGTAGTATCTTTTCAGCAATACTGACAATCTCTCCTTTAGTACTCGCTATATCCATAACAATGCAATCAGGTTTAAGATGAGTGGTGATTAATGTGAGAATGTTTTTCATTTCAGCAACTGGTACAGCCAAAATTACTAGGTCAGCATCTTTGACACATTCACCTAAATCAAGGCTTCCCTTATCAATGGCCTTCCTTTTAATGGCTTTCGTTAGTGTAGCCTTACAACTCGTAGACCCTGTAACCTCATGAGCTAATTTTGATCTTTTAACTGCTAATCCAATAGAGCCACCTATAAGACCCACTCCAATAATACTTATTTTTTTAAACATAACTTTTCTCATATTGATCGTCCGACTGATTCTGCGACTTTTTTAATCATTTTCATTAGCTCTTCAAATTTTTCAGGCTTCAGAGATTGTGAACCATCTGAGAGCGCTTCTTCGGGATTAGTATGCACCTCGATCATTAAACCATCACAACCTGCTGCAATGGCCGCTAAAGACATAGGTCCCACTAAGCTCCACTTACCGGTACTATGAGAAGGATCGACAATTACAGGTAAATGACTAAGCTCTTTAATAACCGCCACGGCGCTTAAATCAAGCGTATTTCTAGTGGCATCCTCGAAAGTCCTTATTCCTCTTTCGCAAAGAATAACATTCATATTTCCTTCTGAAAGAATATATTCAGCTGACATCAACAAATCTTTTATAGTTGCACTCATACCTCGCTTCAAAACAACTGGTTTTCTGGTTTTGCCTAGTTCTTTTAATAAATCAAAATTTTGCATATTTCTAGCACCCACCTGAAAAGCATCAGCATATTTATCCACAATAGGTATCTGCTTAATATTCATTACTTCCGTTACGACGGGCAAGCCTTCCTTTGCTCCCACTTCTTGCAAATATTTTAAACCTTCCTCACCCAAACCCTGAAAACTATAGGGAGAAGTTCTAGGTTTAAAAGCCCCACCCCTTAAAATATTTGCTCCTGCTTCTTTTACAAGATGTCCAACTTCACTCAATAATTCTATACTTTCAACAGAACAAGGCCCAGCCATAACAGCCAATGACTTACCACCAACTTGCACATCCTTAATTTTAACAACGCTGGATTCTTTTTTAAAGTCCCTAGAAGCAAGTTTGTATGGCTTTAAAACAGCCATTACCTTTTCTACTCCTTCAATTGCCTCAAGAGGTGTTATGCGAAGCTTATCTTCCTCCCCAATAACTCCAATAAGACTTCTTTCAATGCCCTTAGAAAGAACTGGTTTAAGTCCAAGCTTCTTAATGCGTTCCTCAATATGCTGAATTTGTTCTTCTGTAATGTCTGGCTTTAATATAATAATCACTATTTAATCTCCCTTAATTATTTTTCTTAAACTATCTATAAATGTTCTATTCTCTTCTTGCGTACCAATTGTGACTCTTATCCAATTGTTTAGCTTATATGCATTCATACTTCTAATAATAATACCCATTTTCAACAAACGCTTAAAAACTTCGTCGGCATCTCGTTTAACATTTATAAGAATAAAGTTAGTAGCGCTAGGAACATAATCAAGTCCTAATTCATTTAGTTCATTATAAATATATATTTTTCCTGCTTCAGTCGTTTCTATTGTTTTATTAAGAAAATCATCATCATCTAGTGCAGCTTCACCAGCAACTTGTGCTAACATATTTACATTAAAAGGTTGCCTAGCTTTATTCATGGCTTGAATTAGGCTTTTATTAGCTATACCATATCCTAACCTTAATCCACTCAAACCATATGCTTTCGAAAACGTTCTGCAAATAATAATATTAGGTTTACTTAAATATTTAAGACTTTTTGGATATTCAGAAATATTCTTCGCAAATTCACAATAAGCCTCATCAAGAAAAATGATGACATCTTCACTAACTTTATCGATGAAGTTTTTTAATTTTCCTTCTTCTATGTACGTACCCACAGGATTATTAGGATTAGAAAGAAAGATGATTTTAGTTTTCTCGTTTATCGCTTCATAAATCTTATCCAAATTGCAGTAAAAATTATCTAAAGGAACTTCGATAACTTTTCCAGCTTCCTGCAAAGTTGCTAATTTAAATATCAAGAAATCAGGACTCGATGTAATAACCTGTTCATGTTCATATAAAAATGTTTTGACTGAAAGCTCAATTATTTCATTAGAACCATTACCAATAATAATATTATCTATATCAACTTTAAATCTTTGAGCAAGTTTTCTGCGAAGGCAATAATTATTTCCATCAGGATACCGATAAACATCTGCTAAAGATTTCTCCATAGCTTTTAGAGCTAAAGGAGAAACTCCCAATGGGTTTTCATTAGATGCCAACTTAATTATTTCACTTAAACCAAGCTCTCTTTTAACATCATCTATAGGTTTACCAGGTTCATAGGGCTTTATGTTATCTATATTATCCCTTGTTAATTTTTTCATTTTACTTCCTTAGTTAAAATTTTGGGTATGATCCCAATATTTTTAAATAGTGGCAATGCTTCGATAAAGCATCTAAGGCTATTTTTACTTTTTTGTCCTCATGATAACCTTCAAAATCAATAAAGAAATGATACTTCCATGCACCCCTTTTTGAAGGACGTGACTCAATCTTCGTCAGGTTTATTTTATTCTTCTTAAAAGGAGCCAGCATATCATATAAAACACCCACCTTATCTTTAACTGAAAATACAATTGAAGTTTTGTCTTTTCCCGTATAAGGCACTTCATTCTTACCAATAACTAAGAACCTAGTCATATTATCAGAATTATCTTCAATTGAAGAAGCCACTATCTTAAGATTATAAACCTTAGCAGCTAATTCAGAAGCAATAGCTGCAGAATTACTTAAAGATTTAGCCTTTTTTGCTGCAGCAGTTGTTGAAGCCACATCAATTAACACTGCTCTGGGTAAATTTCTCTCCAGCCATAATCTACATTGTCCAAAAACTTCCGCCTTTGAATAAATTTTAGAAATTTTACTTAGAGGTGAATTTGAAATTAAATTTTGACTTATTTCAAATAATATTTCAGAACATATTTTAAGTTCAGAATTAACAAACATATCCAAGGTATATGTAATTGCACCTTCAGTTGAATTTTCAATAGGCACTACGCCGTAGTCAGCTCTGCCCTTTTCAACTTCTTTAAAAACATCATTAATATTTTCACATGACAGGTATTCTACTGATGATCCAAATTTACTCAAAGATGCCAAGTGGGTAAACGTAGCTTCTGGACCTAAATACGCTACCTTTATTTTCTTTTCCAGGGCCAAAGACGCTGACATAACTTCTCTATAGATAGCTTTCAAAGAATTATCTTCAAGCGGTCCTTTATTATTCTGAAGAATATTCTTATAAACTTCTTTTTCTCTTGCCGGAGCATATATTTTCTTTTTGGTTTTGTCTTTCTCTTTACCAATATCTAAAGTAATATTTGCTCTTGTATTTAAAAGCTTGATTATATGCTCATCTAATTCATTAATCTTCTTGCGTAGCTTCTTGAGTCCCATCTTTTAGCTCCTTTGTAATATTTTGGTTCTCATTTGTATCTACTGCTTCCTCTTGAGAATCAGATATTGATGTATCATCATTCATATTTGTTTCATCGAAGTCATTTAGCTGTTTTCTACTAGCCTTCATAACTTCTTCAATTTCAGATTCTACGACTTCTTGGTCCTCTTCAACCTTGGGCTTATCATATATACTATTTACAACAGGCGTTTCATTAGATTCGCTGCTCTCTTCTCGCATTATTTCATCAGCCACTTCTTTAAACTGTTCAATTGGTGGCAAATCAGCTAGAGTCTTAAGGCCAAAATATTTTAGAAAAAGATTGCTGCTAGCATATAAAAAAGGTCTACCAATTACTTCTTTTCTGCCTTTTATTTTAATTAATCCCTTTTCCAATAGACTACGAACTACACCATCTACATTTACGCCCCTAATTTCCTCAACATCAAGTCTTGTTACTGGTTGCTTGTAGGCTATTATTGCTAAAGTTTCCAGTGATGGCTTAGAAAGTCGATCAGTATGTTTATTGCTAAAAAGCTTCCTAAGATATTTAGCAAATTTAATTTTAGTTCCAATTTGATAGCCGCCTGCAACTTCATTAATTTCAAAACTTCTTTGGGTATCTTCATACTCCTGCTTCAAATCACTAATTGCTGCTTTAATTAAACTAACATCAACATTATCAAAAACTAGCCGCATTTGCTCAATGGCCAAAGGTTCTTCGGTTGATATAAGCATCGCTTCAATGACTGCCTTAATTTCTGATCTTTCCATTTTTACGTGTATGTACTCCTTACCTGAGGTTGAATTTGTTTAGTATTTCTCATTACACTAATAGAACC
>JAVCCI010000048.1 GCA_030765555.1 Candidatus Kappaea frigidicola
GTAGTTATGCCCAAGACAATAAAAGAAATTAATGAGAAAATTAAAAAAGGTAAGGCAGTAGTTGTTGATGCCGAGGAAATCATTGATATAGTTGCAAAAAAAGGTTTAAAAAAAGCGGCCAAAGAAGTAGATGTGGTAACTACGGGAACATTTAGCCCAATGTGTTCTTCTGGGATTTATTTTAACTTTGGTCATAGTAAGCCTAGGATTAAAGCAGGTGGTGGTACAGCTTATCTAAATGATGTACCTGCTTATTGCGGTTTTGCGGCAGTTGATTTATATTTAGGAGCTACAGTTTTATCTGAAGATGATCCCAAAAATAAAGTCCATCCAGGTAAATTTATTTATGGAGGAGGCCATGTAATAGAAGACTTAGTGGCCAAAAAGGATATAAGATTAAATGTTTCTGGTTATGGGACTGATTGTTATCCGCGCAAGAAAGTAGAAACCCTTATTAACCTTAAGGATTTAAATGATGCAGTTTTATTTAATCCCAGGAATTGTTATCAAAATTATAATGTAGCAGTGAATCTTTCAGATGAGATGATTTATACTTATATGGGTGCTTTGAAACCCAGGTTGGGTAATGCTAATTATTGTAGTGCCGGTCAGTTGTCTCCGCTTATAAATGATCCTTATTACAAAACGATAGGTATAGGCAGTAGAATTTTCTTGGGCGGGGGAATAGGTTACGTTGCATGGGATGGAACTCAGCATAATCCACATGTAAAAAGGACTAAGGGTGGAGTGCCCAAAAGTGCTGCTGGAACTATTGCTGTAATCGGTGATTTGAAGGCAATGAAAGCTAAATATTTAAAAGGAGCTTCAATATTGGGATATGGGGTTAGTTTGACAGTGGGCATAGGTATTCCTATACCTATTTTAAATGAAGAAATATGTCGCTACACAGCTGTTCAGGATAGAGATATATATACCCAAGTGGTTGATTATGCTCCCAAGGAAAAGAGTAAGTTGAAAATTAAATTGCCGGAAGTTAATTATGAGCAACTTAAAAGTGGCCAACTTAAAATTGGCTCAAAGAGGATTCCCACAGCTAGTCTTTCTAGTTACGTTAAGGCTAAAGAAATAGCCCTAGAGTTAAAAAGTTGGATAAAAAAAGGCAAGTTTTATTTATCTGAGCCAGTGGAAAGTATTGCAACAGTTGGTTCGGATAAAAAAATAAACGAACTCAAAGAGAGAAAAAAATAAAAAGGAGTTTAAGGTGAGTGCTGATAAAGATTTTGTTATTAAAGTAAAAGAGATTTTAGAGGAAGTAAGACCGATGCTTTTGAGTCATGGTGGAGATCTTGATTTAGTTGAAGTTACCGAGGATAAAATAGTTAGAGTGCGCCTCAAGGGTGCTTGTGGAAGTTGCCCGATGTCTACTTTTACAATTAAGATGGGTGTTGAAAAAGCTCTAAAAGATAAATTGCCGGAAGTAAAAGCCGTAGAATCGGTTGTTTAGCAAGAAGACCACATGAAATGAAAAAGAAAGTTGTTATTGGATTAAGCGGCGGCGTAGATTCAGCTGTAGCCGCTTATTTATTAATAAAACAGGGTTATGATGTCATAGGTTTGTACATTGATATTAATCAGAAAGCTAATCAAAAAGACCGCAAGGTTGTTGCGGCTATAGCAAAAAAATTAAAAATTAAGTTAATCGTAAAAAAATCTAACCAGACATTTAAGAAAAATATTATTGATGAATATGTAAAGTGCTACGTAAATGCTCTGACTCCAAATCCCTGCATTAGATGTAATAGATTAATAAAATTTAAAGAGCTTTTTTATCAGCAAAAAAAAATCAAAGCTGATTTTGTGGCGACGGGCCATTATGCTAGGATTGCTTTTGATAAAACTAAGAAAGAGTTTTTTTTAAAAAAGGCGAAAGATAAAAGCAAAGATCAATCTTATTTCCTTTATACTTTAAAAAATAATGAATTACCAAATATTATTTTTCCCTTAGGAACGCTTACTAAAAAACAAGTCAAACTTATTGCTAATAAATGTGATTTAAGTAAGTATTCGAATAAGGAATCCCAAGAAGTTTGTTTTATTCCAGATAAAGATCACGAAGGTTTTTTAAAAAGGAATTACAATATAAAGCCAGTTAAAGGTGATATTGTAGATATTAAAAATAATAAAATCGGTAGCCATAAAGGTTTTATGTTGTATACAGTAGGGCAGAGAAAAGGTCTCGGAATAGCTTATAGAGAGCCTTTATATGTTATAAAAATAATTAATAAAAGTAATTGCATAGTTGCAGCACCTCAAAAATGGTTGTATAATAAAAAACTTAATATACATGATGTAATTTTTTCAACTGATAAGAGTATTAAGAAAAGCCTGAAGGCTAAAGTCAAAATAAGATATAGACACAAAGAATCAAGCGCTATTATAAATCATATATCAAAGAATAAGTGGCAGATAATTTTTTCAAGGGCCCAGAGGGCCATAACACCAGGACAGTCAGTTGTTTTTTATGATAAAGATAAAGTAATTGGGGGAGGAATAATTAAAGAGGTGTGTGATGAATAAAATGGATAAGGCAACTATTGTATCAGAAATCATTAAATTGAAAAAAGAGCTTAATGCAATAATTTTAGCTCATTATTATCAGCGGCCAGAGATACAGGATATAGCTGATATCTTAGGTGATTCATTAGCTTTAAGTCGTAAAGCTGCAGAAACAGAAGCAGATATCATTGTATTTTGCGGAGTGAATTTTATGGCAGAAACAGCTGCTATAATATCTCCCGAAAAGAAAGTTTTGATTCCTGAAAAAAATGCTGGCTGTTATTTAGCTGATACAATAACTGTGGATGAATTATTAGAACTTAAGGGTAAATACCCTCAAGCCGAAGTAATCTGCTATATCAACACGACTGCGGCTATAAAAGCTGAATCTGATATATGTTGCACATCGTCTAATTCTGTAAAAGTTGTTAATTCTATTAGTCCCGAAAAAGAGATAATATTTATTCCAGACAAAAATCTTTGTAGTTATACTTCAAAAGAAACCAATAGAAATCTTATATGTTTTCAGGGGTCTTGTAATACACATACTAATATTAAGACTGATGATCTTAAGCATATTTTAAGTGAGCATCCGCAAGCGAAGATCATGGCTCATCCAGAATGCAACCCTGATATTCTTGAAATGGCTGATTGTGTTAGTTCGACTGCGGGTATGCTAAAGTATGCTAAGGAATCTCCTGAAAATGTGTTTGTTGTAGCTACTGAAATCGGGATATTGCATCAGCTGAAAATTGATAATCCAAATAAGATTTTCTATCCTATTGAAAAAGCCATTTGTCCGACAATGAAATTAATTACATTAGAGAATCTATATGCGTGTCTAAAGGATCAAAAACATGAAGTTAAAGTTGATGAAAGCATAGCTCAAAAAGCACGCGGTGCTATAGAGAGAATGCTGGAAATATAACTATTAATAGTATAGGTAATTATAAAAGGTAGAGAGAATGGATAATAAATACGATGTTATTTGCATTGGAGCTGGCCCAGCAGGTTATTCAGCGGCTATAAGTCTTGCTAAGGAGCAAAAGAAAGTAGCTCTTATTGAAAAGAGTTCTAATCAAGCAGGTGGAACCTGTTTGAATGAAGGCTGCATACCTCTAAAAGCCTTAATAAAGATTTCTAAACTGCACCACGAAATAACTAAAAATGGTGCTGGTTATGGTCTTAATATATCAAGTGAAAAGCCTATTTTTAAAGATCTTATTGCTTATACAAAAAAGGTCAGTGACTCTTTAAGAAGAGGGCTTATGTTTTTATTTAAAAGCAATAATATTGATTTCATTGAAGGTGAAGCTGAGATAATAAGTGCTAAAGAGGTAATTATTAAAAAAGATGACAATCAACTTAAGCTTGAAGCTGAGCATATTGTATTAGCTATGGGTTCTATTGCTTCTGAGATACCAGGCTTTAAATATGATGGAAAACAAATTCTTTCTAGTAAGCAGGCCCTTGAATTAGATGAACTTCCTTCTAAAGTGGTCATTGTTGGCGGAGGAGCTATTGGTATTGAATTTGCCTGTATTTTTAGCAATCTTGGATCAGAGGTTAAAATTATTGAATTACGAGACCATATACTTCCCGAAGAGGATAAGGATGTAGCTTTGGGTTTAACGGCAATACTAAAGAAGCAAGGAATTAGTATCTTTACTAATGCGTCAGCTAGTATAAAGAATAAAACTTCTGTGGTTGAAGGTATTATTAAAAAACAGGATGGTGAAGCATCATTTGAAGCAGACATAGTTTTAGTTTCTGTGGGTAGATGTGCAAATATTGATTGTGAAACTCTTAACAAAATAGGCATAAAAACCCAAAAGGGTAAAGTTGTTATTAATGAGCAGATGCAGACAACGCTTAATAATGTCTATGCTATTGGAGATATTACTCATTACCCTATGTTGGCTCATAGTGCTTATAAACAAGCTGATGTTGCTGTGAATTCGATATTAAATAAAGAACTGAAAAACATTGATATAAACTTAATACCTAATGTAGTTTATTCAAATTATGAATTTGCTCGAGTAGGCATAAAAGAAGAAACAGCTAAAACTGAAAAAATTGATTATAAAATTAATAAATATTCAATGAGAGCTTGCGGCCGAGCGGTAGCTAGTAATTATCCAGAAGGTTTTATTAAGATCATATACGAGGCATCTAGTGAACGGATTCTCGGAGCTGCTATTCTTGCTCACGATGCTTCAGAGCTAATTCATCAACTTGTTATAGCTATAGATAAGAAATTAACCTTAAAAGATATAGCTGAACTCATTTATGCCCACCCTACATTTTCCGAAGCTATTCATGATGTTTGTCGAAGTTAACTTATTTATTTAAAGGAATAACAATGTTCAAAAAAGCCCTTTTGGTTGTTTTATGTTCAAAATGATTATTATTAGGGTGGAGTTTTAGGAGCAAAAGAAATGTCTGATGCAGGAATTAAAATCACAAAGAGGAAGAGATAGTTATTTAGATGCAAAACAATGATATTGCTTACATATTTGAGGAGATGGCTGATATGCTCGAAATTTTAGGGGATGACTTCTATAAAGTAAGAGCCTATCGTAAAGCTGCTCTAAGCATAAAAGAACAAGCTCAGCCATTAGAGAATATATATAATGGCAAAGCGGACATTTTTAAGGATATTCCCGGAGTTGGTGAGCAAATCGCTAGAAAGATTGAAGAAATAGTGACTACGGGTAAACTTAAGAGACATGATAATTTATTAGAAAAAGTAACACCAGAAATTTTAGAGATGCTAAAAATTACCGGAGTTGGCCCCAAGCATGTCAAAATTATCAAGGAGAAACTAAAAGTAAAAAATATTAATGACTTAAAAATTGCGTGTCTTAGTGATAAGGTTATGAATTTAGAAGGCTTTGGTGAAAAAAGTCAGAATAATATACTTGCATCTATTAAAGAATATAAAAAACTTGATAAAAGATTGAATTTAAAAGATGCTGATGATTTAGCTAAAAGTATTATTGATTATCTCAGAAACTCTAAAATTAAAATTGATTACCTGGAAGTTGCTGGCAGTTTAAGGAGAGGACAGGAGACTATTGGTGATATAGATATATTAGTTTCTTCGAAGGAGGTGGATGAGTTAAAGAATTATTTTTTAAGATTCAAACATTTCAAAACGGTTATAGCTAGTGGACCGACAAAAATTAGTGTAATAACTGAAAATGATATTCAAATTGACTTGAGGCTAGTAGATGATAGTAGTTTTGCTTCAGCCTGGATTTATTTTACTGGATCACAAAATCACAATGTTCATTTAAGAAAAATAGCTAAATTTAAAAAACTAAAATTAAATGAGTATGGCATATTTAAGAATGATATAGCGATAGCTACAAAAAGCGAAAAGGATGTATATAAGATTCTAGATTTAACCTATATTCCTCCTGAACTAAGAGAAGATTCTGGTGAAATTGAAGCATCTGAGATAGGTAAGTTGCCTAATTTAATTGAATATAAGGATTTAAAAGGGGATTTGCATATACATACAAAAGCCAGTGATGGGCGAAGTTCAATTATTGAGATGGTGGAGGCTGCACGAGAAGCTAATCTTGAGTATATTGCCATAACAGAGCATTCCAAGGCTGTTAAGGTTGCTAATGGGCTTAATGAAAAACAACTTTGGAATCACCTAAAAAAAATTGATCAGGTTCAGAAAAAAGTAAAGGGCTTGAGAATACTAAAGGGCGTTGAAGTTGACATTGA
>JAVCCI010000022.1 GCA_030765555.1 Candidatus Kappaea frigidicola
AGGAATTGAAGCTTAAAAAAGGGCTATAGGGAAAAAGATTGTTTCCCTTTGTCGGCGCACTTGAACTTCTTTGCGGAAGGAAAAAGAATATTAAGGAAAAACCATCAGGGTTTGTCCTTAAGGAGCGAAAGTGACAGGTTGTAGTCCTTGTGCGGGTACCATTTGTAGAAGCGGACGTGGCGGAACTGGCAGACGCGCAGGATTTAGGATCCTGTCCTAGTGATAGGGTGAGAGTTCGACCCTCTCCGTCCGCACCATTTAAGTTAGGTCATATAAACACTTTATTGCGGGAGTAGCTCAGCGGTAGAGTGCAACCTTGCCAAGGTTGACGTCGCGGGTTCGAATCCCGTCTCCCGCTCCATTTTTTTAGGTGTTCAACATTTTGTTTTACTTGTATAGAAGATTATAAATTCAGGAAGGAGCAGTATTTTGAAAGTTAGTGTTACAGAGGTAAATCCTTGTAAAAAAGTTTTAAAAATTAATATCCCTAACGATATAGTTCAAAAAGAACTAGATATTGTTTATAAAGAAATAGCTAAAGTAGCTGAGGTTCCGGGATATAGAAAAGGTAAAGCTCCTAGAAATATTATTGAGCAGCGCCATTCTAAAGAGGCGAAGGACGAGGTTTTAAATAGATTAATCCCTCAAACTTACACTCAGGCAATTAAAGATCATAAGATAAGTCCGGTAGCGCATCCTGAAGTAAGTCAGGTAAAATTTGCTGATGGCGAACCGCTTTATTATGAAGCAGTAGTTGATGTTAGGCCGGCTGTAAAGCTGAAAAAATATAAAGGCCTTAATGTCAGCAAGAGAAAGTTAAAAATTGATGATTCTGAAATTGAAGAAGCCATTAAGATGGCTAAAGAGAAATTTGCTGAGTATAAGACTATTGATGGCAGAGCTGCAAAAGATGGTGATTTTGTTGTAGCTGATTATGAATTTACAATAGATGGTAAAACTGAAAAAAGGGATGGCGCTTGGTTTTCATTAGGAGATAATCCTAATGAAATTAAAGAGATAACGACTAAGCTTAAGGGTGCTAAACCCAACGATGAAATTGAAGTAAAAGCAAAATTACCAGAGAATTATCCCAAGAAAGAACTTATTGGTAAAGAAGCTGATTTTAAATTAAAGGTTAAGGAAATTAAGGAAAAAAGTCTTCCAAAGCTAGATGATGAATTTGTAAAGGGCTTAGGTGATTATAAAACAGTGGCTGACTTTAAAGAAGCACTTAAGGCGGATACAAAAGCAAGGAAAGAAAACGAAATTAAATTGGAAGTTGAGAAACAATTAGCCGAACAACTTATTCAACTCAACCCGATGACCGTTCCTGAAAGCATGATTAAAAGCCAGGCAACTCAGATTGTAAAGGATGTTAAAATGCGCCTTGCTTATCAGGGATTGCCGCAGGAAGAAATTGACAAGCAGGAAGAATTACTTTTTAATAATGCTCTTAAGGATGCCGAGGGACAGGTTAAAGTATACTTTTTAACTGAGGAAATTGCTAAGACTGAAAACATAACTTGTTCTGAAGATGAATTAGAGAAACGTTTAGAATTATTAGCGAAACAAAATAAGACCGATATTGAAAAAATAAAAGAATATTTTCAAAAAAATAATTCTATAGACACCCTAAAAGAACAAATAGAAAGAGAAAAAGTAATTGATTATTTGGTTACTGAAGCAAAGATAAAAGAAATTTCAAAATAAGGAGAAGAATATGGCAAGATTATCTGAAAAGGCCCAGCATTTAGTTCCGATGGTAGTTGAACAGTCTGCCAGAGGAGAGAGGTCGTATGACATATTTTCACGTCTTCTTAAGGATAGGATTATCTTTATTGGTACAGTGATTGATGAAGATGTCGCAAATATAATTATTGCCCAGTTACTCTTTTTACAGATGGAGGATTCCAAAAAAGAAATAAGCATATATATTAATTCTCCTGGTGGAAGTGTCACTGCTGGTCTTGCTATCTACGATACAATGCAGTTTATTAAATGCGATGCAGCTACTTATTGTATGGGTCAAGCGGCCAGTATGGGTGCGCTGTTATTAGCAGCTGGTAAAAAAGGAAAAAGGTATATTTTGCCGCATGCAAGAGTTATGATTCATCAGCCGTGGGGTGGTGCCAGTGGAGCTGCTACTGATATTAGTATTCAGGCTAAAGAAATATTACGTTTAAAAGAAAAATTAAATGAAATTTTATCTAAACATACAGGTCAGACATTAGAGAGAGTTGAAAAAGATGCAGATAGAGATTTTTTCATGTCAGCTGAAGAAGCTAAGAGCTATGGCCTAGTAGATGAGGTTATTGAAAGTCAAAAATAATGAGCGAAAAAATACCGTTATTACCAATTAGAGATTTAGTAATTTTTCCGCATATGGTTATGTCACTTTTGGTGGGTAGGGGAAAATCTATAAATGCATTGGAAAAATCATTAGAAACAAATAAAATTCTATTTCTCTGTACTCAGAAGAATTATCTTGTAGAATCACCCAAGGAAAGCGATCTATATCGCGTCGGTGTTTTGGCCGAGGTTTTACAGGCGCTTAAATTGCCAGACGGTTCATATAAGGTAGTTGTTGGAGCTAAAAAGAGAGCCGAAATAAAAAAGATTATTTCCATGGCTGATTATGATCGGGTAGAGCTTAAAGCATTAAATGAAAAATTGAAAATCACCCTAGAAGTAGAAGCGTTAATGCGTACCGTGGTTAATCAATTTGAAAATTATGCAAAGTTGAATCCAAAGATAAGCGGTGAAACGATAGTTTCAATAAATTCAATGAATTCACCTTCTGAGCTTGCTGATGCTATAGCGGCTCAATTAAATATTAAAATTCCTGAAAAGCAGCGCTTTTTAGAAGAAGTAGATTCTATTAAAAGGCTCAAGCATTTAGGGACTATGTTAAATTCAGAAATTGAGATTTTAACGGTTGAGCAGAAAATATTAGGTGATGTTAAAAAGCAATTGGATAAATCTCAAAAAGATTATTATCTGCAAGAACAATTAAAGGCTATTGAGAAGGAACTTGGTTATAAAAAAGAAGAAAAGAAAGAAGTAGTAAGTTTATCCAAAGAGATAAAAAAATCAGGAATGAGCGATGAGGCTCGTGAAATTGCTTTGCGCGAAGTCAAGAAGCTTGAGCGTATGAGTCCTGTTTCTCCTGAGGGTGCAGTAATTAGAAATTATATAGAGTGGCTTTTGAGATTGCCTTGGCAGGCAAGAACTAAGGATAACCTTGATATAAAGGCGGCAGACATAGTTTTGAATGCTGATCACTATGGATTAGATAAGGCCAAGGAGCGCATATTAGAATATTTAGCAGTTAAAAAACATACCAAAGATCTAAAAAGCCAGATTTTGTGCTTTGTTGGGCCGCCGGGCGTTGGTAAAACCTCGTTGGCGAAGTCTATTGCTAGAGCATTGAATAGAAATTTTGTAAGAATTTCCTTGGGTGGTGCTAGAGATGAAGCCGAGATAAAAGGTCACAGGCGAACATATGTTGGGGCTTTACCAGGAAGGATTATACAATCTTTAACGAAGGGAAAGTCTAAAAACCCTGTATTTCTTTTAGATGAGATTGATAAGATGTCAGCTGATTTTAGAGGAGATCCTTCAAGTGCTATGCTAGAGGTTTTAGATCCAGAAGAGAATCATAGCTTTTCTGATCACTTCTTAGAAGTTGATTTTGATTTATCAGAAGTAATGTTTATAACTACTAGTAATATTCAAGATAATATACCATATCCTTTATTGGATCGAATGGAAATCATTAAATTGCCAGGTTATACAGAATATGAAAAATTGAAGATAGCCAAAGAGTTTATCATTCCTAAACAGCTAAAGAAACATGGTCTTTCTGAGAAATTATTCAATATTTCTGATAATGCGATTAAACTGATTATTAAGCAATATACCCTTGAGGCGGGAGTTAGAAACCTAGAAAGAGAAATAGCTAATATATGTCGCAAGGTTGTTAGGGATATTGTAGAAAACAACAAAAAGAAAGTTAAATTTTCAATACATTCTTCAAATGTTCATAAGTATTTAGGAGCACCTAAATTTTCAGAAAACAGAAAAGAGAAGCATCACGAAGTTGGGGTCGCCTTTGGGCTGGCTTGGACTCAGGCCGGGGGTGATGTTATGCCAGTTGAAACAGTTGTTTTAAGGGGCACTGGTAAGCTAACTCTTACTGGTAAATTAGGAGAGGTTATGCAGGAATCTGCTAAGGCAGCACTGGCTTTTATTAGATCGGTTTCTGATGAATTAAAAATTAACCAGAGTTTTTATAAAAATAGTGATATTCATGTTCATGTGCCCGAAGGAGCGATACCTAAAGATGGACCTTCGGCTGGAATTACTATAGCAACAGCAATTGTTTCAGTTTTGACTAAAAAACCTGTTAATAAAAATGTGGCTATGACTGGAGAGATTACTTTAAGGGGTAAGGTTTTACCCATTGGTGGATTGAAGTCGAAAATACTAGCGGCTCATCGAGCTGGGTTTAAAACAATTATTTTACCTAAAGAAAACGAGAAAGACCTAGCTGAAATACCTAAGGATGTTTTGGAAAAACTCAACATAAAATTAGTTGAAAATATTAGACAAGTATTACAGATTGCTCTTGTGAATAAGAAATCGAAAAAGTCGCCAGGCCAATCGAAAAGAAAAAGTAATTTATGGTCGAGTACTTATGGCCAAAATCAAATAA
>JAVCCI010000047.1 GCA_030765555.1 Candidatus Kappaea frigidicola
AGCAAGAGCTTGTTGATAATATTGACAGAGTTATAAAACAAGTTGTTGAGTATGAAAGAAGAGCTAGGGAATTACTTTTAAAAAATAGTAGGTATCAGCTTGAAGATAAAATATGGCGAGCTTATGGTATTTTGGCTAATGCTAGAATTATAAGTAGCTTGGAAGCAATAAATCTTTTGTCTGTAATTAGGTTGGGTGCTAATTTGTCAATTGTAAAGAAGGTTGATATAAGGAGTATTAATGAATTATTCATTACGACTCAGCCAGCACATTTACAGAAAATTGAAGGTAAGGATCTTAATCCCCAACAAAGAGATCTCAAAAGAGCCGATTTGTTAAGAGATAAATTAAAATAATATATTTGGAGGGACATTATGGCAATGTTTGAAAGATTTACCGAAAGAGCTAGGAAGGTAATTCTTTTAGCTAAGGAGGAAGCTAGAAAATATAACCACGATTATGTGGGCACAGAACACATCCTTCTGGGGCTTTTAAAAGAGGGTAAGGGTGTTGCAGCGGCCGTGCTTAATAATCTAGGGTTGGGATTAGATAAGATTACTTTGGAAATTGAGAAATTAGTGCAGTCGGGGCCATCTACTAAAGTTAATGGTGATGTTCCTTTTACTTCCAGAGCAAAAAAAGTTATAGAAATGGCCATGGATGAAGCTCGAAGTTTGGGCCATAATTATATAGGGACTGAACATTTGCTTTTAGGACTAATAGCTGAAGGTGAAGGAGTTGCTTCACAAGTTTTGATAAACTTGGGTTTAGATTTAAGTAGAGTGCGTCAGGAAGTTATGAATCTTTTGGGTTCAGCTACTCCAGGTTTTGGAGACTGGATGAGCGGTGCTTCAAGTAAACCTCAAAATAAATTCCCTAAAGGAAAAATGCATCAGCCTTCAGCTGATAAAACTCCTGCTTTAGATGCTTTTGGCAGAGATTTAACTAAATTAGCTAAAGAAAATAAATTAGATCCTGTTATTGGCAGAGAGAAAGAAATTAGTAGAGTTATTCAAATATTAAGCAGAAGGACAAAAAATAATCCAGTTCTTTTGGGTGAGGCTGGTGTTGGTAAAACAGCCATTGTTGAAGGTTTAGCCCAGAAAATAGTTAAAGGTGATATACCAGAAATGCTCAAAGACAAAAGAGTTATTATATTGGATTTAGCTTTAATGGTTGCGGGAACTAAGTATAGAGGCCAGTTTGAGGAGAGAATAAAAGCTGTCTTGGATGAAATTAAGCGAACAGAAAAGGTAATTATTTTTATTGATGAACTTCATACTCTAGTGGGAGCTGGAGGAGCTGAGGGAGCTATAGATGCATCAAATATTCTTAAGCCTGCCCTGGCTCGAGGAGAGATACAGTGTATTGGTGCAACAACCTTAGATGATTTCAGAAAAAATATTGAAAAAGATGCTGCTTTAGAAAGAAGATTCCAGACTATTATAGTTGCTCCGCCTAACATTGATGAAGCAATAGAAATTTTAATGGGATTGCGCGAGAGATATGAAGCACATCATAGGGTTAAAATTTTAGATGCGGCCATTGAAGCAGCTGTTAAGCTTTCGGATAGATATGTTAGTGCTAGATTTTTACCGGATAAAGCAATTGATGTTATAGATGAAGCTGGTTCAAAAGCTAGACTTTCTATTATGACCGCACCTCCTGATTTGAAACAATTAGAAAACAGCATAAAACAGTTAAATAAAGACAAAGAAGCCGCAGTTAATAATCAGGATTTTGAAAAAGCAGCAAAATACAGAGATGAAGAAAGAAAAGCCAGAGAAGAATTAGAGAAAGAACTAGGTAAGTGGCGTCAGAAAAATGCAAATAAGGAAATAGAGGTTACTGAAGATGATGTAGCTCAAATTGTTGCTGATTGGACTGGTATTCCAATATCTCGCCTTGAGGAAAAAGAGACTGAGCGTTTGTTGCGCATGGAAGAAGAAATTCATAAAATAGTTGCAGGTCAAGATGAGGCGGTCTCAGCTATAGCTAATGCTGTTAGGCGTTCGAGGGCAGGTTTGAAAAATCCAAGAAGACCCATTGGTTCATTTGTCTTTTTAGGTCCTACTGGAGTTGGAAAAACTCTTTTGGCTAGGGCCTTGGCCGAATTTATGTTTGGAGATGAAGAAGCTTTAATTCAGCTTGATATGTCTGAATATATGGAAAAATTTAATGTGTCTCGCTTGGTTGGAGCTCCTCCGGGTTATGTTGGTTATGAAGAAGGTGGCCAGCTTACAGAGAGAGTTAGGAGAAAACCATATTCAGTAATCCTATTAGATGAAATTGAAAAGGCTCACCCTGATGTATTCAATATGTTATTGCAAGTGCTAGAAGAAGGTCGATTGACTGATAGCTTTGGGAGGCAGGTTGACTTTAAAAATACTATAATGATCATGACTTCTAATATTGGAGCAGATTTAATTAGGGAAAGGGGCTCCCTAGGATTTAAAATTGAGAAGGAAAATCTAACTTATGATGATATGAAGAGTAAGCTTAATGATGAAATAAAAAAAACGTTTAAACCGGAGTTTTTAAATAGGATCGATGATGTTATTGTATTTCATGCCTTAAGCCGCAAGGATCTTGGCAAGATTGTTGATATTGAAGTCAATGAAGTTAAAGAAAGATTGCAAGAGCAGGACGTCAATATAGAATTAACTAAAGACGCCAAAGAGTTTTTAATTGAGAAAGGTTTTGATGTTGTTTTTGGAGCTAGGCCTTTAAAAAGAACTATCACTAGATTTATAGAGGATCCATTGGCGCAAGCGTTGCTTAAGGGAGAGATTGATAAAGTTAAACCGACGATAATTAAATGTAAAGACGATAGATTAGTTTTTGAAAGAAAATCAAAATAAAATTAATGATACCTATGAGAATAAATAGGACGCTAAAACGAGTTTTACTAATAAGTCTTTTGTTGGCTTCTGTTCTTGTTTATATTGTTTCCAAAGAGCAGAGGTTATTAAATGAATTTAAAATATATCTGGAGTTTGAAGTGGGGCAGGCCTTATCAAGAGAAGTCTCTATAAGGGAAATTAGAGGAGGCATAGTTTCTCCTATTATTGCCAACGATATCAGAATAGCATATAGTAAAAATAGGCCCCTGGAATCTTTATTAAGCATACAAGAGATTGAAGTTAATAAAAGAATATGGGATTTACCTTTTATGAAAACCAATACACCGGAATCCTTGGTGATGGATGTAAGGGGGGCTACTTTATTTGTTTTTGGAAACTTGGGACCCAGGATAGAAAATCAAGGGGGGCAGATAATCCTTGATCGCAGTGGAGGAATATTAATTATTGATCTTTCTAATCAGTATTACAATTTTGTGGGACGTGCTAGTGATATATATAAACAACCACAATTAAATTTAAAACTGAAAATTAATTCTAGTTTGGCTTCTGGTAATATTTCTGTGGCTGGGGATTATAATTTTCCTAATATTGAAGCTGATTTAGATCTTTTGGGTTTTGCTTCAACTTCTTTTAATAATTTTGTTAAAATTGATGAAGGCAAAATATTGTTTAACAATTTAATTATTCAAGAGCAATATTTTGTGCAAGGAGAAATTGATATCAACAAGAAAGAGGCCTTATTTATAGTGAAATCAGAGGGAGATGAAAAAATAAAATTTACACTAAGTTCTCCTGAGATTGATAAGCATAAGGGCCTGCTGGAAATTAGCCATTTAGAAATAAAAGAATCAGATGTAGATGGAAGCTTAGTGACTAGTATAGATGTTAACAGAAAAGATTCAGGTATAATTGATAGTGTTAAAGTTGATTTAAGAACTAACACTCTTATATTAGATTACCAGCCTGCGCTAGATATATATGGAAATTTTTATTATGTAGATGACAAGCTAGTAATCAACTATCTTAACATGGGAGATAATTTAAAAATTAAAGGTTGGTTGGACCTATCTGAACCAAAAGAAATAGATGTGAGCGTAGAATTAAAGAATTTGAATTCAGAGATACTTAAAAATTATTCTTTTGCTCCTCCTGATTTTAATTTTAGTGCTGTAGCAAATTGTGAAATTGAGATTAAGGGAAAGTTACCTAATCCTTTCATCAAAATACATTTTATAACAGGTCCTGGGTCTATAGATGACATTGCATTTGAGTCTATAAGGGTTACAATTGATGGCGAGTATCCGCTCTTATATTTTCGTGATTCTCGGATTAATCGTGAAATTGGTCACTTAGTTATTGCGGGTAAGCTGGACATGCGAAAGTTAAACGAGGGGACTTTATTTGATGATATGGTTATTATGTCAGATGAGGAAACTATTGTTTGGGAAGGCTGGGATATAACTAAGAAAAAAATGGATAATGAAGTTACTTTAAGAAGATCAATAAGTGAAGATATAAGTGTTTGGTATAAAAGTTATCTTAAAGATGAAACTAAGCCAGAGGAAAGTAGCAAAGATTCAATTGAAGTCGAGTATGAGATTTTTAAAAATCAGTCTCTTAAGATGAAACTTAATAAAGAAGAGGAATTTTTTGGAGTTGAAAACAAGATTAAGTTTTAACAAAAAAAAATTGGAGATATCTGCTTTAGTCTGTGGTCGTAGATGTTTAGCGGCGGCATGTTATTTGGGTGGGTTATCTATTCTTTTCACTAAGACTATTATTTCAATTTTGACTAATTTTGTTCGCAGGAAGTTAGTTATGGAACAGTTAAACAAAGTTGGTGTAAATAGTATTCTGATAGTTTTTTTAGTTACTATATTTACTGGAGTTGTAATCGCACTGCAAAGCGCTTATGCTTTAAAGCAGTTTGAAGCTGCACTATATATTCCAAGCATGGTTGCTTTGTCGGTTACCAGAGAATTAGGTCCAGTGTTGACTGCTCTGATTATTGCTGGTAAAGTTGGTGCTTCAATGACAGCTGAATTAGGTACCATGAAAGTAACTGAACAGATAGATGCCCTAGAATCACTAGCATCTGATCCAGTTAACTATTTAGTTGTTCCTCGATTTTTTGCTTTGCTTATTGCTGTTCCAATATTGACTATTTATGGTGATTTTATAGGTATCCTTGGGGGTTATATAGTTGGAGTTACCAAATTGAATATTGGCTCCCATATGTATATCAATTTAACGATAAATTCTTTAGTTTGCAAAGATGTAATGACAGGTTTAATTAAATCAGTTTTTTTTGCTATGGCGATTGCCATTGTTTCATGTTATGAAGGCATGAAAGCAGCCGGAGGGGCTGAGGGCGTCGGTCGTTCAACAACTATGTCGGTAGTTATGTCCTTTATTTCAATATTATCACTTGATGTTTTTTTCACAGTTTTATTTTACTTTGTGTTCCCTTAAGAAAATGATAGAACTAAAAAAAATAAATAAAGATTTTCAAAATAGTAAAGTTTTAAATGATTGTTCACTTACAATTAATAAGGGTGAAACAATGGTAATTATTGGTTGCTCTGGAGTAGGTAAGAGCGTTCTTTTGAAGCATATTATTGGGATACTGCGGCCAGATTCTGGAGATGTTATTGTTGACGGCCAAAGCGTTCCACATTTAAGAGATAGAGATTTAAATAAGTTAAGATTAGAAATTGGCATGCTTTTCCAGGGGGCGGCTTTATTTGACTCTTTAACAGTTGGTGAAAATGTCGGGTTTTTATTGAAAGAGCATAGCTCTGCGACTGATGAACTAGTAGAAAAAAGAGTTAAGGAATCCTTAGCTATGGTAGGATTGCGTGGTATAGAAAGTTTGATGCCGGTTTCTTTGAGCGGTGGTATGAAAAAAAGAGTCGGTCTAGCTAGAGCAATATGTTCGCAAGATTTAAAAATAATACTTTATGATGAGCCGACAACAGGTCTTGATCCGATTATGGCTGATGCCATTAATAATCTTATAATTTCATTGCATGATAAATTGAATATTACTTCTGTGGCAGTTACTCATGATATGAATAGTGCATACAAAATAGCTGATAGAATAGCTATGCTTTATAAAGGTAAGATTATTGCCATCGGAACTCCGCAGGAGATAAAGAAAACGAAAAATCCTTTTGTTAAGCAGTTTATTGCTGGGGATGCTCATGGACCAATAACTGAACATCTTGCAGTAGAGAGTTAAGAGCTCTCTGAAAGTACAATTTTAAAAGGAGGGCGTTATGCCTAAAGCAAATACAGAATTAAGAGTGGGAATATTTGTATTAGTAGGCCTAGTTGTTTTTGGATTTATTATATTTTCCATTGGAGATTTTACTTTAGTTAAAAATGGCTACTTTATTAAGGCTAGGTTTGATGATATCTCGGGCTTGGATGTTGGAGCTCCAGTTGATTTGATAGGTGTAAAAGTTGGAGAAGTTAAGGGAATTGATATTATATATGATAAATTATTAGATAAAAAAATAGTTGAATTAAAACTTTGGATTAAAAACGGGGTGGTAGTCAAAAGAGATGCGAATGTTCGCTTAAGGCGATTAGGATTAATGGGTGAGCAATATGTTCACTTATCTTTAGGTAGTGATGAAATCCCTCTACTATCTGAGGGTGGGGTCATTTATGGTGAAGATATGATAAGTGTGGATGATGTAACTAAAGAAGTTTTCTTGGTTACTCAGGAGTTTAAGAAAACGTTAAGGTGTGTAAATGAAGTAGTTGGTGATAATAAGTTTCGCTCTGATCTAAAAGATATAGCTGATAATACAAAAAATGCTACTGAAAATTTAGAAGATTTAACCGCTGATCTAAAGGCTAATCCGTGGAAGTTGTTTAATGTTCCAAAAGCTAAGAATGAAAGTGGTTCCATAAAAACTTCTAGTGGGAATTACGTATTTCAGGAAGGAAAATGAGTGTCGAAAACAAAGGTTTTTTATGCTTGTAGTGAGTGTGGATATCAGTCAGCTAAATGGTTAGGGCGGTGTCCAGAGTGCAATCAATGGAATACATTGATTGAGGAAGTAGATTTACCGGATAATAAATTTCTCAAAAATAGGGAGCTTAAAACAGAAGCGCCTGTTTCTATTGCAAAAGTATCTATAGATCAAGAGCCAAGGATATCTTCGAATATAGCTGAGTTTGATAACATTATCGGAGGTGGTTTGGTAAAAGGTTCTGTAGTTTTGATTGGGGGTTCGCCTGGTATAGGTAAATCTACGCTACTTTTGCAAATATCTCAAGAATATGCTCAAGGCGGCAAGAAGGTTCTTTATGTCAGCGCTGAAGAATCAATTAATCAAGCTAAACTGAGAGCGCACAGAGTTGGTTCAGAAAGTGACAATCTTTTTATAGTTAACCAGACAAATCTGGATGTGATTATTGGTTTTTTAAAAAAGATGAAATTTGAAATAGTCATTATTGATTCTATTCAATCCCTTTATAAAGCTGAGGTAAATTCTATTCCTGGAAGCGTTAGTCAAGTAAGAGAGTGTGCCGGTGAACTAACTTTTTTGGCTAAGGCTAAAGGATTCTCACTATTTTTAGTAGGGCACATTACTAAGGAAGGTGCTTTAGCAGGACCTAAAATATTGGAACACATGGTTGATACAGTTCTATATTTTGAGGGTGAACAGCATCACAATTATCGAATTTTAAGAGGAATAAAAAATCGTTTCGGATCAACTAATGAAGTAGCGATTTTTGAAATGAATCAAGAGGGCTTAAAAGAAGTTAAAAATCCTTCAAATGTCTTTATTTCCCAAAGAGCGGATGACATCTCAGGTTCTATAGTGGTGCCGGTCATAGAGGGTTCTAGGCCAATAATGGTTGAGATTCAGTCGTTGGTTAGTTATTCAGGCTATGCACAAGCAACCAGAAGAGTAACTGGGGTTGATTATAATAAGGTTAATCTTTTAATAGCTGTTCTTGAGAAAAGAGCTAAATTAAAATTAGCTAACAAAGATATATTTGTAAATGTAGCAGGAGGTGTTAAAATATCTGAGCCTGCATCTGATTTGGCTGTAGTCTTAGCGGTTGCCTCCAGCCTCAAAGATATTAAGATACCTACAGAGTTTTGTGCTTTTGGTGAAGTAGGTTTGGGTGGAGAAGTTAGAGCTGTCAGCTTTGCGGATAAAAGAATTCAAGAAGCTTCGAAGCTCGGTTTTAAAAAATGTATTATACCGGCGGCTAATGCTAAACGGCTTACCATGAAAAAAAATAAATTAGATATTATTGCGGTAAGCACAATATTTGAGGCATTAAATGTCATTAAGTAAGCATTATATAACACAGGAGGTTTTTTGATGACGATATTTTTTTTACGCATTCTTTTTCTTATTGCTGGAGGATTGGTTGGCTATCAGTCTTTCTTTGTTTTATTGGCACCAGATAAAGGTTATCTGGGATTAATTGTTGGGGTTGGAGGAGCTTTATTAATTATACTTAGTGAGAGGATAAGCAAAAATATTTCCCTAAGAGGGTTATCATCTGCGGTTTTTGGTTTGATTTTGGGACTTATAGTTGCCTGGTTGATTCGAAGTCTCTTTGATTTAATACCTTCCTTGGATCAGAATATAAAATATATTTCCGGCTTAGTTATTACTGTAATATTGAGTTATTTAGGAATAGTGCTGTCGATGAGGGGTAGAGATGAATTTAATATTATAATCCCTTATGTTCGTTTTAGTCGTCAAGATGAGCAAGATGAATTTCTTATTCTGGATACCTCCGCAATCATTGATGGCAGAATTGCAGATATAGCTCAAACTAAATTTTTAGGTGGTAGTTTTATTATTCCTCATTTTATTTTAAGGGAATTGCAACATATAGCAGATTCGCGTGATCCTTTAAAGCGGGTTAGAGGAAGAAGAGGGCTTGATATTTTAAATAAGCTGAAAAAGATTTCTAACGTTCAGATAAAAATACATCAACAGGACTTTCCTGATATAGGAGAGGTAGACCATAAGCTGGTGAAGTTAGCCAAGGTTTTAGAGGCAAAGATTTTGACTAATGATTATAATCTTAATAAAGTGGCTGTTATTCAAGGAGTAACTGTTTTAAATATTAATGAACTAGCTAATGCCCTCAAGCCCGTGGTTTTACCTGGTGAAGTAATAGATATTAAGATTGCCAAAGAAGGAACTGAACATCATCAGGGAGTCGGATATTTAGATGATGGGACGATGATCGTGGTCGAAAATTCAAGACACCTGTTGGGGCGTAATGTAAAGGCAACGGTTACCAGCGTTTTACAAACAACAGCTGGTAAGATGATATTTGCCCGCATGGATAATCAAGGTAATAATGATAAAAACAAAAGGTAAACTTTTATGAAGGTTGCTGCTTTGATAGTGGCTGCTGGTTTATCTAAGAGGCTAGCCGCAAAAACAAGAAAACCATTTATTAAGCTAGCTGATAAGGCTATTTTAGAATATAGTTTAGATGTTTTTTTAAAATATCCGTCGATTAAAGAAATAATTATTGCAATTAATAAGCATGATTCAGAAAAAGCAAAGAAATTGTGCCAGAAGTACAAGGGTGGAAAATCAATAAAGGTTATTTGTGGCGGCAAGAAGCGTACAGATTCTGTTTATAATGCATTATTAAATGTTGATAAAAAAAATGATTATGTTTTGATACACGATGCTGCCAGACCCTTTGTGACAAGAAAAATAATTAAACGGGTTATTATTAGCGCAAAAAAATATCAAGCAGCTGTTTGTGGCACGAAAGTTTCTTCAACAATTAAAAAGAG
>JAVCCI010000067.1 GCA_030765555.1 Candidatus Kappaea frigidicola
ATAGCGGTAAAGTTCAAAAACACTCATAAATTGTGTTTGGTGTTTTGAGCGAGCAAAATCTTTTGGTTTCTCATTGGGAGGCCAAATTTTCTCTTTAAAATATGCTGGAGCTCCAACCCTGGCACCTGTTTTAGTTAATCTGTAAATTGCGCAATCATAAAGTATCCATTTATCATTAATATATTCGGCCTTGTCTGCCGTAATTCTCGCCGTTAAATTCCCTTGATCATCATGCTGAAGAATAATTAAACCATTTAAAGTTACAGTTCTAGTGTTATAGTTTTTAGCGTAATATATTCGATAGTCAGCACCATATAAAGTTACATCTTTTATAATTTCAATGCGTTCATTTTTTCCCGGTTTTTCAATTTGTTCATTTTTAATAGTGTTATATCTTTGATAGGCATTAGGGACAAATTCATTATCTATAACGAAAGATAAAAGGCTTATAATTAATCCCATGAATAAATAGGGTGCAATGATTGATAGTGTGCTTATGCCACCAGCTTTCATAGCAATAATTTCATTTTGTCTATTGAGATTACCTAAACTATAAAGAGTAGCAAGAAGAGCAGATATAGGGGTTACAATAGTGAAAATTGATGGAAGAAAAGCACTGTAATATTGCAATAGAATCTTTATACCTACTTGTTGTTCAATGATATCATCTAAGTTGGCAAAAAGATCAATTATTATAAATAGAAATAAAAAAAGAGT
Source organism: Candidatus Kappaea frigidicola (assembly GCA_030765555.1). Classification (GTDB taxonomy): domain Bacteria; phylum Omnitrophota; class Gorgyraeia; order JAGLLT01; family JAGLLT01; genus Kappaea; species Kappaea frigidicola. Next base: position 718 of record JAVCCI010000067.1, read on the forward strand.
AAGGCAAAATAAAAAAACAGGGATAAATTCCTTTAGGATATGTTTATCTATGAGTTTCATTTATTATTTATCTTTCAACCGTTTTGACAATCAGTATTAAGCCTGTGATTATCAGCACTATATTGGGCAATTCAGTCCCTAATGCTGGCCACACTAAGCCTCGAGCAGCTATTGCACTTCCAGCAGCTAATAACACATAATAAAGTATAATGATAATTAATCCTATTGCAAAGCCAGCTAATTTTGAACCTTTTTTGGTTTTAATAGCTAGAGGAAGAGCAATAATTACAAAGGCCAAATTAGCAAAGGCTAATGAAACTTTTTTATGAACTTCAATTACAAGTTCAATAGGGTCAACATTAAATTTTTCCAAATTTGCAATTTTAGCCCCTAGCTCTTCTATATTCATATCCTTAGGTTTTTTTTGAATTTTAGCTGGTTGTGTTTGAGATAGATCAAGAGTTATATAATAAGTTTTAAATTTAAGCTGGTAAAAATCGTTTGGATTATCTGGGTCTGGTTCATCCGAGCTTCCATCGATTAATTTTAACTTTATAATATTATTGTCTTTTACAGTTAAAAATTCGCCTTCGCGGGCAACAATTGTTCTAGGAGGTTTATCAGGTCTAGTCTCGAATATTTTTATTCCCTTTAGTTTATTTCTATTAACACTGTCAACGAAAACTATATGATTATCAAAATGAATGAAGGTGCCATCATCAATGAGGCTTACCGGACTTGAAGCAGCAATTCTGGTTAAAATAACCCGGGAAGCAAAGTGTGCGGCGGTTGCTAATCGATCATTTAAAATTACAGAAAATAAACTAAAAATTATACCAACTATAATAATAGGATAGATAATCCTATATAGGCTAAAGCCACTAGCTGTCATTGCTAATATTTCGTTATCAGAAGATATGCGGCCAAAACTAAGCAAAATAGCCATTAACAAGGATATCGGTAGGGCGTATCGTAATAGATAGGGGATCCAAGTACCAAATAATTTTAAAATATCAAGAAGTGATACTCCGGGAGCTATAATTTTATCAGCTTGATGAATAAGGTTAGCTACCAGCATAATAAACATTAATACAGATAATGAAAGTATAAAAGGTCCGCCAACTTCTTTTAGTACGTAATTTCTAAGTATTTTCATTTAATTTCCACCCGCCAGAGCAAGAGCGAAAACACTGCAAGCTCCGGCTTGCTTAAGACAACCAGCACACTCATTAAGCGTGGAGCCAGTTGTTAGCACATCATCTATTATTAAAATATTTTTATCTTTTACCAAATTATCTTTTCTCACCTTAAATGACCCCGTTAAATTAGATAATCTTTCGTGCCCAGTAACTTCTACTTGAGGTCTTGTTGGCTTTGTTTTTAAAAGTACATTATCTAATATCTTCATTTTGAAGCGTTTAGCTATTTTTCTAGCGATAAGCTCTGATTGGTTAAAATCACGCTGCATTTTCTTCTGTCTAGTGAGCGGAACATAAGTTATGCAATCAATCTCACTTAAAGCAATAAATTTTTCAGCAAAATTGCAACAGAGATTAGCGATAAAATTTAAAACTGCTAATTTATTATTATATTTTAATCTATGAATCAAAGTTCTTATAACCCCTTGGTAACTACACACAATCCAAGCTCTATCTATCTGCGACAAATTCTGATGTTTATTCTTGCAGGAGTATTTACCAGTTTGAAGTGGTCTGCCGCATTTATTGCAAAAAGGAGGCAGATTTATTTCAATATCATGTCTGCAATCAAGGCATATGCTGTCTATGGTGTTGTAGTCAAGGGCCGTGTTGCATATTTGACATTTAAGAGGATATATTAAATTAATAAAAGACTTATAGGATAAAAATGCCATCGAAAATAACTATAACATCAACCACAAAATTTGTCAATCATCGATATTTGCACTCCTGTATTTAAAGATAATACATAAAAAGGTTGATTTTTGAGCTAAAATGAATAGAATATATATAGAGGCAGTGATTTAGATGAACTTATTCCACTTTGCATTTTTTCCCTGAGCACAACTTCAGATTTTTCAGGGAAATTCGGGTAGGGTTTATATCCCCTCTACATTCTTTTTTTGATGCAAGAATGGGGGATTAATTCGACCGTATGATTTACGTTCCTTGGCAGTCATGTAAATCATGGTCTCATTAAGGAGATATGTATGACTAAAATTGCTTTTAAGTCACTTAGTGAGCAAGGTATACTTGAGAAGTTAATTATTTCCATTCTTTTAATGGCTATCATTCCCCTAGTTTTGGTAATCTATATTCTTCATACGGAGGCTTTTAGTGTTATTCAAAAGTCCCATATAAAAGTTATTATTTTTTTTATGATCGCCTCTATTTCTGTAGGGTATTTTCTAAGTCGTAGAATTGTGGTGTCAGTTTTACAGTTAGTTCAAGATGTTAAGGGCATTACACATGGCAATTATGATAAGCGCATTATCGTTTCAGATAATGATGAAATTAGTATGTTGGCACAATATTTTAATCAGATTACTGATGAATTAGAAAAGAACATTAAGGATTTACATGAATCAAAGAAGGTAATTCAAAAAGTTCTCTTGCGCATTGGGACAGCTATGTCTTCTGATCAAACTCTGGACAATATTTTAGAGTTAACTATTGAAACTTCAATTCAAGCACTTGGTGCTACTTCAGGAGCTATTTTTATAAAAGATAAGAGTGGTTGTCTTAGAGTAATGATATCTTCTGGTCTTGATAAAGAAATTGCATCCCACATGAAGATTGAAAAAGGCGAAGGCTTTGTGGGTAATGTATTTGAAACAGGTAAGGCAGGTTCTATTGAATTTACTCAGAAAGACATATCGTTTGAGAAAAAAATAGGTTTAGCTCAAAAGTCTTTAATGTGTGCATCCCTAATTGCCAAAGGTAAAGCTATTGGGATTATTACTATAGAGGATAAAAAGGCAAATAGAAGATTTAATGAAGAAGACGATATTATTTTATTAGAAAATTTAGCTGGCCAAGTTGCAATTGCCATTGAAAACAATCGTCTTAACCAGGATATTGAAAGTACATATTTAGAAACTATTTCTACTCTTGCTTTAGCGGTTGAAGCTAAAGATCCATATACAAGAGGCCATGCAAAAAGAGTAGCTGATTATTCTTTAAAAATGGCAGATGAATTTGCTTTAGATAAGGCTACCAAAAATATGTTAAGAGATGCTGCTTTACTGCATGATATAGGTAAAATAGGTGTTAAGGATGATATTTTACTTAAGCCCGGTAAGCTTACATCTGAAGAAAGACGTCATATGGAACTTCATCCCATAATAGGAGAAAATATCCTCAGACCTATTCATTCTTTGTCTAAAATTGCCCACTTAGTTAGACATCATCATGAGAGAGTAGATGGAAGTGGTTATCCGGATGGATTAAGTAAAGAGGATTTGACTTTGCCGCTTAAGATTATGACTGCAGCTGATGCTTATGATGCCATGACTTCTAATAGGCCCTATAGAAACGCCATGACACATGAAGAAGCAATAAAGGAGCTACAAAGGTGCAGTGGCAGTTATTTTGATCCAAAGGTCGTTGAAGTATTCGTAAATACAGTAATAGAAGATGATAAAAAGTAACATATTGAAATATTATTGAAAGATTCCGTAAGGTTAATAAATTCATATCCTATTGAAAATAAGTCATTTATAAATCAAATCTCTTTTAATTATCCCAACAAGAAATTACACCAAAAAACAATATTATTATCTTGACATAGTAGGCTTTAAAGATATAGTAATTGATTAAAATATATGGCTATAAATAATATAAATACTATTGAATAATATCTCATAACGTGTTATTATAGTTTATGTTAATCATTAAGAGATAATAAAAAAGTAGGGCGGGATGGATTCAATTTTAATAGTTGGAATCATAATTTTTTGCGGTTTTATTTTTGGCGAAGTAGCCAAAAAAGCCAAATTACCCAAAGTTACCGGCTATATTTTAGCCGGTGTTTTTTTGAATCCAGGTTTATTTCACATCATTCCTGAGAATTTTGTAACTCATACAGAAGTTGTCACTAATATCTCGCTTTCGGTGATTACCTTTTCAGTGGGGGGTACACTTTTATTTTCTAAGATAAAGAAATTAGGCAAAAGCATCCTCTGTATAACTGTTTTTGAAGGTGAGTTTGCTTTTTTTGCAATTATAATTGGATTTTTATTAATCAGTCCTTATTTTGTGCATATTCCCAATGCAGGTTGGTTTACAGTCTTTATTCCTATGGCTATTCTTCTGGGATCTTTGGGGGCTCCCACTGATCCTTCAGCAACTTTAGCAGTCAAAGAAGAATATAATGCCTCTGGCAGAGTAACTCAGACTGTAATGAGTGTAGCCGCCTTTGACGACGTTTTAGGGATAATCAACTATTCCATAGCTATTGCCTTGGCGCAGGTTTTTATTTCTCATCAGGGTCTAAATACATATAATTCATTTATTCAACCCCTTATGGTTATTAGCGGGGCAATGGTTTTGGGAGTTTTCCTTGGGTTTTTGCTTAACTTTGTCACAAACTTTATAAGCAAAGAGACCGAAGGGGTATATGTAGTAATAATTTTAGGATTGCTTTGCATTTGTTATGGAGTAGCAACATTAATTCAGGTTAATCAACTATTGGCAGTGATGGTTATGGGTGCTGTAGTAGTTAATTATAATAAGAAGCAACACTTGATATTTAAAGTGCTGGAACGCTATACGGATGAATTAATTTTTGTGTTATTCTTTACTTTAAGTGGTATGTACCTGGATTTTACCGTTTTAAGAACAGCTTTAGTGCTAGTTCTCTTTTTCATAATTTTCAGGACTATAGGGAAAGTTTTTGGCACAACCTTGGGAGCTATCATTTCAAAGGCACCTGAAAATGTTAAGAAGTATACATCAGGTGGCTTAATTCCTCAGGGTGGTATAGTTGTGGGTTTAGCTCTTATTATGAAGCAGAATCCAGCTTTTGATGCGTTTTCGGATATTATTATAAGTGTAGTTATCGGAGCTACAATTTTTCATGAAATAATTGGGCCTATTACAACTAAAATATCTTTATCAAGAGCAGGTGAAATTCCAATAAGAGGGAAAATTTAAAATGGTAGAAAAAAAAGATAAAAACAGATTTGTTATTGTGATTGCATTTATTGCAGCTTTAGCTGGACTTCTTTTTGGTTATGATACTGGTGTTATTTCTGGAGCTATTCTTTTTATTAAAGATAAATTTGGCCTGACTGATTTCACAGAAGAGATGACCGTTAGTTCTGTTCTTCTGGGGGCGGTAATTGGTGCAGCTATAAGTGGCGTTATTGCTGATAAGTTTGGAAGAAAAAAGAGCATTATCGTGACTGCAGTGATATTTTCTATTGCCGCTTTGGGTAGTGCGATAAGTGCTAACATAGATCAACTTATAATTTGTCGTTTATTTATCGGCGTTGCCATAGGCATTGCTTCCTTTGTGGCTCCGCTTTATATTTCTGAAATTTCACCTCCAAAAATTAGAGGGGCTTTGGTATCTTTTAATCAGCTAATGATAACCTGTGGTATTGTGTTGTCTTATATTGCGGATTATTTATTGTCAGCTGATGCAGCCTGGCGTTGGATGTTTGCCTTTGGGGCTGTGCCTGCAATTATTTTGGGCATCGGCATGTTCTTTCTGCCATATAGCCCTCGTTGGTTGGTAGCACAAGGCAGAAGAGACGAAGCTAAGGCGGTGTTAGAAAGAATTGGCGAAACTGATGTGGATAATGATGTTAAAAATATAGAAGAGGGTATCTCAGAAGAAAGCGGGAATTGGTCTGAGCTTTTTTCGCCTTGGCTAAGACCTGTATTAATTGTAGGAATTGTTTTGGCCTTTATTCAACAGGCAACAGGTATCAATACCGTTATTTATTATGCGCCAACTATATTTGAATTTGCCGGCTTCGAGTCTCATAAGATTTCTATACTGGCTACTGCAGGTGTTGGTGTAGTTAATGTCCTGATGACAATTGTTGCCATATTATTTATAGATAGAGTTGGTAGAAAGCCTCTTTTGTATATAGGTTTAACTGGAATGATACTAAGTTTAGGCGCATTAGGGCTTGGTTTTCAAATGGCAGGGCCTTCTGCTATTATGGAAAAAGTAACTATTATTAGTTTAGCGGTTTACATTGCTAGCTTTGCTATTAGTTTAGGTCCAATATTCTGGTTGATAATTGCTGAAATTTATCCTTTAAAGGTTAGAGGAAGAGCTATGAGTTTAGCAACAGTTGCCAACTGGACATTTAATTTAATAGTGGCCTCAACTTTTTTAACCATTATAGAAAAAATAGGTAAGGCAGGTGCTTTTTGGCTTTATGGTATAGTTGCTATAGCTGGTTTGATATTTTGTATATTTTTTGTACCTGAAACAAAAGGGCATAGCCTTGAGGCTATTGAGAAATATTTAAAAACAAAAAAACCATTAGTTAAATTAGGTAAATAGGGGAAGAGTTTATGGAATTAGTGATTTTTATCATAGTTCTTTTGGCTTCAATTGTGGTGGTAGCTATTGGGGCTGTGTTATTTGAATTAACAGGTATGCGTTGGCCGCAAGCTAAATTTCAGGCAATATCCTGTTTTACAAGTACTGGTTTTACAACAAAAGAATCAGAAATAGTAATGATTAATGCTAGAAGAAGGCGCATCGCATCAGTTTTGATGATTTTAGGTAATGCGGGGTTTATAACCTTATTCGCAACCTTAGTAAATTCCTTTACTACTGACTCAGCTTTTTTTAAATATAGATTGCCTATTATAGATTTTATCGTACCTGAGAGATTCTGGGCTTTAGCTAATCTTTTAACTCTTATGATAATAGGATATTTTATACATAAAATTCTTTCCCATTCTAGGATTTCAAAGTTTTTTATTAATTTTATAAAGAATCGCGTGGAAAGTCAGAAGCGGGTTAAAAAGGTTACTTTTGAAGAAATGGTTATGGCCACAGGCGGATTTGGAACATTAGGTGTTGATGTTAGAAATAAAAGTCATCTAGTAGGTAAAACCATAAAAACGGCTCAGCTCAGCGGAAACGATATAAAAGTTTTGGCTATTGAAAGAGAACAAGAGTCTATTCCTTTTCCTAAAGAGACAGAAAAGATAGAAGTTGGGGATAAAGTGATTTGTTTTGGAGAGCTGAAGAACTTAAGAGATAAATTAGCAATAAAAAATCAATCTTAGAAAGTAGATGCTATGGGTAAAGACGTAAATTTTTTATACGGAAGAAATTCTGTTTTTGAGAGACTAAAGAATAAACCTGCTACTATCAGGAAAGTTTTTTTAGCTGATAATTTCAAAGATCAGAGAATAATTAATTTGATTAAAGGAGCTCACCTCAGCATAGAGCTTTTATCGAAAAAACAGGTTTCTTGGATAAAACATGCAAAAGATCATCAAGGGATAATTGCCAAGGTAGACGCTTTTGAGTATAAGGATTTTAATAAACTTTTAGGTGATGCCTCTCTAGTGAAAAACTCGGTTCTTTTACTTGATCGTATTAATGATCCTCAGAACTTGGGAGTGATAATCAGGTTAGCGGCTTGTTTTGGCAGGTTTTCAATTATTATCCCTACTCATAAAGCTTGTCCGGTAAATGATACGGTTTTGCATGTGGCTTCAGGTGGTGAGAATTATCTGGATATTGCTGAAGTAAATAATCTTAATAGTGCAATCTTTGGGCTTAAGAAATGCGGCTTCTGGATAGCTGGTACTGTAGTCTCAGAGAAAGCAGAAAGTATATTTGAAAAGGAATTACCCTTTCCGCTAGCTCTAATTATGGGATCTGAGGGTGAGGGAATTAGGACAGGGTTAATTAAAGAACTTGATATGCAGTTGCATATTCCTATGCAGGGAGCTAAATTATCACTGAATGTAAGTATTGCCACAGCAATTTTTTGTCAGGAAATAGCTAGACAAAGGGCAAAAGAATGAAAAACAAAAAAGGAACCAAGGAAGATATAATTAATTTTATTTCAGAAGCGGGGATGCTCAAGAGAGTTAGCCGCTCTGGCTGGTCTGTTTTAGGCATTAAAGATGCTGAGACTGTGGCTGAACATAGTTTTCGTTGTGCGGTCATCGGCTATATTATAGCCAGACTTGAAAAGGCAGATCCTTATAGGGTTTTATTGATGACTCTTTTTAATGATATTCACGAAGCTAGAATTACTGATTTGCATAAAATGGCTCAGAGGTATATTGAAGCTGAAGCTTGTGAGGACGAATCATTTGATGAACAGATTGAAAAATTGCCTAACGGTTTAAAGGATGAGCTGGCTGATATGCGCCAGGATTATAGAAAACAACATACTAAAGAAAGTCTTATTGCTAGAGATGCTGATATAATAGAATGTCTCATCCAGGCCAAAGAATATGATGAGCATGGCTATAAAGAAGCCTATAAGTTTATGAAGAAAGCACCTGAACATTTAAAAACTAAATCTGCTAAAGAGCTGTGGAAAAAAGCTAAGTCAATGAATTTAAATGATTGGTGGATGAGTTTAAGCGATTTTAAAAGATAAAGAGAGAAGAGGAGAATAGTTTTGCTTAAGATAAACTATAATAAGTTATTCATTCATTTGGCATTAATTGCTTGTGCTTTAGTTTTTATATTGCCATTTCTTTGGGTTTTGGCGGCTTCTGCTATGATAATCCCACCTATTTTAATAATGTTCTTTTTTGCGCAGAAAACATTTGTTGAGGGAATTGCTTTATCAGGCATGAAGGAGTAATAAATGTCCGCAAAAATTGTAAGGTTGATCGGAATTTTAATAATTGCTATATCGCTTATTATTCTTGTTTATCTTTCAGGGGATAGTAAGTATTCAGAAATGCCTCAAATCATTGGCGGGAGTTGTGTTTATAATGATTATCCCGGCAAAGCCGTTATTACAAGTATTCAAATGACTGATAAAAGCAAGGCTCAGGCTACTACTCTTGGTGGTCCTGGTTATTCAGGATATGAAATATATTTTAAGTTCATGACTGATAAACAAATTAAAGAAGATTGGCCCAGAAGCACCTTAGATAAAAAACACTTACTTTTGCTTGTTAATTCCTGGTATCCAGGGAAAGAGTTTATTAAAAAATATCATATAGAAGTAAATAAAGAATTCAATTGTACTTTTAAAGTTATTAATAAAGGAACCTGCACCCCCATTATATTTGAATTTAAAAATATTAAACGGGATGATTATTTTGAAAGCAAATAAACCTTTAGTAGTATTTCTTACCTTATTAATTGTCATAATCATAATAGCAATATACGCAGAGTCAGCTCCTAAGCACGCCTTGGAAGAAAGAGGCGGCAAGGTGAAAGTTGTTAAATATGATGATGGAACTTGGCAGCTTTTAGTAGACAAGAAACCTTATTTTATAAAGGGAGTAATGTTTACTCCAGTAAAAATAGGGGAGAGTCCCAGTGAAAGCACTATGCGTGACTGGATGTATTATGATGATGATGCTAACGGTCTAAATGATATTGCTTTTGAAACCTGGCTCGATAAGAATAAAAATAATAAAAGAGATAAGGATGAAAAGGTTTACGGTGATTTTTTACTTTTAAAACGCATGGGTTGTAATACTATAAGGCTTTATCACTCAGCTTCTAATAATTCTATTTTAGATGATATATATAAAATTAATCCTTCCAGTAGACTTCAATATAATCACCCCATCAATAAAGAACTTCTGAGAAAACTTTATAAAAATTATGGCATTATGATTGTAATGGGCCATTTTTTAGGAGAATGGACCATAGGTACTAATTTAGCTTGGGAATCTGATGGAGTTGATTATTCTAATCCTGAACACTGCCAGCAATTAAAAAGATCTGTTAAAGCTATGGTAATGGATAATAAAGATGAGCCCTATGTTTTATTCTGGCTTCTCGGCAATGAAAACAATATTGCCCATTGGGCAAAATGTAATGCAGCTACTAAAAGAGTAGATTATGCTAAATTTGTAGGAGAATTAGCTGAGATGATCCATGAATTAGATCCAGAGCATCCGGTTGCTATATGTGATGGGGATAATTTTAATATAACTTCATATTATGCAAAATATGCTCCAGCAATAGATATAATTGGTTATAATACGTATAGAGGAGCAGGTGGCTATGGTTCATTGTGGCGGACATCTAAAATGAAATTTGATAGACCTGTTTTTATTTCTGAAAGTGGTATGTTTGCTTATGATTCCAGAAAAGGTGAAGATGAAGAATTGCAGTTAAAGCACATAAAAGCTTACTGGAAAGATGTTGTTTTAAATAGTTCAGAATATTATAAAAGAGGTTCAAGATATTCGGGGAATTCTATAGGTATTATTGTTTTTGACTGGTTGGATAGGTGGTATATGGATGATGAGCCTCACAAACATAATCCAGGTAAACGCCCCTGGAAATCACCCGATGGACTTGATCACGAGGAATACTTTGGAATTATGTCCATGGGAGATGGGTCTGATACGCTTATGCGTCAAGTTAGGCAAGCGGCTTACTATTTAAGAGATGTCTGGAATAAGAAAGAGTTAAGCTATTAGAGAAAAAGGTAAGAGGTGGAATATATTGAGAAAGCATGGAGTGATTATAGAATGGACAAAAAAGAAGCAGGAAAAGATAACTTAAAAGATACCCTAAGTCCAATGCAGCATAATATTACTCAAGAATGTGGCACAGAGCCACCATTTAACAATGAATATTGGGATAATAAAAGAGAAGGTATATACATTGATATAGTGTCTGGTGAAGTGCTCTTTAGCTCTAAAGATAAATTCGATTCAGGTACTGGCTGGCCTAGTTTTACTAAATCTTTAAAGGATGAAAATATTATTGAAAAAGAGGATGAGCGCCTGGGAATGTCTAGAACAGAAGTGCGAAGCAAAAAAGCTGATTCTCACTTAGGACATGTATTTGATGACGGGCCTGGCCCTACGCATAAGCGTTACTGTATTAACTCTGCAGCCCTTAAGTTTATACCTAAAGAAGACCTAGATAAAGAAGGTTATGGAGAATACAGAAAACTTTTTGAATAATTTTTATTATTTCACTTGCTTTAGCGCAAAATGATAATAATTATGGTAAACTTATAGGAATATTTAAACTAAGATTGAGAAAATAATAAATAATATGCAAATAGCCCGAAAAATAATATTCTATGTATTTTTATTAGTTTATCTTTTTTTATGTCCTATGATTATTCTTTATTCATTTGGATATATATTCCAGCCCGTTGATCAAGAAATTGAACAGACGGGTATTATATATCTATCTACGACACCTTCTGGAGCTTATATTTATCTAGAAAAAAAAGAATGTGACTACAAAACTCCTACATCTATCATAGATCTTTTGCCAGGAAGTTACGACGTGGGTATTCGTTTGCTTGGTTATCGAACTTGGAAGCATCAGGTTGCAGTCTGCGAAGGTAGGGCTGTTGTTTTTGAAAATATTCTTCTGATTCCGAAAGATCTGATGCCTGAGGCCATATCTTCTGAAAAAGATTTAAGTACACTAATTGAATTGCCAGCTGATAACAGTTTTATCATAAAGGAAGGAAATGAAATAGATGATTTTTATATTTATGATATAACTGATAACAAAGTACAACCATTAGTACAAAAAAATATTCTTAAACATAATTTTTCAGTAAATAATATCTACACTTTAAATAAAAATAATCAAGTTATTCTTCAGGGAAATACTTTATCTAGTAAGAAATATTATTATTTTAATCTTAGTAGCCAGCCGCAAGTTTTAACAGATATTACTCAACTCATTAGTGTTGCGCCCAATACAATTATGTATAGCGCAAGTGAGGAAAACACATTTTATGCAGTTTATCAAAATTATGTCAACCGTTTCAATATTAAATCAATGAGTCAAGATGAGAGATATATAGATAAGATAAAAGGAATAGGCTTACTAGATGATGAGTTTATTGTATTGGATAAAGATAATAGCATATCTACCCGGAGCCTTAATAACGAACAAAAAGAAATCTTATTTAAAAATAAAAACTTAGGAAAAAATCTATTTAAAAATTCAAACTTCTATGAGATATCTCGTCTGGACAATCAGTTATTTTTGTTTTCAGGAGACAAAGGAGATTTGATAGTTACAGTAGCTCCGTATCAGATTTGCGATAAGGGTGTACTGGGTGTTGAATATTACAAAAAGACAGAACGCTTGCTCTACTGGACAAAAGATACTATAGGTATGGTAGATTTTGAAAAAGATGATCAAAACAGCATGCTATTTAAAGATGAATTTGAGATAAATGAGCTCTATAAAAATGGAAAAAATATTACTCAGGCCTTTTGGGTATACAATGCGACCCACGCGTTATTTGCGGATTCAAACAGTGTTTCATTGTTGGAGCTTTCGCCTGATAGCAATCATCACGTTGAAAATATATCAGAAGTGAGGAATAATTCTCGCATTATATATAATGATCAGCAAGGTTATCTTTATTATTTAAATGATGACGGAGATTTAATGAAGCTTGAGATAATTTCTAAAGATAAGCTTGTTTTTGCACCATTTCAAAAAAAATAAAAATATATAGGAATAAATTTTATGGATTTTAATTATTCAAGCAAGACCAAGAATAGAAAAGAAGCCCGACTGCAGAGATTTTTGGAAATTCTTCCAGGGGCTTTAAGCTGGTTGATCATTATTGGAATAATTTGTTTATCTATATGGCAGCCTATTATAACGGCATTATTCATGATAGCCTTTTTGTTATACTGGTTACTTAGACTCATCTATATGAACATTTTTTTAGTTTTGTCATACATGCGCCTTTCTATTGAAAAAAATGTTGATTGGATGAAGCGCATTGAAGCAATTGATAATTTAAAATCAAAAAAACCTGTTTTATCTAATTTAAATAAACTCAAAGGTCTAAAAAATCGGATATCTCAACGAATTCATTACGATGAGTTGATTAATCTTAAAAAAAGCAATAATCTGCCCGTCTATTCAAAAGACTTATATCACTTAGTAATTATACCTGTTATTCGTGAAACGTATGATGTTGTAGCTCCTGGTCTCAAAGCTATAAGGGATGGATATTATCCGTCTAATAGATTTTTGGTTATCATTGCCTTAGAAGAAGCCGCAGGTAATGATGTTAAAAAAGATATAGCACGAATAGAAAAAGAATATAAAAATGATTTTCTTGATTTGTTGGTTACTACTCATCCGACAGGTGTGCCGGGTGAGGCGAGGGTAAAGGGAGCTAATACTACATTTGCTGCAAGACACGCAGCTGAATACTTCAATAAGAAAAATATTCCTTTTGAAAATGTTCTGGTTTCCTGTTTTGATGCTGATACAATTGCTAATCCGCATTATTTTAGTTGTCTGACCTATAGTTTTATGCTTAATCCTCAGAGGTTGCGTTCAAGCTATCAGCCGGTTCCTGTTTATCACAATAATATATGGGATGCGCCTGCTTTTGGTAGGATTATTGATATAGGAACTTCATTTTTTCAGCTTATTGAAGCTACAAATCCAAGCAAATTAGTTACTTTTTCAAGTCATAGTATGAGTTTTAAAGCTTTGGTCGATGTTGGTTTTTGGCCTGTAGAAATTATATCTGATGATTCGGCTATTTTTTGGAAAGCTTTTATACACTATGATGGTCATTATGGAGCTGTACCGATTTACACGACTGTATCTATGGATATTGCTACAGGGCCCTCGGTTGGTAAAACTTTTACCAACATATATAAACAAAAAAGAAGATGGGCTTGGGGTGTTGAGAATTTTCCGATTGTTATAAGGGCTTTCTTAAAATCAAAAAAGATTTCGTTTTATAAAAAGGCATCGTATAGTTATAAATTACTTGATTCGTTTATATCATGGTCTACTTGGTCCTTTTTGCTTCTCATTGGTAGCAACTTGCCGGCTTTATTTGCTTCAAAAAGATTTGAAGCAAGTACAGTATATTATATTACTCCCCGGGTTACGGGCATAATTTATAGTCTTGCTTCTATTGGTATTATAATTTGCATGATTATCAGTCTTTTACTTTTACCTAAGAAAAAATCTAAATTTAGTATTTTTGCTAAGATTCAACATATTTTTGAATGGCTACTGATTCCTGTGATTATTATCTTTTTAAGTGCATTACCGGCTTTAGATGCTCAGACACGACTAATGTTTGGTAATTATATGGAATTCTGGGTAGCTGAAAAATTCAGAAAGAAATAAAATGCACTACATATGCAAAATTATTTTATTTACATGTGATTTATCTTACAAAGGTTGATTATGTCTAGTATATTCGATCAATATTTTAAAAAATATGATACCTGGTATGAAAAGAATAAGTTTACATATCTTTCAGAACTGAAGCTTTTGTCTAAACTAGTTCCTAAAGATAAAAAAGGTTTAGAGATAGGTGTGGGTACGGGCAGATTTGCTGAATCTTTAGGTATTAAATATGGTATAGATCCATCTCGGAACATGCTAAAGTTAGCTAAGCAGAGAGGCATTATTGCAAATAAAGCTTCCGGAGAGAATATTCCTTTTGATAATAATACTTTTGATTATGTAGCTATTATTATTACTTTAGCGTTTGTAAATAATCCTCAAGATGTAATCAAAGAAGCTTGGAGAGTGTTAAAGAGCAAGGGGAGAATAATAATTGGTATAGTAGATAATGATAGCTTTTTAGCTGATTTTTACAGGAATAAAGAAGGTGTTTTTTATAAGGAAGCTAAGTTTATTGAAGTTAAAAAATTAAATTCCTGGCTTGAGGTTTCAGGTTTCTATAATCCTACTTGCTATCAGACTCTTTTTCATTTGCCTCAAGATATTAAGGAAATTGAGGAGTCTAAAGATGGCTTTGGGAAAGGTGGTTTTGTGGCAGTTGTAGCAGATAAAAAAATGTAAATTACACGATATATTAAAAAGGAAATTTAATGGAAAAAATAACCATATTAAGCTCTAGTGGTGGTTTGGGATCAGGTTTTCCTGAGAAATCTCTAAGTGAGGGTTTAAAAATGAATCCTGATGTTATTGCCTTAGATGCTGGTTCATCAGACCCTGGCCCTTATTATCTGGGGGCAGGTTTAACTACAGAAAGTAGAGCATCGGTTAAAAGAGATTTAGAGCTTCTGTTAATGGCGAGGCAAAAGAAAAATATACCTTTGATTATTGGTTCAGCAGTTACTACTGGCGCTAAACCAAATTTAGAATGGACTATAGATATTGCCAGAGAAATCGCTAAAGAAAAAAGGCTCAAATTTAAATTAGCAAAAATTGAGGCTGATATCAATAAGGATATTATAAGGAAAGCCTTAAAAGAAAAAAAGATAAAAACATTTGAAACCGGCAAAGCATTAACTAAAAAAGATATAGATAATGCCACGAGAATTGTGGCCCAAATGGGAATAGAACCCTTTATTAAGGCCTTAAAGTTAAAGCCAGATGTAATTATTGCAGGTCGTGCTTATGATCCAGCTGTTATAGCATCACTACCTATTATGAAGGGATTTGACAAGGGGCTGGCAATTCATATGGGTAAAATACTTGAGTGTGGGTGTATGGCCTGTGAGCCTGCTTCAGGCTTTGATGTGTTGGTGGCGACTATGCAGAAGAATTGCTTTATATTAAAACCACCAAATAAAATAAGAAAATGCACTAAGGAGTCAGTAGCTGCTCATACATTGTATGAAAAAGATAATCCTATAAGGTTGGGGCTTCCTGGGGGCTTGCTTGATTTAACTAATGTAAGCTTTGAAGAAATAGGAGATAGATCAGTAAAGGTTAGTGGTTCAAAGTTTATTGAAGAGAAATATACGGTAAAGCTTGAAGGAGCTACTAAGGTTGGATATCGAACAATCTTTATTGCAGGAGCGCGAGATCCAATACTAATTAATAAAATAGATGAAGTGATAGATGCCGTAAAAGATGAAGTAAAAAATGAATTTAAGGGAACTAAATTCAAAACATTTTTCCATATCTATGGCAAAAACGGAGTAATGGGAAATTTAGAATTCATAAAAAATTCCACTCCCCACGAATTAGGAATTATCGGAGAGGTTGTCGCTGATACCCAGGAAGCTTCAAAAGCTATTTGTGGGCAGTTATGTCATCGAATGATGCATTATGATTATCCGGGTCGCAAAGCTACAGCTGGAAATTTAGCTTGTCTTTATTCGCCACAATCAGTTGCAATAGGTGAGGTGTATGAGTTTAATATTTATCACCTTCTTGAAGTAAGTGATCCAACTGAATTATTTCCTGTTAGTATTGAAGAAATTGGTTAAATAATATTTATAAAAGGATAACAATGAATAAAACAAGAAGTATTAAAGATTTAGCAAAAATAGTGCGCAGTAAAAACGCGGGACCTTTCTTGTTCACCTTTGATATTATTTTTAATGATGTTAAAACATACGAGCAGGTAAAAAACTCAAAAGTAATAAATAGAGAGCTGATAATGAAACTGTATAATTTGAAATCAAATGTTAAGGTTGAAATTTTTACACTTGATCCAGCGTGTGCTATAAAAATAACATTTCCCAGGCCTATTCCATCTGGAAGCTTGGGGGATTCTGATGTTCTTGGTGCCCAGCAGCATGTGCCTCTATATGATATTGAAATTCCATGGAATTACGGAAATTAAGCTATCGAAATCAAATCTTCTTGCAAATCCCTCTTAAAATAGATACAATAAGCCCATGAATAATAAAGTTTATATCCGTACCTTCGGATGATCGATGGATGTGTTTGCACGAGATTATTTTGAGGTTATTTTATAATTATGTAAATAGTTAATTTCTTGAAAGAAACAATTTAAAAGGATAATATTTATGGAACGATTGACAAGAAAAAAGCAGGGAATAAAAGATGCATTCGATAAAAGTTTTGAGGTTTCTAATTGGTGTAATTGGCAATGGCAGATTAAACATGCCATTCGTGATATTGAGACATTCGAAAAAATCACAGGGATTGTATTTGATGAACATGTAAGGTATGAATTGCAGAAGACAATAGAACGGTTTCCTTTGGCAATCACACCCTATTATTGTTCGTTGATTGATGCGGAAGATTATGAACAAGATCCAATTTTTAAACAGTCTTTTCCTGTCGTTGAAGAGCTGAAAAGCAGCAGAGGAGATATGAGTGACCCTTTGCATGAAGATTTAGATAGTCCGGTGCCTGGAATAACACATCGCTATCCAGATCGAGTGCTGTTTTTAGTGAGTAATACATGTTCTATGTATTGCAGGCATTGTACGCGAAAGAGAAAAGTTGGTGATATAGATAGTATTCCGAATAAAACAACTCTTAAAAAAGGAATTAAGTACATAAAAAATAATTCCCAAATACGAGATGTTCTTTTATCCGGAGGTGACCCCTTAATGTTTTCCGATGAATATCTTGAGTGGCTGCTTGCCGAGTTAAAAAAGATCAAGCATGTTGAAATTATTCGTATTGGCACACGAATGCCTGTTGTTCTGCCTTATCGAATTACAGATAATTTGGTAGCCAT
>JAVCCI010000058.1 GCA_030765555.1 Candidatus Kappaea frigidicola
AGTAGCTTGTTTTAATATAATTAGCACATTGATTATGACTGTTATGGAAAAAACTAAAGATATTGGAATTTTAAAATCATTAGGGGCTTCCAGAAGAAGTGTATCATTAATTTTTACTTTAAGTGGTCTTATTATCGGAACTCTAGGAACAACCCTAGGGGCTTTATTGGGGTTTGGGGCCTGTTATTTACTGAAGACGTACAAATTTATTAAGTTACCAGCTGATATATATTATGTAGATACATTACCCGTTCAAATTCAATGGAGTGATTCAATTTTAATTGCTTTATGTGCTGTAGCCATATCGTTTTTAGCAACACTTTATCCGGCCTATCAGGCATCTCGCCTAAATCCGGTGGAGGCTTTACGTTATGAGTAAGATTATATTGGAGGCACATAACATACATAGATTTTATCCTAGTGGTAATGAGAAATTAGAAGTTTTAAAAGGAGTGAATATAGATGTTAAAGAAGGCGAAATTTTATCGCTTGTAGGTCAATCAGGAGCAGGCAAGTCAACCTTATTACATATTTTAGGGGGCTTGGATGTCCCCAATGAAGGCGAAGTTTTTTTGAGGGATGATAATATATATAAGCTAAGTGATTCTAAAAGAGCAATACTAAGAAATAGACATGTCGGTTTCATATTTCAGTTTTTTTATTTATTACCTGAATTTACAGCTTTGGAAAACGTTATGATTCCTGCAATGATTTCATCAGCTAAATCTCTGAGTAAAAAAGAAACAATTGATAGAGCTAGAAGTCTCATTGATCAGGTAGGGCTTTCATCTAGAGAGCAGCATAATCCGAACCAACTATCAGGTGGTGAACAGCAGAGGATAGCAATAGCCCGGGCTTTAATGAATAAACCAGAATTAGTTTTGTGTGATGAGCCTACGGGAAATTTAGATTCTGATAATTCTCAGAGGTTAACAGCTCTATTGCAAAAACTGAATAAAAAAAACAATCAAACTTTCATGATAGTTAGTCATGATATGTCAGTGGCTGAAATAGGCCATAGAATAATTAAGATAGACGATGGCAAGATAGTCAATTAGGAGGTTTTTAATAATGGGACTTAAGATTTTTATGGATGGACAATTGATAGAAGAAGATCAGGCTAAGGTTTCGGTTTTTGATCATGGCCTTTTGTATGGTGATGGGGTTTTTGAAGGCATCCGCAGTTACAATTGTTTAGTATTCAGACTAGGTGCTCATGTCGATCGACTTTATAGGTCAGCTGAAGGGATTCGACTTGAAATACCTATGACTAAAGAAGAGATGAGAATGAGAACAATTGAGACTCTAAAGGCCAACAATATAGCAGATGGTTACGTTAGAACAATTATTACGAGAGGTGTAGGTGATTTAGGTCTTGATCCTCTTAAGTGTGCCAAACCTTCGATAATTATCATTGCTCATAAGATAAGTTTGTATCCGGACGAATTTTATGAAAAGGGCCTTAAAATTATCACTGCAAAGACAAGAAGAAATTCCAGCTTTGCTTTGCCGCCAACAATAAAGTCACTAAATTACTTAAATAATATTTTAGCTAAAATAGAAGCTACGGATGCAGGGACAGAAGAAGCTCTTATGCTAAATGTTGAAGGTTATGTTAGTGAGTGTACAGGAGATAATGTTTTTATGATTAAAAACGGCAAGTTGATTACACCGCTTATAGAATCAGGTGCCCTAGAAGGTATAACCAGAAGAGCCGTTATGGATATTGCTGAAATCAAAGGTATGAAAGTTGAAGAAATTATGATGAGACCTGAGGATATCTTATCAGCAGACGAATTGTTCCTAACGGGTACTGCAGCTCAAATTGTGCCGGTAATTGAGCTTGATGGCAATAAAATAGGGCGAGGGAATGTAGGAGAAATGACAAAAAATTTAATTGAAGACTTTAGGGTGCTAACTAAAACAGACGGAGAAAAATATGCTCTGTGATATTTGTCACAAAAACCAAGCGAGTATTCATGTGACTGAAATTATCAGTGGAGAAGTTAAGGAGTTGCATATATGTGATGTATGCGCTCAGAACAAGGGCATGATAAAAAACAATAAGAGTTTTGGTTTACCTGACTTTTTAGCTGGATTGACAGATTTCGGGATAACACCGAAAGATACTGAGAGATTGGACGATTTTGACTTGAGGTGTCCAAAATGTGGTTTAAGTTTTGAGGATTTTAAGAGAGTCGGTAGATTGGGTTGTGGCGATTGTTATGATGCTTTTAAAGATGGCCTAGCGCCTCTTTTAAGAAAGATTCATGGTTCAAGCCAGCATGCTGGCAATATTCCTAAAAAAACAAAAATTAATAACAAAATAGACGAAACGATAAATAATATTGGTGATTTGGAAGAACAATTAAAAACCGCTATCAAAAATGAAGAATTTGAAGATGCTGCCCGCTTGAGAGATGTAATTAGGGGTCAAAAGAAGAAGATATAAAATGCAATTAAATGATTTATTAAGCCAAACAAGTGAATGGTTGAAAGCTACAGGTGCTGAATCAGAAATAGTAATGAGTTCGCGAGTTCGTTTTGCCAGAAATCTTAAAAGTTTGGCTTTTTCACATTGGGCGGATGAAAAACAAAAAGAAGAGATTTTAGGTAAAACTAAACAAACTTTATTAAAAAATAGTTATCTAAAAAATTCTCTTTTTCTACTCATGGATGAACTTAATGATTTAGATAAGCAGTTTTTAGTAGAGCGCCACCTTATCAGTCGTGAGTTAGCAGCTAGCGGCAGTTGTAAGGCAGTAGATATTAGTGAGAAAGAAATATTTTCTATAATGATTAATGAAGAAGATCACTTACGTCTTCAGGTTATTCAGTCTGGCCTTGAATTAAAGGAGTCACTACGGCTATTGGATACACTTGATAGCGAATTACAGAAAGACTTTGAATATGCGCGTAATCCAAGGTGGGGCTATTTGACAGCATGTCCGACAAATGTTGGAACTGGCATGAGGGCTTCTGTTATGATTCATTTGCCAGCCTTGGTTATGACTAAGCGCATCGGTAAAGTTTTAGAAAGTGTTGCTAGGATAAATTTAGCTGTTAGAGGTCTTTATGGTGAGGGTACTGAGGCCTCAGGAAATTTTTTCCAGATATCTAATCAGATAACTTTAGGCCATTCAGAGCAAGAGCTTGTTGATAATATTGACAGAGTTATAAAACAAGTTGTTGAGTATGAAAGAAGAGCTAGGGAATTACTTTTAAAAAATAGTAGGTATCAGCTTGAAGATAAAATATGGCGAGCTTATGG
>JAVCCI010000013.1 GCA_030765555.1 Candidatus Kappaea frigidicola
ACACATGCCAGCACCTTTGGAGGAAGTCCTATAGTCTGTGCGGCATCACTAGCTGTTTTTGAGGCCATCAAAAAGGATAAACTGCTTTTAAATGTTAATAAAGTGGGCAGTTATTTAGTTAAAGAATTAGAAATTTTAAAGAAAAAATACCCTCATATAATTAAGGGGATAAAAGGCAAAGGTCTAATGCTAGGCATTGAATTACATATTGATGGGACAGCTCTGCCTGTCTTGGCCTTAAAAGAAGGTTTATTAATTAATTGTACCCAAGGCAATATTTTAAGAATGTTACCTCCGTTAAATATTACTAAGCATAATGTGGATGAGGCCCTAAAACTCTTTGAAAAGGTTTTAAAAAAGGTGTAGAGATGTTAAAAAGAAAAGATTTGATTTCACTTGATGTAATGAGCAAAAACGAAATTGATGAGATACTTGAGCTAAGCCTGAAATTAAAAAAAGGCAAAGCACCTGCGTGTAAGTTAAAAGATAAAACCTTAGGTTTATTATTTGAGAAACCCTCTAATAGAACCAAAGTGTCCTTCTGGGCGGGTATGATTCAACTGGGCGGTCACTGTATCTATCTTTCACCGGCTGAAATTCAGCTGGGTAAAAGGGAAGCAGTTAAAGATGCAGCCAAGGTTTTATCCAGGTATCTGGATGTCATTGCCGCCAGGACTTATTCGCATGAAACCTTATTAGAGTTAGCTAAATACTCATCTGTACCGGTTATAAATGCCTTGACTGATTTATTGCATCCTTGTCAGGCTCTAGCAGATGTTTTTACTATTTTTGAGCAGAAAAAGAAGTTTAAAGGTGTTAAGTTGGTTTATGTTGGTGATGGGAACAACGTCCTGCATTCATTATTATATGCAGCTTCAAAGGTTGGCTTAGATATTGCATATGCTACTCCCAAAGGTTATGAACCTGATAAAGGGGTTGTCCAAAAGGCTTTAGCTATATCTAAGAAAATGGGCTCAGTTGTTAAGGGTTATACGAACCCTAAGGAAGCTGTAGTTGATGCGGACTTTATATATACCGATGTCTGGGCCAGTATGCATCAGGAGAATGAGCTTGCTCAAAGAAAGAAGATCTTTAAGCCGTATCAGATTAATAGTGCTTTATTAAAAGCAGCTAAAAAAGACACCATGGTTTTACATTGCCTGCCGGCTAAAAGAGGTTTAGAAATAACTGATGAAGTTATGGATGGCAAGCAGTCTCTGGTTTATGATGAGGCAGAAAACAGACTCCATGTAGAGAAGGCAATATTATACTTATTAATAAAGGCGAACAAAAAATGATGAAGAAAATTTTATTTTTAGTTCTGGGTTTAGTTTTTAGTTTAGTATCTGCTCAAGGTGTCAATGCGGATATGGTTTTTTTACACAATGGCGCCTGCTATGAAGGTGAGATTATAGCTGATAATGAAGATGAGCTGACCATTAAACTTGATATCGGTGATTTAACTATAGACTATTGTGATATTGAGGCAGTTCAAGTTGATAAAAAGAAAAAAGATATAAAAGTAGCCAAAAATGATGTCAAACTTTCAGATAAGATGTTGGTTATCTCAAAGCTGAAGAAAAAGGCTGCAAAAATAAATGATTACCGCTGTGAGATGCGTTCGGAGTTGTATGATGGTACAACTCTCAGCGGAACTGTGCTTTGTAAAGCTCCTGATAAATTAAAAGCCACTTATTTGGTGACTTCTAATTCGCAGGATATCGGCCGCATGGAAGTAAAAGCTATAACTGACGGAGAGGTTTTCTGGTTATATTATCCACAGTTAAATGTTATCTATAAGCAGGCCGCGGGTACTGAGGATAGTGTGGCACCCGGAATGGATGATTTGATGCCGGCTTCACTTTTTGATAAGCTAAATGATTCTAACTGCACCTATTTAGGAGATGAATCACTAGATAGCGTAAAGACAGTCTGCTTTGAGGCAATTCTTGAAGGTGATGCCGCTAAATTAAGCGCAATGGGCGAGACTAAAGAGATAGATAAGTGTAAGATGTATTTTAGAACTAGTGACGGTTTTTTAGTTAAAAATGTAGGTTATGATAAAGAAGGAACGATTTTATTTATTAATACCACAAGAGATATTGAAACAAACATAAAAGTGGATGAAAATGAATTCTATTTTGCTGCACCTGAAGGTGTTAAGGTGATTGATGCCTCGACGTTGGCTAATTTAGAAGACATGATTTAAGATAAGTTTCGATTAGAATAATTTTTAAGAAAGGTAAGAAATGAAAAAGATAGTCTTAGCATATTCAGGCGGACTTGATACTTCTATAGCTGTTGGCTGGTTAAAAGAAAGAGGTTTTGAGGTCATTGCTTATTGTGGTGATGTGGGTCAAAAGATTGATGCCAAAAAGCTTGCCAAAAAAGCCAAAGATACGGGTGTAAAAAAACTCATTATTAAAGACTTAAAGAATGAGTTTGTTAAGGATTATATTATCCCGGCTATTAAAGCTAATGCTATCTATGAAGATAAATACTTTCTGTCCACAGCCTTATCCAGGCCGATTATAGCTAAGGCTCAGGTAGAGATAGCTAAAAAAGAAAAAGCCGGATATTTAGGTCACGGCTGTACGGGTAAAGGTAATGACCAGGTCAGGTTTGAGATGGGCTTTGCTTCATTGGCACCTAACTTAAAGGTTGTTGCTCCGGCTAGAGAATGGGATTTTGCCTCAAGAGAAGAACAGGTTGATTATGCTTTGAAACATAAGATACCCGTAGATATAACTAAAAAGAGTCCTTACTCCATAGATAAGAATATCTGGGGAGTAAGTATTGAATGTGGTGTTCTAGAAGATCCCACAAAAGTTTTACCTGAAGATGCTTATTTAATAACTCAATCATTAAAGAATGCTCCGACTGAAGAAGCAGCAATAAAGATTAGTTTTAAAGAGGGTGTGCCAGTAGCTTTAAACGGTAAGAAAATGAGTGTTTATAAAATTATTGAGAAATTAAATGCACTCGGAGGTAAGCATGGTATCGGCAGAAGTGATATGATTGAAAATAGGTCAGTGGGTATAAAATCAAGAGAGGTTTATGAGGCTCCGGCAGCGGCAATCTTAGTTGCGGCTCATAAGGAATTAGAGGCTATGACTCTTGATAAAGCCACTATGCACTATAAGGCTATTTTAGAAAAACAGTATACCGATTTAATTTATCATGGCTG
>JAVCCI010000042.1 GCA_030765555.1 Candidatus Kappaea frigidicola
GCTGATTTACGTTCGGTTCAGGAACTTTTGGGCCATGCAAATTTATCCACTACCCAGATATATACACATATCACAGCCAAGAGATTAAAGGAGGTCTATAGTAAGGCCCATCCAAGAGCCTGAAAAGCTATGTTTATTCTCTATGATTTTTTATTCATTATTTTTTTAATTTTATATATGCCTTTTTTTATTCTAAAGCGAAAATTCCATAAAGGATTTATGATGCGTCTGGGGTTTTTGCCTTCAACTTTTATTAAAAGTTTAAGTGGTAAAGAGGCTATTTGGATTCACGCAGTGAGTGTTGGTGAGGCCAACAGTACGCAACCACTCGTTAAAGCCCTTATAGAAAAATATCCTGATAACGAGATTATTATTTCAACTGTTACACCGACGGGCAATGAGCGTGCAAAAAGCATTGCTCAAGGCAGGGCAAGGGTAATTTATCTTCCCCTTGATTTGAGTTTTATTATTAAAAAAGTTATCCGTCTTATAAAACCTAAAGTATTTATTATAGTTGAAACCGAACTTTGGCCAAATTTATTATCTTGTCTGAATAAAAACAATATCCCTGTTATTTTTATAAACGGACGAATATCCGAGAAGTCCTATCGAGGTTATCTTTTTGGTAAATGGTTTATTAGAAGGCTAATTGAAAAAGTAAGATTTTTCATGATGCAATCAGAAGCTGACGCTAAGAGAATAATAGAGCTGGGCGCTAATAGGGAATCAGTTAAGATTATCGGTAATACCAAATTTGATATCATTGAGACAATAGCCGATGTTAAAGAAGACCAGACATTAATAAAGAAGATATTTACGATTAATGATAATGACCTCATTATTTGTGCAGGCAGTACCCATTATCCCGAAGAAAGTATTTTAATAAAGGTCTATAGTAAGCTTAAAAATGAATTTAAAAACCTTAAACTTATTCTTGTGCCTCGGCATACAAAACGAGCTGATTATATTAGGCAGCTAGTAGCAGAGAATAATCTGACTTTTACCAGCTACAGTAAGCCGCTAGGGGAGGCTGCTCCAGGAGCTGATGTTCTAATATTAGATATTATGGGTAAGTTGAAAGCGGCCTATAGTTTGGCTGATGTCTGTTTTGTGGGGGGTACTTTGGCTGAAATAGGAGGCCATAATCTTATAGAACCAGCTATTTTTTCAAAACCTATCATTATTGGCTCTCATGTAGATAACTGTCGTTATTTGGCGGAGAGTTTGCTTGAGGCGAATGGAGCCATTATGATTAAGAGTGAAGCTGATTTAGCGGATAAAATGAAAGATTTTTTATTGCAACCATCTTTAAATAAAGAAGTTGGGGAAAATTCACATAAATGCCTCATGAATTTAAAAGGAGCTACTAATAGGGCTATGAGCTTCTTGGAAGAGGTCATTTAGTGTTCTTTTAGGTATTTTCTTGACAGTACGCATTTTTGGTATATAATGATATTGTGGATGTTAAAGAAAAGAAAAAAAGCATAAGACAAGAACTTCTTAAGAAATTAAGGAGTCAAGATAAAGAACAAAGGAGATTGAAGAGCGAAAAAATCAGGGAGAAGCTGTATGCGCACGAAAAGTTTAAAACGGCGGATACAGTTATGTTTTACATTGCAGAAGATATAGAAGTTGATACAGAACAAATGATTAGAGATTCGTTAAAAAGTGGGAAAAAAATAGCAGTACCAATTACAATAGTAAGCCAAAATAAATTAATCGCATCATTGTTGATAGATTTTGATAAGGAATTAAGTAAAGGGCCCTATGGGATACTTCAACCAAAGAGTGATTTTGTCAGGCCCGTTGCGTTGAAGAAAATAGATTTAATTATAGTGCCAGGTGTAGCTTTTGATTCAAGGGGTCATCGCTTAGGGCACGGCACAGGATATTATGACAGGTTTCTTTCTAAGATCACAGAGAATGTGCTTACTATTGGCTTAGCTTTCGACTTTCAATTAGTCGATAATATACCCACTTCATCACACGATATTGCAGTTAAAGAACTCATCTCTAATTAATATCTATCACTTCTTATAATCTTCTAAAAATGATTTACGATTTCACTAAATGCTCGATATGAAGATCAAGCTAAGGAGGCGTTGAATAGATATGTTAAACGAAAATCCAATTTTAAAACAAGTTTTAATGATAGTAATTCCCATAGTGCTTCTTTTAATCGGCTATTTTATCAGGAAATTTATGGCTGAAGGAAAAGTAAGAGGTGCGGAGCAGAGAGTAACTCAGATACTAAATCAAGCAGATAAAGAAGTAGAAGCAAAAAGAAAAGAAGTTGAGCTTGAAGGTAGAGACCTTCTTTATCGCATCAGAACAGAGTTCGAAGAGCAAACAAAAGAGAGACGTCAGGAGTTGCAGCAATTAGAAAAACGCCTTGGACAAAAAGAAGAAAATATTGATAGAAAAGTTGATATCCTTGATAAAAAAGAAAGGGATATTGTTGCTTTAGAGGGTACTGTTCAACAAAAAGAAAAAGATGTTCACTTAAAAGGTGTTGAATTAGACAGGCTTCTTGATGAAGAAAAAGAAAAACTTCAGACTATTTCCAGATTAAGTGCTGAAGAGGCTAAGAATCTTTTATTAAAGCGCATGGAGACAGATGTTAGACATGAAGCTAGCATAATGATAAAAAATATAGAAGAGGAAGCCAAGGGTACAGCTGAGAAAAAAGCTAAGAATATAATCAGTTTAGCAATTCAAAGATGTGCAGCAGATCATGCCACTGAGACAACAGTCAGTGTTGTTAGTTTGCCTAACGATGAAATGAAGGGTAGAATCATCGGTCGTGAAGGTAGAAATATCAGGGCTTTTGAAATGGCTACAGGTGTTGATGTAGTAATTGATGATACACCAGGTGCAGTTACATTGTCTGGCTTTGATATGGTTAGGCGTGAAGTTGCTCGTATTTCTTTGCAGCGACTAATTGCTGATGGAAGAATTCACCCAGCTAGAATAGAAGAAGTTGTCAAAAAGGTGAAAGAAGAAATGGAAGCTACCATTAAAGAAGAAGGTGAGAAAGCTGCCTTTGATACTGGTGTCCATGGATTGCATGCCGAAGTTATTAGGTTGCTTGGTAAACTTAAATATAGAACTAGTTATGGTCAGAATGTTTTACAGCATTCTAAAGAGACAGCCTTTCTAATGGGTATTATGGCTTCGGAATTAGGTGCTGATTTTAACTTAGCTAGACGTATAGGGCTTTTGCATGATATAGGTAAGGCGGTTGATCATGAAGTTGAAGGACCTCATGATAAAATAGGTGCTAACCTAGCTAAGAAATATGGCGAATCACATCAGGTGGTTCATGCTATAGAAGCTCACCATGAAAGTGCTGAGCCTAAAACACTCTATGCAGTTTTGACTCAGGCAGCTGATGCTATTAGTGCTTCAAGGCCTGGCGCCAGAAAAGAAACTTTAGAGAGTTATATCAAGCGTCTGGATAATCTTGAAGGTATTGCTAATACCTTTAATGGAGTGCAAAAATCTTATGCAATTCAGGCGGGTAGAGAGATAAGGGTTATGGTTATACCAGATAAGATTTCTGATATAGAGACTGTTGGTTTAGCTAGAGAAATAAGTAAAAAAATAGAAGAAGAACTTGATTATCCTGGACAAATTAGGGTTGTTGTTATCAGGGAAACTCGTTCTATAGAATACGCAAAGTAAAACCAGCCGATAAGGGAGATGTTATGAAAATCCTGGCGATTGGCGATGTGGTTGGTAAACCTGGCCGTCAAGCAGTAAAGCAATTTGTTGGCAAGATGAAGAAGAAAAATGAAGTCGACTTCGTTATTGCCAACGGTGAGAATTCTGCCGGCGGTTCGGGGTATACCGATAAAACTGCCATGGAATTATTAGCTTCAAATGTAGATGTAATTACCTCAGGCGATCATGTCTTTAAGAAAAAAGACATCCTCAGCTATATAGATAAAGAGGATAGGCTCTTAAGGCCAGCTAATTACCCTATAGGGATTCCTGGTTGCGGTTATATAATCTTGCCTTTTGGGAATGATGTAAAAGTTGCGGTTGTAAATATTCTAGGTCGCGTATTTCTAAAACCCCTGCGCTGCCCGTTTAAAACCATGGAAGCCCTCCTAGATGAAATAAGTAAGGTGACTCCCAATATTATAGTCGATTTTCATGCTGAGGCTACCAGTGAAAAGATAGCTATGGGTTGGTTTTTAGACGGTAAGGTTTCAGCCGTTGTCGGAACTCACACTCATGTTCAAACTTCAGA
>JAVCCI010000020.1 GCA_030765555.1 Candidatus Kappaea frigidicola
AATAAAGGAGTTACTAGCCTACGTCGAATAAACCCTTTGTCATAAAATTAACTAGGATAGGACCAGCTACAATTATCATAATAACTGGCAATATACAAAAGATAAGAGGGACAAGCATTTTTATTGGGGCTTTCATGGCTGTTCTCTCTCCGCGATGAAATCTTCTCATTCGGGAATCCTCAGAAAGAATCTTAAAAGTTTCCTCTACTGGTGTTCCCATTCTATCTGCCTGAATTAAAGTTCTTACAAAAGATGTGACATCAGGAATATTAAGTCTCTTAGACATATCTCTTAAAGCTTCTAATCTAGGCTTTCCAACGTTGATCTCCTTTAAAACAATTACCAATTCCTCAATAAGAGGATTAACCTTAACTTTATTTACAATCCATCTTACTGAAGACATAAAATCTAGCCCAGCACCTACACAAAGAGAAAGTAAATCTACAGTCTCTGGCAACACCCTTTCTATTGAATACTTCGTGGCTTTTATCTTATTCTTCAAAATTAGAGTCGGTAATAAGAATCCTCCTAAACATGCCACAGAGAGCCATACTTTTGATTCTACATCAAAGATAAAATAAAGGATTAAAGGTAAGAATATGGCTGCTAGCTCCTTAACTGATAAAAATTCTGAGGGGGAAATCTTCCACTTAACAATAGATAGTTTTGTGCCTAAAATTTTCTCTAGCTTGAAGAACTGTAAAAATGTCTTGTTTATCGGTACAAAAATACTCAAAAAAGGAGCACTAAAAGATCCCTTCTGTTTCCTCTTTAGCTTATCACCAAAAACAGAGATTGTTTCCTTAGCTTTTGGCAATAACCCTAAGAAAAATAAGATAAATCCTGCTGCTAAAGCTAAATAAAAAATAACTATCATATTCTAATCTTACCAAATATTACAATTAATATAATCCCTATCACTTGTAAGAATCCTGCTGCCATAAGTAATATTTTCCCAATCTCATTCTGCCACATAACCTGGAAATGATCAGGGTTAATCTTTAAAACAACTACCGCAAATACAGGACCAAGAAGCGAAATAATCACTGCCTGCAAACGAGCCTGAAGAGTCAGAGTTTGCACCATTTCTTTTAGCTTTGTTCTATCTCTTATAGTCTCAATCAGCCTAGCAAATACCTTTGTTAAGTCTCCTCCAGTCTCTCGAGCAACTAAAATTGCTGAAGTAATCAAGGTCATTTCCTCTGAGGGCATCCTTTTCTCTAGTCGAGTTAAAGCTTCTTCTAAGCTTACACCTACCTTTATTTCTCTAATTAAAAGAGAAACTTCCTGACCTATTGGTGGCTCCATTTCCTCAGCTAATACCTCAAAAGATTGAATTAAAGTTAAGCCACCTTTGAGGCAACTAGACATTATCATTAATCCATCGCCTAATTGGGCACTAAACTTAGATCTCCTTTTCTTATCCATAAACTTAATCAAAAGAAAAGGAAAACTTACCCCCGCAGCCATACCAATTAAGCTAACTAAAGCTTTTCTAGTTAAGATAAATCCTAATATTCCTAAAATTAAAGGGGTAATAATGTAGAGGGTAACTATGACTTCTTTTTTAAGGAAAATGAACATTTCCTCAAACTGGGAACTAGTTTTTTCAGCCTTATCCTTCTGAGTCTCATTCCATTTCTTAAGAAGAAAGCCTACTCCGTAATAGCCAAACAAACAAAAAGCAACTATGAGCAAAATGTAACTGAATACTATGGAATTCATATAATTTAAACTAACTTTTTATATATAAAAATATGAAGAATCAGGACTAACCGTCTACCAAACCTATTGCCTTAATCGCTATCCTTTACAGCCACTACCCGCTTACTCTTCCACAGTTCCGCCAAAAGGCTCATATTGCTCCCCTTGGCCGAATACATCAGCCGACTTTTTATAGCCGCCTTGTATTCTTCTTTTCATATAGACTGACATAGCGATTATAGCTGTTACCACTACGGCAATCAGAAAAGCATACCCAAGAATAGCTTGTGACTTATTTTTTATCATTATAAAGCACTGTAATCATAGTATCTCCTAAACCTAAAGAAGTCAAGCCTTCATCATCCCCTAAACCACTGATTTCAGTAATGTTAACAATACAGCTTTTACTATCCTGTCTAAACTCTAGAAATACTCCCTGCATATTCATATCACTAAGTATCTTCTTAGCACCAAGAGGTAACTTAGGGCAAGTAGAACAGTCATCCTCAATGTTTGACAGATCATATTGATATCCTCCAATGCGTTTCTCACCAACAAAAGACCAACCCCGTTGAGGCATGCTTTGAAGATAAAATTCTTTAGCCGCTTCTACTCCTCCACTAGCCATATAGCCGGCTTGAATACCTGAGGGAGTTTTGCGATAATCAGCCTGTTTACTTCCGGGATAAGTAGGTATGTGCTCTAATGCTTTTGGCTCTTTAAATGTTTCTGTTGGAAATTTTTCTCCTGCCTCAACTACCTTAGGTTTAGAGGAGCCTCCAACGCTAATACTATAAAAAATACGCCCTTGAGCTTTAATCGGCGAGAAATTTAAAACCAGCATTTCATCACCCTTGACAAAATTATAGATTCTGCTCTGGAAAACCTTATTAGTTATCTCAGGCATTGCTAAATCCATCTTGTTCCAGCCTTTCCTGCTAAGCTTATCCTGATAAAACTCTAAAATTTTACTCTGAGTAAGAGAAGAATGATATTGATAAATAGTAAATTGGCCTCCGGCTATCTCTTCATTTGTTTTGCTTGATAAATCAGTACTATGAGGTTTAGGCAATCCAAAGATTTGAGAAAAAGCAATAGAAGGGATAAACAAACAAAGAATAAAAACAATAACTATTTTTCTCTTTTGCATATCTTTACCTCCGATTTCTTTTACTTTTTTTTTATTTTTTCTATCTTTCATTCAATATCTTTTATCGGTTCACCCAAAATATCTAAAAGATGACTACTCAAAAAATCAGTTAAAATAATTGTAGCATCATAATTGGGGCTGGGAGTATAAATCGCTCCCTCGCCAGCAAAACTGGCTCGACTTGAAGAAGTGATAAGAGGGTACTCTGTACTCCAGACACCTACATCTGCCCCCTGATCGCGCTGGGTCTGGTAGACATCTACTAATTGATTATGGGGCACATCATCAATCCAACAAATAATATAAGGCCAAGCATCGCTATCGCTGGTACTACTAAAAGTTCCGTTAGTTGCTAAGCCAGAATGAGCAGCAATGCTAGCAACTAATGCCGCTACATTGAAAGATAAGGCGCCGGCAGCAGTTACCTCGGCACTACAAGGAGAAGAAGAAGAAGCTTGCCCTGCAGCATTTGTTAAAATTCCTTTAGCTTGGTTTGCAGTGACCATGGCTGTAGTAAGAAGAGCAATATCTGCTAAAAAAGGAAGCACTGTATGTTTTAAAACATACTCATCTACCGGATCAATCACTACCTGGGTAGATACATCATGGCTTCTCTCCTGTCCGTCAAGCCAATTATAATTAATAATCTTCTGGCTAGAAACTGGGTCATCATCATCAAGCTCATTTTTTAACCAAAGCGAATACTCAGCCCGGTGACTTTGACAATTATTAATTAGACAATTTAATTCCTCGCGGCTGCAGGTATCCATGCACTCATCGTACAGATCTTTCTCATCAATAAGATAATCATCCCTATCGCCGCAGCGGCCTTTACAGTCCTCCTGACAATCATCTTCGCAGGCATCACAAAGACTACTATCTTCTAATCTACACCCTTTAAGTCTAGAAGATATCCCGCTGTTATTAAAAGCAAAACTATAACCGCTCTCAAGCGCACTCTGGTGATAATCATCAATATTCTCCCTAATCACTTTATAAAATTCATATTGAAGCCAATAAAAACTACTAACTTGAACGATTAAAGACTTCATGGTTTTGTCAAAATCCACTAATGAGGCTATGGCCTCCGCTAATGCTGCTTCTCCAGCTGCAAGAT
The DNA here is from genome assembly GCA_030765555.1 of Candidatus Kappaea frigidicola. GTDB lineage: Bacteria > Omnitrophota > Gorgyraeia > JAGLLT01 > JAGLLT01 > Kappaea > Kappaea frigidicola. The sequence goes on from JAVCCI010000020.1 coordinate 3,972, forward strand.
TTGGGAAAAAACAAGGACAAGGGCAAGCATGCCCACAGCAAGGTACACACGCGCAGGCAGCAGTTAAGAAAGCTATGGCAGTACTAGCTGAAGACATCGCAGACCCAATTTTCCAATATCCCCAAGCAAATGAAATCGAAGCCAGTCCAAAAAAGTACTGATAATTAACTCTCATCTGGGAGTTGGCTACGGCAATGTAATTAAAGGCTGAGGCCATAGTTGAGGCGGCGGCTAATGCTCCAGCATCAACAGAATTAGCAGAGTAAATCTTGGTCTTAGCCACTTTCCCGATATTTACGGTAACCAAAGCGGCAATGACAATCAAGATAATAAAAACTATAAAAAAAGGGGCCAATTGTCCCTTATGGTATGCACATTTATTTTCATTAAAATAAATAAACATTATATCATTTCCGTTTTTTGTTTTGCTCTTTTACTTTTGTAACCCAAATACATCTTCTTCAGTCAACTCATCCGGCGTATATACCGGCCAGTATAAATCCTTGTCTTCAGGATCACTCACTTCTCCACTCTCCAGCTCAGCAATAAGCTCATCTAACTCATCTATCTGCGCTTGAAGATCTGCCCCTGGCTCGACATCACTGGCAAGAATAGCTATTTGGGAATCAATCTGGTCAATAATTTCTTGATAAAAGTTAATTTTGGGAATAAGAAAATTATTGACTCTGTCATCTATTTCGGTTATTCTGGTTGCAATTTCACTTAAACGATCTTTAATCTCTATTATCCTATCTTTACCAGGAAATCCTACTGCAAGTTCAGCTTCCAAAGCGGCTTGCTCCACCTCTAATCCGGCTTTTTCAGCATCTAGGAGAGCTTTCTCGGCTTTATGCTTGTCACGTTCAGCCATATGAGGCAACTTGGAAGCTTCCAGCATAGCTATTGAATCGTCTATTGAAGTCAACAATGAAGCAAGCTGAGCCTCTAAGTCATCTCGCTGAGCAATCAGGCTCGCCAAAAGAATACTGATGTTAGTTGAGCCGAGATTTACAGTTCCAGCAGCAACACGGGTCTGATTATACTCGGGCTGGCGCTTGGCAATTTGATTATCGCCCCACATCCACATACCCATTATACCAAAAAACAAAAACAATCCTATAATAAAGATTACAGTAACCTCTAGGATTGCTTGTGATTTTCTCATTATTGCCCAGTCTCCCAACTTCTTTGTTTACTCTCTGTTCTGTTTTGGGTAACTGTCTTTATTGATTGCTCGTCAGAATCTCTTATAATATATGTTAACTCCTCAACGACTCCAACATTTTGGCTGGTCTTAATAATATCACCGGCTTCTACTTTGTTAAACACTCTAGAGATATCGGTATCATATGCAAAAACAATGTCTTCTACTTCATCGTCCTCAGTTAAAGCTACTACTTCGTCATTAATCTGATAATAGAATCCTTTATTCGGTTCTTCACCGACATAGGGAACTGCCCAATGAATATAGTTTGAAGCACTTAGATTTGTTCTTTTTCCGACAAGAGGAGCATTAATATCGACGTGCCTGGGGTCTTCTAAAGTAGTATAGCTAATTACGGCATTTTCATCATGGGCTTTTTTCAAAGCCTGGCGAAAATTGCCCATTAAAACATATTGTTCATCATTTAAACTCTGGACATAGCCGACTAGTAAAGAAAAAACTATTAAAACAATAGTGCCTAAAATTCCTATTTCTAATACTGCCTGGGCTTTTCGGAAATGAATTATTTTCATTGTTCTTTACTTTATTTTTCTAAAACCTCCGCCGGAGCTTCGGTCATCATCGTCATCCTAATCATCAAGAACTTCCGCCGGATACCAAGCCACCGCCATCCTCTAATAAGGTAGCCTCAGGATTATCTACACCAGATGGCACAGCTAGCCCGTAATCTATTTGATCTAAACTTTCAACCTCATGCTCCATCTCTTGAGTATAAGAACTTAGAGTGTTTATCTGGCCCATCCCTCCTACACCTTCAACCTTTTCAAAGTCATGGGTAGAATTAACGTTTACGGTAGATTTTTCAGTGATAGGGTCATTTAAAGAAGCTAACTGACTATCAGAAATAACATGATCAGTTAAGTCCTTCACTTTAGCCTGTATGCCCCTACGTAAATAAGTATGCATTGTAGCCAAACCTAAGGCTACAACAGTAATCAGAATTGTATAGTGGAACAAGGCTTCTGCCTTTCTGAATCTTCTCATAATTCCTACTCCCTTAATCCTTTTTTACTTAGTCCCCCCAATACTCTGAACTATATTCAGCTGTTTCATCATCAGTAACCTTATTCTGAACTGTGTTACTCACTGTGCTAGTTACTCCAGAAGTCAAGTTTTCACTAGTACTGGTAGTTGTTGAAACTGTTGTTGTGCCTGTAGTATACCCGGGTGAATATTGCTCTCCTATATCGTCAGCAGCAGATTTAAGCCTTCCTTGAACACCTCTTTTTACATAAACTTGCATGGCAACCAAGGCGCCAACCACAACTGCGATTACTAGAGCATATTCTAAAGTGCTCTGAGCTCCTCTCTTGATTAACATTACTATACCCTCCTATAAATTAAATGTCTACTTTATTATTCCTGTATAACCAATACATGACTTTGCTCTGTGCCGGTTGAAGTCACGTCAATATCTTGTTCGCTAGTTCTAGCTAATACTCCACCATCTGAAGTAGTAGCAGAATTTTCTATACTTGTATCACGGTCAGCACTTGATAATCTCTGTTCAGCATAATAAGGTTCATATTGCTTGGTTGTACCCAAAATCACACCCTCACCAGTAAGATCACCGCTAACATCTGTTAAGGCAATCCCAGCATCATGCATCTTTGCTTGCAAAGACCTTTTAATGTAAACCTGCATAGCTAAGGCTGCTCCGACAATCACAGATATCAGTATAGCGTATTCTGCGGTAGATTGTGCTTGTTTTAACTTAATTAACATTTTTTCACCTCCGTATTTTTAGCCTTTTTAAGGGGTTACGGCGCCGCCACCCACTTGAGTATTAAACTTTGAAGTCATAGTATTCATGCTATCGGTAGCATCAGTAAAACTCTGCTCTACTGCTGGCCTAACCATAGTTTTAGCAGCGAATATGATCCCCGCGATAATAGCTGATAAAATAAGAGTATACTCCAAAATACTTTGTGCCCTTCTTTTACGTCTCATCCTACTACACCTCCTTAAACTATCGAATGCTCTCATTTAGCTCTGCCCTTACCTGGGCAAGACGGGCATTCATTGCTCTTTTAATATATACATTCATAGCCACCAAGGCAACTGAAATTATCATAATTAACGCTGCGTATTCAATAAAGTTTTGACCTTTTCTTTTCATAATTTTATTCTTTCTCCAAAATCACATTTACACATTTATTCTGATGCTCAGAAAAGTTACCCTTTATATTAGACAAAAAACCTACACTAGCTATTGCTACTATTACTATAGCAAAAATAATCATATATTCCAAAACAATTTGTGATTTTTTAGATTTTCTTTTTTCTGGTTTCATTATATACTCCACAATAAAAAAAAGACCACACCACCTTTTTGAGAGACTATTCGGTGGCCCGGCCATTCCTTTAATAAGTACTTCATGGAACCCTGGGTTTTGTGCTCCACATTTAGTGGATTACCTTTTTCGTCGCCTCCCCTAGCAACCATCTAAATATAACATTTAAAACAAGGGCAATACAAGAATATAATAACCAAAATCTAAGTTTACTGAAAGCGCTTTAAATCTACTGAATGAAGGCTCTTCGCCCATCAAGGTAAAAACACCCGTTATTAAAGCGTTTTTTCACTTCTTTCGGTATTTTTTTAAAACTAATTTTCAAATAATCTTTGCCCATAACAAAGTTACCAGCCTTGTTTTTAGGCTCCCAACCCCAGATTATTTCTTTAAAAATAACCGATAAAATTTGCCCTACTCTGCTGAAATCAATTAACTCTTTAAAAACAAGACTATTAGGCAAGATCTTATCTAAATAGGCTTTACTCTTAGAAGGATTGAAAATAGACTTTTCAATGAATCTCATATCATCAATAAAATTCTTTTCAGCTTTTGGCCATAAATATAAGTATTTTTTCAAAAAAATAGCTGTTTTTGCCTTTTTGTTGCTAATGTTGCCAGTAAGAAGACCCCAAGAAGGCAATAAAGAGTCTCCTTGTTTTATGAGGACATTGTTAAGCATAAGCTCTTGCTTTTGTTCAAGTTGTAAAAACCTTGTTAAAGATGAAGTACACAGTAACTCGCCTATTCCCTCCCAAAAGAAACTTTTAAATCTTTTAGATCTGCCTACAGGAGTAACTCCTTTATTAAGGATATCTGGATAGTATCCAATAAAAAAAGAAACTTTAGATAAATTTATTTTTAACTCTTTTAAAACTTTTTCTTTCTTATCTAGAAATTCAATTTGTTTTATTCCTTTATCCATAGCTTTTAAAAAATCAAAAGTTAAAGGAGACAGATGACCAAAGCTTTTTGTATATCCAACGATAATAGTTTTATCT
>JAVCCI010000010.1 GCA_030765555.1 Candidatus Kappaea frigidicola
ATCTGCGACTTGGGGATATTGATGCTAAAGAATTTTCCCAAAGAGTAATTCCTGAAGTTAATGAGATGCTTAAGGAGGGCAAGTAAATCATCATGAAACAAAGATACTACGAAACACCTTACGGTTATTTTACCGATGAAGGTAGAGAATATGTAATTAAAACTCCCACTACACCAAAGCCGTGGATTAATGTAATTTCCAATAACAAAAATTATGGCTTAGTTGTTTCTCAAACTGGTGGTGGATATTCTTGGTATCGCCATGCTCGACAAAACAGGCTGACTAGGTGGAATCAGGATATTGTCTGTGATAATTGGGGTAAATACATTTATATTAGAGATAATAAGACTGGGAAATTTTCATCCTGCACATATCAACCTACAAAATCAAAAACAAAACATTATGAATGTCGCCATGGTCTTGGCTATACAGTTTTCGAGAATCTTTGGAATGACATTTTATGCACTTTAACGATTACTGTAGCACCCAATGATACTATAGAACTTTGGTCACTTACGCTTGAAAATAAGAGTAATAAGAAAAAAGATTTAAGTCTATTTACTTATTTTGAATGGGCTTTGGGTGTTGCTCCTGATGAACATAGAGAATTTCATAAGCTATTTATTGAAACTGAATATGATTCTAAGAATAGCAGCATGTTTGCTACAAAAAGACTGTGGACAGTTCAGACTAGAGATGGTATACCTTGGAATTCTCCATGGGATTATGTAGCTTTTCATTCATCCAGCATAAAGGCCTCTTCTTTTGAGGGTGATAAGGAAAGTTTTCTGGGGCAGTATGGAGACATGAATGAGCCTCGAGCTGTAAAAAACGGTAAATGCGAGAATACGCAAGGCAAATGGAACGATTCTATCGCATCTCTAAATGTTAATTTAAAGCTTGATGCTAAACAGAAAAAAAATGTTGTTTTTACTTTGGGACTAGCCGAAAATAAGAAACTTGCTGAAAAGTTAGTATCAAAATATAACAATGTATCGGCTGCTGAGGATACTGTAAAGAAAGCAAAGAAAAGCTGGCTGGATTTATTAAGTAGTTTTCATATTGAGACACCTGATAAGGGTTTTGATTTCTTAAATAATTACTGGTTAAGATATCAAGCTATTTCAGGTAGAATTTGGGGTCGTTCAGCATATTATCAGATAGGTGGAGATTTTGGCTTTAGAGATCAATTGCAGGATTCTCAGATATTTCTCACTATCGATCCTAATCTTACCCGCAAGCAACTTTTGCTAAATGCTGAACATCAGTTTAAGGATGGCACGGTGCAGCACTGGTGGAACCCCTTAAATGATATTGGTTGTAAAAACAACATAACAGATAATTTATTATGGCTTCCCTTTATAGCTATTTCTTATCTTAAAGAAACTGCTGATTTTGATTTTTTAAAGGAGAAAGTTGGTTACCTTGATAGTAATAGAAAAACTTCAGTTTTTGATCACTGCTTGAAAGCGATTGAAAAAAGCATCAACAGGGTGAGTTCTCGAGGACTACCTTTAATTGGTGAGGGAGACTGGAATGATGGTCTCTGTAGAGCAGGTGATGATTGGAAGGGCGAGTCGGTGTGGTTGGCGCACTTCTTATATGGAATATTAGTGGAGTGGTCAACTATTCTTAATAGATTGAATAAAAAGAAAATAGCTCACAAATTCAAGGAAGAAGCTCAAAAATTAAAGAATAATATTAATAAGCATGCATGGGATGGCAAATGGTATATTAGAGCAACCAGAGATGATGGTATTATTTTAGGCTCTAAAAGCCAAGAGCAAGGTAAGATTTTCTTAAATGCTCAAACATGGGCTATTATAAATGGAATTATACCCCAAGAAAGATTGCAGAGTGTTTTGGAAGCCTTGGACAAGCATTTATACCGTGAGTATGGTCCTATTTTGTTTCATCCGGCATACTCAAAACCAGATAAAAAAATTGGTTATCTTTCGAGATATGCTCCTGGAACAAGAGAAAATGCAGGACTTTATACTCATGCTGGATGTTGGGCGGTTATAGCTGAAGTTATGGCTCAAAGAGAAGCAAAAGCTTGGGATTTATATAATAGCTTTATGCCTATTAGAAGAGGTATGGATCCAGATTTTTATAAAGCAGAACCATATGTTACCTGTGGTAATGTGGATGGTCCTGATTCAGCAAATTTTGGGCGAGGAGCTTGGAGCTGGTACTCAGGTTCAGCCGGATGGTACTATAAGGCTGCTGTTGATTGGTTATTAGGCATAAGGGCCGAGTATGATGGTTTGAGAGTAGAGCCAGTCTTACCGGATGACTGGAATGAATGCACAATTAAAAGAGTTTTTCGAGGTACAACGTATAATATCAGTATATTTAAGTACGATGGACCCGATCAGATAATTATTGATGGCAAGGTTCATAATTCTAATATTATTCCTATTTTTAAAGATAAAAAGCAACATAACGTGGTATTTAGAATAACAAAAAATTACCCCGTTAAAGCAAGAAAAATAAGTTGACTTTTTGGTATCTTCGTGGTAAAATTTCTGTTACGATTGATGGAGAGTGCACATAAGTGCACAAAAAATAGGAGGTGTATAAATTGAGGAAATTAATGATTGTATTGGTGGCTGTATGCAGTCTTTTGCTTATGGTTACAGGGTCGGCTCAGGCCAAAGAGGCTTATGTTGACGACTATAATACCGGAGCTAAACCTAATTCTATGGGTGGTGATCTCGGTGCTTTTGATTTTCAACCTACAGATTTTACACAGTCATGCACTGAGGCTTATGATCCAGATGTGAAACACGGTGACTCTGGTTTTTCTTTGCGTTTAGATTATGATGTCGATTCAACAAATCCAGCTTACAACGGTTTTTGGACGAAATTAAACAGTTTTAATGCTACAGATTATAATAAAATAGTATTATGGATCAAGGGTGATGCCGATAAAGGTTACACCACTACTTTTAAAGCTGAGTTGAAAAATGATCAGGGTGAAAAAGGTGAGTACTATGTTACAGGTGTGATTGGTGATTGGATGAAAATAGAGATTCCCTTAGATCGTTTTGCTGGTATTACTAATTTATCATCCTTATCAGAATTTGTTATCGTATTTGAAGATCTCATAGCTACTTCAAAAGAAGGAACAATTTGGATAGATGATATTTACTTTAGTGATTAATTCTGGTATAATTAAACTATGAACCAGGATTTAAATTACTCATGCTTAATATTTTCGCTTATATTATTAAGTGCCTTAAAATAAATACATAAAAGGTCTTCTCTTTTAAAGAGAGGGCCTTTTTTAATAAAAAGATGCTGTCTCGGGGGAGGACATTATGAATTTAAAGTATCTGTTTGTTGTTTTATCGTTAAGTTGTTTACTAATGATATCATCTTGCTCAGGTAATAATGATCAGGAAACGATAATACTAGAAGAATCTAACCCGCCTCATCAAGTTGCTGATGAACTTGATAAAAATGTAATTCCAGAAGAAAATAAAAAGAAAAAATCTGATTCTGCAAATAGGCAAGTTGCGCTTGACATTGTTAAGCTAGATAAAAACAAAGACCTTGAAGGTGGAATTTGTGTAGATGATTTTAATTCAGGCTCTAAGCCTAATTGTCTTGGAGGTGACTTGGGAGCTTTTGATTTTATGCCTAATGATTTTTCGCAAAGTTGTTTAGAGGCATATGATCCTGGCATGAAGATGGGAGACTCTGGTTTTTCTATGCGCTTGGATTATGATGTCGATTCAACAAATCCAGCTTTCAACGGTTTCTGGACGAAATTAAATAATTTTGACGCCAGTCATTTTTCAAAATTGATTTTCTGGGTTAAGGGAGATCAAGAATATGGCTTTACAGATGTTTTTAAGGTGGAATTAAAAAATGCATCAGGTGAAACAGGTAAATATTATATTCATAATGTGAGCGCTGAGTGGCAAATGATAAGTATTTCTTTATCTGATTTTGCTGTTATAAATGATTTTTCTGACCTGGTGGAATTAATTTTTGTATTCGAGGATAGAATTGCTTCAAACAAAGAAGGAACGATTTGGGTTGACGATATTTTTTTTGTAGAGTAAATTATAATAAAGGAGTTAAAGTAGTAGAAAAATGAATACATTAGTTGACGTATCAAAATTAGGTAGTATTTCTGTTGTAAAAAAACTCAATAGCTTACTTAATAAGGTTTTTGGGGTTAAGGTTTATTTTTATCGTTTGGATTTAGAAGCTGGTAAAAATATTCTAGAAAACAAAGAAGCCTTAAAAAAATTATTTGGAAGTTCATCTAATATGCTTGCCAAAGATTTAAAAAAAGCCATTAGTAATAGAGAGCTTATCATTAGTTCGGTTTCAAGCCATTGTAAAAGAGCTATTTTGCCCGTTATGGTTAGAAAAAAGGTCTATGGGTTTGCGATTACAGATGAACTTGGCCTTGAGAAATCTTCTGCATCCAATGAGAAGATAGCTAATGTTTTGAATGATGAAAAAATTAAAGAATTATGTAGTTTCCTTGAAGAATTTATCAACTTTATATTTTCATTAAAGTTTGAAGAAATAGTTTTTTTAAGTTCTGATATGTCTCAAACTCATTTGCAAGAGTCAATTGCGAAAGCAATCGATTTTATAAAAGATAATTATTACAGGCCAAATCTGTCATTAAGTGAAGTATCAGAAGCTGTAAGTTTAAGTCCTTATTATTTTTCTCATCAATTTAAAAAGGAATACAACACGACTTTTATTGAATTCGTTACAAGGATTAGATTGGAAGCTGCTTTAAAACTTTTGAAGGACATGAGATTAAGTGTTGCGCAGGTGTCCTTTGCAGTTGGCTATCAAGATCCTAATTACTTCAGCAAAGTATTTAAAAAGTGGATGAATATTTCCCCTCAGGAATACCGGGATCAAATTGTGGATCAAAAAATTTCTTAAAAGGGTGAAGACATGTTGAAGGACAAAAGGAAGTACAAACGTTTTGACGTTGAAAAGGCCCTTACGGGTCAGATATGTAGGAAGGATAAAAAAACACTTCTTTCCGCTGAAATACCGATGTCGAGTAAAGATATTAGTGCTGGCGGGATGAGATTACAATGGCCAAAAGGTTGGCAGTGTAAGAAGTGTAATAAATGTTTAGGTTGGGTATTTAATCACGATTGTCGCTTTAAAAGTAATGAGACAAATAGAATTAACAGAATTTTAGATGAGGAAGTTTTGCTTAAAGTAACAATTGAAGGACATAAGGACAAAATTAAAGAGATATTTTTGAAGGTTGTCTGGACTGAGAAGGCGGAAGATTTAAACGAACACTATGACGTGGGGCTAAATTTCGTTAATGCAGATAGGGATATAGAAGAGACAATCAACATTATAATTAAAGATAGTAAGAAAAAATAGAATTAAATATATTCAATTGAGTTTTTAAGGCTTTATTCCTTAAAGACTATTGACTATTTTTTGCCCCAAACTTCTTATCTAGCAGCTTAAAATTTAATAAAAACCATAAAAATGTTATGCAAAGCAAAAAAAGCTTTATTTATATTATAATGTGTGCTATCGTGTGCATCCTGAGTTTTGATGTACATTCCGATGTTATTACGCTTAAAAACGGTTCTTCTATTAAGGGCTATATTGTTAAAAAAACTGACAATTCTTGCCTTTTGCAAACCCATCTAGGAACTGTAGATTTAGTTTTGGGCGATATAAGGGATATCGAATATGAGACTTCAGAGGCCAATTTAACATTTTTAGCCCGGAAGTACATGATTGATAATAAGCTCAATGAGGCTATAGATTATTATAATCAGGCCCTTGATAAAAATCCTAATTATAAACAAGCTCAAGACGGATTGAAAGAAGTAAAAAAAAGAATTAAGAAGCACGAAAAACATCTCAGGGAAATTGAAGAAAAGAATCAGGCAAAGAAAGAAAATATAAAAGAAAAAATTTTAAAGGCTCATGGTGTAGAATTAAAAATAAATATAACTGGCATAGAAGTTATTAATGTGCTGCCCGATTCCAAAGCAGCTGCAAGTGGACTTCAAGAGCAGGACATAATATGTGCAATCAATGAAAGAAGCTTGTTAAAATTACAAGATTTTGAAATATTAGAATTATTAGAAGCGGAATTTGATAGTGTAGAAAATATATGTTTCTATAGAAAATATATTTTAGAACTAGTGGAAATTAAATACCACCTCAAGAAGCGAAAAGTTTTGGGTATTATATTAGTAGAAAAAAATAATTACATAGAAATAGACGAAGTGATCAAGAATTCTTCGGCAGATATAGCAGGACTCATGGAGAAGGATAAAATAAAAAAAATAAACGGTAGAAACATTGAAGGCAAATCTTTAAAAGAGGTTGCTGCGATGACCAAAAAATCAAATAAGGTTGATCTTTTGATTCTGCGCTGTTTAAGATAAAAGAGGTATAAATAATTATGGATTTTAAACTAACCAGTAAAGCATTTAAACTAAACGGGAACGATTTTTTCATTCTTTCAGGTGAAGTGCATTATTTTAGAATTCCAAAAAGGCTTTGGAGAAAGCACTTAACTCTTCTCAAGGAGGCAAGCTGCAATACAGTTTCTACTTATATACCTTGGTGTTGGCATGAGCATGATGATAATAAGTTTGATTTTACAGGCAAAACGTGCCCTGAGCGAAATCTCATTGGTTTTCTAGATCTTTGTCATGAAATGGGTCTTTACGTAATAGTGAAGCCCGGACCGTATATTTTAGCTGAATATAAACGTAATGGTTTACCGGAGTGGCTCTTTGATAATTATCCAGAAGTCCAGGCTATAGATGAAAATTCTAATATTCACCCGCTTAAGATGACAACATATATGAATCCCGTTTATTTAAAGTATGCTAAGCGGTGGTATGACAATATTTTGCCTATTATAAGAGATTATCAAATTACAAATAACAAAATGATTATCATGATGCAGTTATGTAATGAGATAGCCTTTTATTATTGGTTTTCGGCTGAGGGTGACTATAATTCTGAATGTCTTAAATATTATCATGAATTTTTAGAGAATAAATATACTAATATAAAGAGTTTAAATAGACTTTATAAAACAGATTACAGTGCTTTTAAAAAGGTTGGTCCTCCAAAAGGCAATGTTAAGTGTAAGAAGGATTATTTCGGTTATCGCGACTGGCATTTATTTTATCGCTGGTATTATGCAGTATATTTAACACATCTTTTAAAAGAAGTAAGAAGTCAAGGAGTGGATATACCTACATTTCATAATCTTCCTGGATGGATTGATGGTAGGGCTCTTGAGTATCCAGTGAACGTAATAATGTATGATGAATTGGAAAAAATAGCTCCTGAGATTATGCTAGGAGTTGATCATATACCCGAAACAGTTGATTTTAGAAATTTACATGATGATTTAGTCTGCAATGAAGTAGCTCGCGCTCTTCAGAATCATAGGCATCCCACAATGGGTGTTGAAATTCAAGCTGGCAGTCGCCATCACAAAACCAGAGTGTATGCAAATGAGCTCGACTTGTTTTATAAAGCGTGTTTGGTGCATGGCTTAAAGGGCATTAATTTCTACATGTTTTCGCAGGGAGTAAATCCTCCGAGAAAAGGAGATTTGGGTCCAGTTTTTTATTGGCAGACGCCAGTTGATAATAATGCTGAACCTTCAGAGCTTTATGATACAGTTCAGAAATTTGGAGAGTTCATAGGAACTCACGGAGTTAAAATTGCTAATTCGAGCAAAAAAGCTTCTATTGGTGTGGGTTTATATAGGCCTTATTACCACACAGAGTTTACAATACCTGCTTTTGGAAAGAGGAAATTTAACGTTGAAGATTTAGGAATGCATTACGATCCTCAGAGATTGAGAGATTCTGTTTTATTTGATGGTTTATTGAGAGCCCTTCAGATATTAAATGAAGATTTCATGATGGAGGATTTACAAAGTATAGATTTAAAGCACCTTAAGAAGTATAAGCAGCTTTGGGTAATGTCCTTAGATTGTATGGATAAGGATACTCAGAAAAAACTTGCCAATTATATAAAAGCTGGTGGCCACCTTGTTATTCTGCCCACCTTTCCACAAAAAGACTTAGACTTAAAGAAATGTACGTATTTAGAAGAATTTTGTAAAATATCCAACGAAAAAACAGTCTATCCAATTACGCCTAAAATTGATCTCTTAGGGGTTAAAGATTTTCAATGTTTTCCAAGGATAAATATATACAAGGCAAGCCAGGCTAAGACCATTGCTGTAACTGAAGCTGGGGAATGTTGTGGGCTAAGTAAAAAAATAGAAAAAGGAAAGGTAACGATTTTAGGAACCGCTTTTAGTTATGAGCTGGGAGAGCATTTAGAGGCTTACAAAAAATTAATTAATACGGATAAGATTAAGAAATTCGTTAAGGTAGATAACTCAAATATAATAGCAGGGGAACTTTTTGGAAAAGATTGCAACTATTTATATGTTATGAATTATCATAGAAATTATCAGTCTTTTAATATGCAAATTAGCAATATGGTTTCACCTAGTTTAAAGAAAATACTTAAAAACAAAACTTTTTTAATACCTTCTACTTACGGTTTTATTGCTCCTCTTAATATGCAACTTTCTCCAGGTCTAAGTATAACATTTACAACCTCAGAGGTATTAAGCATAAACAAGCAAAAAGATTTTATTGAGTTAAAAATTACTGGTCACAAGGAGTTTGATGGCGGTTTGCTTTTAAAAGCACAAAATAAGCCTAAAAAAATCTTAATAAATGGCAAAAAGGTCAATTTTAGGTGTAATTCAAAGGAAATATATCTAGAATACGCTCATAAACAAAAGCCTTTATCAATAAAGATATATTAAGCCTAAAGCAAAATAATACTTTGTTGTATTTTTTGCTTGAACACTCTTGAGCTTCGTGGGATAATTAGGTAAGTGTTTCTGATGAAACGCTTACCTTTTATTTTTAACAGGGAGTAAATATATGAGGGTCGTAAAATATTTAACTGTAATTATGATTAGCTGTTTTGTTTGTTCCAGTTTAAGTTGTAACCCATTTTTTGACAGGCAGCAGGCTAAAACTACAGTACTCGATGAAGATCCGTCCTTCGCTGATGTGCTACATGAGAGAGATAGAATCAACACACAGATTAAAAAGGCTAATAATGTGCTAAAGGTGAAGAAAAAAGAAATGGAGAAGGCAGTTAGCCAGTTGAAGAAAGAATATGCCAAAGAGGATAAAAAAATAGGCGTAGAAACAAAAAATCTTAAAAATGAATTAAATAAGTATGTTACGGAAATAAAACTTAAAACAAATGGCCTTTCGCAAGAGTTAAAAACAAAGAAAAGGTTTCTAAAGAGTACTGAAGCTACTATAAAAGAAGCCAATAAGCTTCTTTCGGAAGATTCACAGGCACAGCTATCCTCTGATGAAGAAATGAAATGGAAGGATAAGCTCATAGAGCTTAATGCTCAAAAAGATGATGTAACGCGTCAAATAGAGAAGTTAAATAGTGAAATTAATATCGAAAAGTTAAAGCTAAAACTACTGAATTAATAAAACTAATTCCATCATAAGAAATGTTAAAAATAAAAAAAGCTATAGTTAGCGTATCTGATAAAAGTAAGATAGAAAAATTCGCCAAAGGTTTAAGTGAAGTCGGCGTAGAGTTGATTTCAACGGGGGGTACAAAAAAGGTTATCGAGCAGGCTGGCATAAAGGTGACGGCAGTTGCTGATTATACGCAAGCACCGGAAATGCTCGATGGTAGGGTGAAGACTCTGCATCCTAAAATCCATGCGGGTATTCTTGCTAAAAGAAATAATCCAGAACATCTTCAACAGCTAAAAGTTGCTGGAGTTAGCTTGATTGATATGGTAGTGGTTAATCTTTATCCCTTCGAAATGACTATTAACAAGCCAGATGTATCTTTAGATGAGGCTATAGAGAATATTGATATTGGTGGTCCTACGATGTTAAGAGCTGCTGCCAAAAACTATAAAGCGGTTGCAGTTGTTAGTTCTCCAACTCAGTATGATCAAATATTAGATGAGTTAAAGGCTAACGATGGATGTTTAAGTGAGGCTACTTTATCTCGTTTAGCCGTTGAAACCTTTAAGAAAACATCGAATTATGATACTCAAATATGTAATTATCTTGATGCTCACATTATAAGTGAAGCTGATGGCTCTCCTCTAGAAAGTCACGATTTTTCTTTTGTATCTGACTTAAGTTTCAATGTAAAAAAAATACAAGATCTAAGATATGGAGAAAACCCTCATCAAAGCGCTGCTTTTTATCGGGATGATAAGATGAGTCATCCGAGCATATGTGCAGCTAAGCAATTGCACGGAAAAGAACTTTCATTTAATAACATCCTGGACTTAAATGCTGCTATTGAAATCCTTAAAGATTTTGATAAGCCTATGGCTTGTGTTTTAAAGCATAATAATCCTTGCGGGGCTGCTGTAGCTGATAGTTTAGCTTTAGCATATAAAATGGCCTTGGATTGTGATCCGATGTCAGCATATGGCAGTATCATAGGTTTAAATCAGGTTGTAGATGAAGAGACGGCTGCGCTTATACATGAAACTCGTTTTATTGAGTGTGTAGTTGCCTGTGGCTATACTGAAAATGCTCTTGGAATGTTAAAAAAGAAGAAAAATATTAGGATATTAGATATTCCGGAATTAAACTCTAGAGGGCTAGATATTGATTTAAAGAAAGTAAATGGCGGTCTTTTGTTGCAGGAAAAGGATTTATTAAGAATTGAGTCTGAAGATTTAAAGATAGTAACGAAAAGAAAACCTACTAAACAGGAAACAGAGTCTTTAATGTTTGCTTGGAGGATTTGTAAATATGTTAAATCTAATGCTATTGTTTTGGCAAAAGATACAAAGACTGTAGGTATTGGAGCTGGTCAAATGAGTCGCGTCGATTCAGTAATTATTGCGATCAGGAAAGCTGGAAAGTTAACAAAGGATGCTGTAATGGCAAGCGATGCTTTCTTTCCCATGAAAGATTCTGTAGAGTATGCTCGCAAGGCTAATATAAAAGCTATCATACAGCCCGGTGGTTCGATTAGAGATCCAGAAGTTATTAAAGAGGCTGATGACTGTGGCATTGCTATGGTTTTCACTGGCGTCAGACATTTTAAACACTAATCTTTGATGAAATATCAAGAAGCAGTAACCTACCTAAATTCTTTTATAAACTTCGAAAAACAAATAAAGTTTAATTATAACCGATTAAAACTTAATCGAGTTCGTTTTATACTTGATATTTTGGGCAATCCTCAAAAACATCTTAAAGTTATCAAGGTTGCGGGGACAAAAGGCAAGGGGTCTACCGCTAACTATATTAACAATATTTTATTTGAGGCTGGTTATAGAGTTGGTTTATATACCTCTCCACATTTACATGATTTCAGAGAAAGGATAAAGCTAGACAAGAGAGTAATTACAAAGAAAGAGCTGGTAGAAGTTGTACAAAGGGTGCGAAAGGGTATTAACAAGCACTTAAAACAAGGTGGGCAAAAGCCAACATTTTTTGAAGTTTATACAATTTGTGCTTTCTATTATTTTTTTGTTAAAAGAGCAGACTTTGTGATTTTAGAAGCTGGATTAGGGGGGAGGCTGGATGCAACTAACGTTGCTCAAGGTATAATATCCATTCTTACTCCTATAAGCTATGAGCATATGGACAAATTAGGAAATAAATTAGAATCCATTGCTTTTGAAAAAGCTTCAATAATAAATAATAACTCTTACGTGATTAGTTCTCATCAACGCCCTTCAGCTTTTAAAGTTATTCAGCGTATGGCAAAGGTAAAGAAAGCACCTTTCTATGCGTGTAAGAGGAGCTTTGATTACAGATTAAAACGAATATCTAACCTTAAGCAGACCTTTGATTATGAGGGTCTCAAGGTGAATTTGCATGGTTTAAAGACAAGTCTTTTGGGTGAGCATCAGCTTGAAAATGCATCTTGTGCTTTAGCGGCCATAGAAGTTCTTGTAATTTTGGGATATACGATAGATAATAGAGCTATTAAAAGAGGGATTAATAATACTGATTGGCCAGGGCGCCTTGAAGTTGTAGCAAAAAGGCCTCATGTTGTTTTAGATGGGGCTCAGAATAAAGCTAGTATGCTAGTATTAGTAAAGGCTTTAAGTAAATATTTCAAATATAAAAATCTTATTGTTCTTTTGGGAATTTCTGCTGACAAAGATATCAAGGGTATTTGTCAGATTATAAGTAGAGCAGCTGATGAAATTATTCTAACCAAGAGCTTGCATCCTAGGGCTGCATTGCCCAATGTAATCGAGAAGCATTTTAAAGATTGCAGAAGGAAGAATACGCAAAGTACTTATAATATTACTGATGCTTTTAAACTAGCAAGTAAACTAAGTAAAAAAAATGATTTAATAGTGTGCTGTGGTTCTTTGTTTGTGGTAGCTGAGGTTAGACAACTAATGGGAATTAATAGGATACATTAGATAGATATCTACTATGAAAAAAAATAGGACAGAAAAAGATACAATAGCGGCCATATCGACACCCATTGGAGTGGGTGGACTAGCAATAATACGTATAAGTGGCCTTAAAGCAATTAAAGTTGCTAGCAAGATTTTTAGAGCAAAAAACAAAAAATCAATTTCAAAAGCTAAGAGTCACACTATTAAATACGGTCACATATTTAGTTATCCAAAAAATATAAAACCTATTGACGAGGTACTTTTAAGTCTTATGCGAGGCCCAAAGACATATACTACTGAGGACGTGGTTGAAATAAGTTGTCATGGTGGGTTGGTTTCGGCTAGAGTGATATTAGAATTACTATTGCGATCCGGTGCTCGTTTGGCTGAACCAGGAGAATTTACTAAACGCGCCCTTATTAATGGGCGTATTGATTTATTACAGGCAGAAGCTGTTAATGATATGGTTAATGCTAAAACTGACAAGAGCCTGCAGCTTGCATTTGAACATCTTAAAGGAAATTTTTCTAGCTCTATAAAGCAAATGGCAGATGGTTTAGCTGATATTATTTCAGATATTGAAGCAGCTATTGATTTTGATTCCCAGCATATTAAAAGTTTAAACAAAAAAAAGATTAAGGGTAATCTCAAGCGGAAATTAGACACCCTAGAAAAAATGCTTAGAGAGGCTGACTATGGCATTGTTGTTAATGAAGGCATTTCTGTTGTAATTTGCGGTAAGGCAAATGTAGGCAAGTCAAGTTTAATGAATGCCTTTTTAAAGACAGAAAAAGTTATTGTTAGCCCGATAGCTGGAACAACTAGAGATACCATTGAAGAAATTATTAATATTAAGGGAGTAGCTTTAAAATTCATTGATACCGCGGGTATAATTAAATCTGCTGGTATTTTAGAGGCAAAAAGTATTGAAAAAACTATCGAATCTCTTAAAAAAGCCGATTTAGCTTTATTGATTTTAGATGTTTCTAAAAAAATAACATCAGATGATAAGAAAATAATGGATTTGATATCCGATAAACCGCATATAATTGCTTTGAATAAAGTTGATTTAAAGAATAATATCAATTTCAAGTCTATGAGTGATTTTTTGAATAATAAAAAAGTAATTCATATATCAGCAATCAGAAGAACCAATTTGGATAAATTGGAAGAAGAAATATTGAAATGTGTTTTTGATGGTCACACAAGAAATATTAACAGTCAAATGATTAATAATTTAAGACAAAAAGAACTTATCAAAAATAGTTATAATGCACTTTCAAGAGGCTATAAGTCTTTAAATGACAATTTATCGTATGAATTTGTTTCGCTTGATTTAAGGGAAGCTCTTAATCATTTATTGACCATAACAGGTCAAGCAGTTAGTGCTGATATTTTAGAAAGAATTTTTAGTAAATTTTGTATAGGCAAGTAAAAAATAGGATTAAGGATTAAGGATTAAGAAAAAACAAAAAACAAAAAAGCAAGAAACAAGAAGCAAAAACAGGATTAAGGATTAAGTTAGAAGCAAAATTAAGTGAAACATAGGATTGGAAGAATAGCGGATAGCGTATAAAAAACAATAACCAAGACAAAACAGGATTAAGGATTAAGCTAGAAACAGGATTTGAGCACAGAATTATGTAAAAAAACTTAATTCTTAGAGCGAATAAAATGAGCGTCTTAATTCTTAGCTGTTAGCTGATGGCTCTTAGCTCTTTGCTTTTTGTTTTGGTTATTTGAATTTGGTCATTGGTCATTATTTGGTTATTGCATCTTGCATCTTGGGATTTGTTTGTATCTTGTAACTTGGTTATTGTATCTTGTGACTGGCATTTTCTGACAATTGACTATGAACTTGATTATTGAATTTTATCCGCCTGCGTTCGCCACTTTTTGTGTCGAAACTACGGCGAGATTTAATTCGCGTAGATAATTTACATTCACTTACGTTCTGTAAATTATACGCTCATTAAAGGAGGGGGATTTATGATTACTCAGATTGGCATAACAGCTGGTGAAATATGGCATTACTTGGATAAACA
>JAVCCI010000076.1 GCA_030765555.1 Candidatus Kappaea frigidicola
AAATATGTGGCTTCTTTTTCAAACCAGACACTTAAACCCTCTTTTTCAACTATATCAGCCGTAGCTGAAATGATTTCATAATCTAAGAAAACATGTTTACATTTATTACAAGAAATAACGGGCACAGGCACTCCCCAATATCTTTGGCGAGACAAACACCAATCAGGTCGGTTACCAACCATTGCAGAAATTCTTACCTTACCGAATTGAGGAATCCATTGAACATCTTCATTGATTGCATTTAATAATTTAGTTCTAAAATTATTCTTGTCAATATTCATGAACCATTGTTCAGTTGCTCTAAAAATAATTGGTTTTTTGCATCTCCAGCAATGTGGATATGAATGAGTTATCTTTTCCTCCAATATAAGAGATTTATTACTTTCTAATTTTTCAATTATTGCTCTATTGGCTTTATAAATGTTTAAACCCGAAAACTCGCCAGCTGTTTCATCAAATTTTCCTTTATCATTAACGGGCATTAATATTTCAAGCTCATCAAATTTGTCTTTATATTTCAAGTATGTTTGATAATCATCCTGGCCATGTCCTGGAGCCGTATGCACACAGCCAGTTCCATCTTCACCAGATACATAATCGGCAGTAAGAATTATGGAATCTCTATTAAGAAAAGGATGTTTACATTTTATACCTACAAGCTCCTCTCCTCCTTCAATGGAAACAATGTCTTTATGCTCTACTATCTCTAGTTTCTTTAATAAACTTTCAGTACGGTCATTAGCAAGAATCCAGACCTCACCGCCTACTTCAATAAATTTATATTGTAATTTAGGACTAAGGGCAACTGCGACATTAGAAACTAGAGTCCAGGGAGTTGTTGTCCAAACCAATATATAGAAATTGTTATCACAGTACTTTCTAAGTTTAGCGAAATTATTCTTGGAAATAAGATTTGCGATGCTGTCTTTATTTAGTCTAAATTTCACATAAACTGAGGGGCTAACACGGTCTTCATACTCTACTTCAGCCTCAGCTAAAGCAGTCTCACATTCAGCACACCAATTAACAGGCTTCCTACCCTTGTAAATATAATCTTTTTTAACCAGCTCAGCAAATGACCTAACGATCCGTGCTTCGTAAATATTATTCAAGGTAAGATATGGTTTTTGCCAATCAGCAAAAACACCTAAGCGTTCAAATTCTGCTCTTTGAATGTCTACATATTTGAGGGCATACTCTTTTGCCTTTTTTCTAAAATCAACACGCGAAATTTGATCCTTTGTAATTTTAAGTTCTTTGAATAATTGATGTTCAACGGGTAAGCCATGGCAGTCCCAACCAGGCACAAAGGGACAATTGTATCCAGCCATCATTTTATACTTCAAAACAATATCCTTTAAAACTTTATTAAGAACATGACCCATATGAATACGGCCATTGGCATAAGGCGGGCCATCATGGAGGATAAATTTAGGCTTATCTTTGCTTGCTATTTTGACATACTTATATATATCAAGGCTAGCCCAACACTTGAGAATCTCAGCTTCTCTATTAGCTAAATTTGCCCTCATCGGCATATCAGTTTTTGGCAAATTTAATGTCTGTTTATAGTCTTTAGATTTTTCCATAATTGAAAACTAAAAATTTTGAATTAATGTAAATAACCATTTCTCAATTAAAGTTAGAAGCAATATGGCTATAATTGGAGATAAATCTAAACCACTGCCACCAAAAACAACAACTAGCCTTAGAGGCTTCAAAAGAGGTTCAGTTATCCTATTAATTATTTTATAAAAACTGCCAGCAATATATGGATTTATCCAGCTTAAAATTACCCTCACAATTATCAACAAAGATAATCCGCTTGCTAAATATCTTAAGATTACTAATAAATAAAATAATGCAACCATACCAACTGACATATTATTTTGATAGTTCCTTTGATCTTTTTATAGCTGCTTGTAAAGCAGCAGCAAAAATCTTCTCAACCTTATTTTTCTTAAGAACTGATAATGCGGCTTCTGTTGTCCCACCCTTTGAAGTTACTCGCTGCACAAGCCCCTTTGCATCTAAAACATTCTGCTCTAAAAATAGACTGCTGGCTAATAGAGTGTGATTAAATAGCAGCTTAGCCTTAGTCTTATCGAGACCAGCCTTATGAGCAGAGCTAATAAGAGCTTGACTTAAGTAAGCTACATAAGCAGGTCCACTCCCAGACAATGCTGTTACTATATCCATCTGCTTCTCAGATACAACTGAAACTATACCAATTAAACTAAAGAGTGCTTTAGATATATCTTTCACACTCTTACTCTCATTCTTAGAGTAAGATATTGCAGTCGCACTCTGATTAATAAAACAACCTAAATTAGGCATAGCCCTAACTATATGAGCTTGTTTAAGATACTTACGTAAAGTCTTTATACTTACTCCAGCTGCAATAGAAATTATAATATGACTACTCTTTACATCCCGCTCAATGTCTTCTAAAACTATCTTAATATCCTGGGGTTTAACTGCAATAATAAGAACATCTGCCTCTTTCATTAGATTCGCGTTCTTCAATATTGGCTTAACACCTAAACGTTTACTCAAATTTAATAAAGTATTTTTTTTAACATCACTCACCAACACTGATTTTGCACTGACAGCCTTTGAAGCCAACATACCCTTGATGATTGCCCCTGCCATATTTCCAGCACCAATGAAACCAAATCTAATCTTTTTAAGCTTCATAATCTTTTTCGAATACCTCTTTTGTGTTAAGTAAACAAATTTACAGAAGTTAGGGTATCATAAAGGTTTAGGTCTGTCAATCAAAATTACCCTTAGTATAATAAGATGAATGCATATTGTAATAGTTTCAATATGGTTATTAACAGCTACTTATTAAAAATAATCTATCATAAAATCATTAAATTTCTGAATAATTAATTTTGGAAATGACGATGCTCTACAATTAGGGATATAGGGAGGATTTATGAGGGACTTTTTGGCAACTCCCAGACAAGTAGACCAACTCGGAGAAACTAATTCATTAGCTACGCTGAATCCTCGAGGAACTCCAACCGAAATAGCTATACCATATTTAGCTTGCAGAACTTCAATAATTGAATCCATAAGAGCAAAACCACCAGTCATAATAATTTTATAACCTTTTTCAATGTCAATATCAGCAATTTTAAGTTCTCTACTGATAGTATCGAAAATACCAAATACTCCTCTTGAAGCTGCATCAGTTATGAGATTCTTATTGATTGTTTTAAATGTGCCATCATCATTTTTTAAAACGACTTCCTGTTTTTGATCATCACGAGCCTGCTCACAGCCATATCTCATTTTCAATTCTTCAGCATATTTAAAAGATACACCTAAAGAAGAACTAATAGACTCAGTTACATCAATACCGCCCTGGTAAAAAACCTTCAAATATTCAATTTTACTATTTTTTAAAACAGTAACTTGACTAAACAAAGAACCGATATTAATTAATACCACCCTATCTTCTATATCGCTTTGCGTTAAGACTGAGAAACTATCAGCAACAGAATCGGCCACTACATCTTTTACGCAATACCCTGCCCGATTAACAGACTTCTTTAAGTTATTTATATGATTTGTCAGGCCACTAATAACAGAAAGTTGAACGCGAAGTTTTTTAGCATGCATACGTAAAGGGTTTATTACATCTGTGCTATCATCAACTATATATTTTGATATTAGAGTTTCAATAACCTTTCTATCTAATGCAATTCCCTGAACATGTGCTTGATTTATTACTGTTTTAAGATCGGCTGTTGTAATAATACCTCTTGGATTACTAATTAGTATAGCTGTCTCTGACTTGCCTAAAGCTAAATCTTGTCCTGTAATATTGATAGATACGGATGAGGAAATAGCATGCGTTTTATGTTGGAGTTTTTTTACAAAATTCTTAACAACATTAGCAGTTCCTGCAATATCCATCACTAATCCATTTTTGAGACATGATTCATGAATAACATCATGCCCCAAGACAGATATTTTACCTTTTGACTCAAGCTCAGCTACAACTCCTGCAATTTTCCTATCAGAAATATCAAGAGCCGTTATTCTTAGTTTTTTTTTCATTTTTTTCTTGGAGCAACAGTTACGTTCTTAAATCTTAAATCAATATAAGAATTATCAGGAATACTATTTTCACCTAAAATAAGTAAAAGATTTTTTATTTTAGCTTCGAAAGCATCTCGACCAAGTCTAATTTCCAATCCGTGACTAACAAACAAGACATAATTTCTACTATTACTAACATCAATAGATTCAATTTGATGTGTTCTTTCTGTAATAATTGACTTATAGATATCAAACAATCCCAATGCAGTATTTAACTTTTCAGATATGCATATCCCATCCTTCGTATCATTAATTTCTGAACTTCTTAAACCACTAATGAGTGGAACATCTTTTTGCTTTGAGTCAAGTTTACAAATTATAAAACACTCGCTATCCACTAAATAGTATTCACCGCGTACTTCTGCCTGAGCAACGGGCTTCCTTCTATCAATAACAACTATTAAAGTATTTGGTAATTTTCTTTCTATTTTTACTTGCTTTAGATCTGGATGAATCTTTTTAGTATGATTTGCTAAATCATCTATACTGAGACTAATTGTATTTTGAGGTAATTCTATATCGCAATATCTAGCAGCCTCCTTAGTGGATAAATTCTCTCCTCTAATTTCAATATGCTCAAGAGAAAAGTAATCCCAATTAGTGATGTAGCTAAATATCTGAGAAACACCAAGAACAATCAAAAAAACTAATGTAGCGCTCAAAATAATTATTATTACACTTTTTTTAATTACACTTTTTGACTCATCAGAAAGTTCTTTTTTCTTGCTTCTCTTCTTTTTTTTGCTTTGAGACTCTCGATTAAATAAATTAAATAGCATAAACTTCTCCGTCTGTGTTATATATTACTTCATTATACCTGAAGAATTCAATATTTTTTCACATAAATCACAAAAATCATATCCAGCTTCCAGTGCAGCTTTCGGTAATAAACTATGTGAGGTCAAACCAGGAATAGTATTAACTTCTAGAATATATGGTTTATTATCTGTTGAAATCCTTAAATCAACTCGGCTAAAATAATCACATCCTAAAGCATTATGCGCTTTCTTAGCCATTGCTTGTGTTTTTTTAGACAATTCATCTTCAATTTCTGCAGGCACAACATATTTTGTCAATTCATCATCATACTTAGCCTGAAAATCATAAAAATCACGATGTGGAACAATTTCTAAAACTGGTAATGGTTCATCGTCAAGCATTCCCACAGTTACCTCTTTTCCAGATATATAACTAGCAATCATAACTTGAACATCATGTTTTAACGCTTCTTTAATTGCATCGTCCAATTCATTTTTTGATCTAATAATTGATAGCCCTACACTTGATCCTTGCGAAACAGGCTTCACTACACAGGGAAAGTTATCAAAATTAATTAACAATTTATTCTCAACATTATCAACTGCTATATAATCTGCTGTCAAGATGCCATTTTCTATAAATATCTCCTTTGATCTAACCTTGTTCATAGCATCAAGGGAAGCTTTGGGACCAGACCCAGTATAAGGAATTTTTAATTCCTCAAGAATTCTTTGAATTCTACCATCTTCACCCGCTCCACCATGCATAGCAATAAAAACCGCTTCAGGTTTTAATTTAGAAATCTTTTCCATAATGGTATTTTTATCAATAGAATCCAAAATACACGAAGTTACCTCGTAACCTCTTTTTTTTAGTGAGCCCAAAACAGCTTTTCCTGAAATCAGCGAAATATCTCTTTCTTCTGATTCTCCTCCCATCAAAACTGAGACATTGTTGAATTTTCTCTTAATATTTGACATAATTATATATAAATTATTTCTCTCTTCAAGATTATGTTATACTTCTTCTTAACTACACCTCTGATTTTTTTTATCAGAAGCTTGACTTCTTCGGCTGTAGCCTGATTATAGTTTACTATATAATTTGCATGCTTACTGGAAACCTTAGCTCCGCCAATAGAAGCCCCTTTCAAGCCCGCCATTTCAATCAACTTGGCACTTGAATATTTGCTATTATCAGGATTTTTAAAAATACATCCAGCACTTTTAGAAGCAAGAGGCTGATCTTTTCTTTTTTTAATTAAATAATATTCTTTTCTTTTCAAAACTTTGTCTTTTGAACATTTATCTAAATTAAGTGCAGCTTCGATAATAATAGCTTTTTTTAGGCTGCTTTGCCTATAGGCAAAACTGATATCTTTTTTTTGTAATGTTTTAATACTTAGGTTTCTCTCAATAATCTTAACTTCTTTTACATAATCTGATATAGCCACTCCATTAGAAGACGCATTCATATAAATAGCTCCACCTAGACTAGCCGGTATTCCACATAAACCTTCTAGTCCAGACAACGAGTTTTTAGCAGAAAAATTTATTATAGAATTCAATGAAACCCCGCAACCAGACACAATATTTCCTTTTATCATTTTAAGACTTTTAAAATATGTAGAGCTTAAGCGGATGAATACTTCCTTTATTCCTTTACCTCTTATAAGTAGATTGCTTCCTGAACCAATTATAAAATAACGTCTTTTTTCCCTTTTAAATAAAGATAATATTTTTAGCAACTCATCCAAATCTACAGGTTCAATCCATAGCGGCACTCGACCACCTATCTTAAAAGTAGTATGTTTACAAGATAATTCATTTTTTAGAATTTTACTTTTTAAGCCTACTGGCAAGTTCATTACTTATATCTCCTATATCGCCTGCTCCCATAATGATTATCAAATCACCTTTAGAAACAATGTGCAATATATGTTCAACGATATCTGATATTGGCAAAAAACAAACATCATTTTTTTTCTCTTTGACTGCATTATATAAAGTTTGCGAATCTACTCCATCTATGGGTATCTCACTTGCTGAGTAGATATCAGTCACAATAAGATAATCAGCCTTATCAAAAGCTCGTGAAAACGCTTCTTTTAAATGCTTAGTTCTACTATAACGATGAGGCTGAAAAGCAACTATAATCCTTTTGGGATTTAGGTGTCTAGCAGCTTCGATTGTTGCTCTAATTTCAGTTGGATGATGAGCGTAATCTTCAATCAAAGTTACTCCAGACGAATTACTCTTAATTTCGAATCTTCTACTTGAACCCTTGTATTGTTTCAACGCATTTGCAATTTTTTTAACTTCTATCCCTAACAATTTACAGATAATTATAGCCCCTAGAGCATTTAAAACATTATGCCTACCAGGAATGCTTAGAGTAAAGGCTCCCAGAAAAACTCCATCCTTAAGACAGTCAAATTCTACTGAAAGCCCTCTTATTCGAAGATTGGTAGCTCTATAATTGCATGATTTATCAAATCCATAAGTAATAGCTGGATGATTGTAATTTTTTAAAATATTCTTGAGGTTATTATCATCCCCGCAAACCACCAAATAGCCTCCAGATTTTACGTTTGAAGAAAAAACTTTAAATGCTTTTAGAACACCCTCAAGATCCTTATAATAATCTAGGTGCTCCTCTTCTATGTTAGTTATGACTCCGTATAAAGGATTTAATTTTATAAAAGAACCATCACTTTCATCAGCTTCAGCAACAAATAAATCACTTTTGCCTAAAACGGCATTTCCCAAAAAAGAGGGGACTTCCGCACCTACAGCTATAGTTGGGTCAAGATCGCATTCCTTCAAAACATGTCCTATTAATGCTGTGGTTGTAGTTTTTCCATGAGTTCCGGCAACAGCTATACCAACACTATCATTGAATAACTCGGCCAAGAGTTCACCTCTAGAAATTAACTTTACACCTCTACTCTTTAGAGTAATTATCTCAGGATTCTCAGGATTAATGCATGAAGTATAAACCGCTAAATCAATACACTCGGGGCATTTATTAGAATGACCTATAGTAATTTCTATACCTTTGCGCTTGAGCCTTTCAACTAAAGGAGTTTTTTTTATATCAGAACCACATACCTTATACCCAAGCTCAAATAGAATTTGAGCTAAAGCACTCATACCTATTCCACCTATACCAACAAAATAAATCTTCTTAACTCTATTTAGTATTTTCATAACTTTTATTAATTAAATACTCCATTCGATTAGTGGATTCAGGATCTGCAAGATTTTTACTTGCCTGCGCCATGAATTTTAGTCGTTGCCTATCATTTATAAGTGCAACTATTTTATCTGCAAGTATTTGCTCTGATATTGATCCTTCATCAAAAACTATAGCCGCCTTATTATCCTCTAAAACCTGCGCATTAAACTTCTGATGATTACCAGCATATGGATAGGGAATCAATATAGATGGCCTACCAACAGCGCTTATTTCAGCGATAGAGGTCGCACCTGCTCTAGATATAATCAAATCACTTGCAGCTAAGATTAAAGGCATCTTATCAGAAAACGCAATTATTTGATAGTCAATTATTGCTAAAGAATCATAATTTTGTCTAATATTATCATAATCCTTAGCCCCGCAAATATGAATTACCTGAATATTTTTCTTTATACTATCATCAATACAATTTGCTGCCTTGATAAAAAGCTGATTAATAGCCCTGGCTCCCTGACTACCACCTACAACTACTATCGTAAATTTATTACTTTTAAGTTTTAATTCCTTAACACCATTATCTTTAGTCACAATAAAAAAATCTTTATCTACAAAGTTACCAGTATAGACAGCTTTACGCCTGAACAGATTTTCACTTGCTTTAAAACTTACGGCTACTTTACTAGCCAATAATGAAAGTGCTCTATTGGCTTTGCCAGGAATTACATTTTGCTCATGCAAAATTATTTTTATTTTTTTAAAACTTAGAAACCCAGCAAATACTGCAGGTATACTAGCATAACTACCAAAACCAACTATAACATCCGGCTTAAATTTCGTAATAAAACAAAATATTTTTACAAAAGCTTTTATATTATCAATAATAAATGAAATCCAAGTAAAGGTAAAAAAAGAATTAGGCATTTTTAAAGAATATGCTACATAATCAAATTTGTTTTTTTTAAGCTTCTTTTCGAAAAAAGAATTAAAATTAAGGGAAAATTTTACATGATATTTTTCGCTCTTACAGCTTAGTTCTTTAGCAAGACTCAAAGCTACACTTATATGGCCACCGGTCCCACCTGTAGCAAATAATATATTCATACCATCAAATCCTATCCCTTGAAACATTGAGCAGTAAAGCAACTGCAATCATATTAAAAAATAAGGCTGAACCACCATAACTAATAAATGGTAAAGGAAGGCCTTTGGTTGGTAAAAAACCTGTACTGCTACCTATATGAACCACAACCTGTAAACCAATCAAGCATACAACACCAAAAATAATATATCGAGCAAACATATTTTTCAAATTCATGGCAATCATACCAGAAAAAACAATAAACATGATATACAACATGATTAAACTAAAAGCACCTGCAAATCCAAGCTCTTCTCCTACTATAGAGAATATGAAATCAGTGTGTGCTGCGGGAAGATAGAAAAGCTTTTGCTGTCCACGGCCCAAACCGACACCCATCAGCCCTCCTGAACCCAATGCAATCAAAGATTGGATCAATTGATACCCCTCATCCGCTTTATGCTCCCAGGGATTACTGAAGGCTATCATTCTTCTAAGCCTGTAAGGTTTAAAAAGGATCAAATAATATACAACAGGCAAAGCTGCCAGCCCCAACAGAGACACATGAAACCATCTTGCCCCGCCAATAAATAGCATAAAAAGCGAAACTGTTAAAAGCAAAACAGCTGTTCCTAAATCAGGTTGAACCAATATTAAACTCGCTACTATACAAATCACCATAATAGCTGGTAAAAAACCACTAAAAAAATAATTAATTTTGTAATCTTTTCTAACCAAATAATCCGCTAAATATAGAATAATCGCCAATTTTGCAAATTCCGATGGTTGAAAATTAAAGAAACCTAAATGAAACCATCTTTGAGCTCCTCCAACTCTCCTGCCAATATGAGGTATTAAAACGATAATCAATAAAGAGATAGCTAAAAACAATGCTGGTTTTGCCCATTTTTGCAAGGATTTTATATCTACTAACATGAGAATAAAGCTAGCAGCTAAACCAATAAGAATGAATATAAAATGTTTTAATAGATAAAATGAGGCGTTACCATGGTATTCATAAGCTTTAAGAGCTGTTGAATTATAAACCATTATCACTCCAAAGCTGATGAGTATTGCACATATAACAAAGATTACAATTCGACAAAACCTTAGTGATGGCATCTTAAGAGTTTATCTCCTTGACTATTTTTATAAATGTTTCGCCTCTTTCCTTATAACTAGAAAATTCATCAAAACTAGCACACATTGGAGATAACAATATTACATCTCCCTTTACTGCTTGGCTCCTAGCATAAATAACTGCCTCTCTAAGACTCTCTACAACTTTCAAGGGCTTTATACCTTCTAGGGCTTCCCGCAATTTATGCCTTGCCTCTCCCGCTAGAACAATTAACTTTACATTTTTAAAAAAATCAGGTGTTAGTGTTTTAAAATCAGTTTTTTTATCAAAACCACCAGCCAATAATATAGTTGGTTCTGCAATAGCCTTCAAGGCTTGTCTGGTAGCTGATACATTTGTTGCCTTTGAATCATTCACATAAAGAACTCCATTGTATATACCCACTTTCTCTATGCGATGAGCAAGCCCCTTAAAATCCCTAACTGTTTTAAATAGAATGTCATCTGAAATATTTAGGCATCTTGCTAAAGCCGCCAAGAAAATAAAATTTTCTGCCACTTTTATATTTGCAATATTTATTTCAGATAACTTGCAAAACTTCTTATTATTCTTAATAATATCCTGACCTTTTAGGTAAATGTCAGCCGTGACTTCTTGGGAAACAACGGCAAGTTGCGCTTCAATTTTCATACCATTGAAATAATTATCGTAATCCTCTTTTCGCAAAATGCAAAAGTCAGCTTCATCCTGCTCCTGAAATATTTTAGCTTTAGCCATATAATATTCTCGAAAATCAGCATGATAATCCAAATGATCCTGATCAATATTCAACATCATGCTCACTTTAGGCTTAAGCTTATCTGAGGTTAAAAGCTGAAATGAACTCACTTCCAAAACTACATAATCATTTTTCTTAGCTTCCTGAGCTATATCACAGAATGGCTTACCAATATTTCCACACAAAAAAGTATTATAACCAGAATTTCTAAGAAGACTTGCCGAAAGACTTGCCGTAGTTGTTTTCCCATTAGTACCAGTTATCGCAATTATTGGTGCCTCACAACACATGTAGCCCAATTCAATTTCACTAATTACAGGCAACCCCATGGCTTTAGCTGCAACAACCAAGAAATTATCCATATGTATTCCTGGACTAACAATAACAATTTCACACTTATCTAAAATTGCTTTGGAATGTTTGTCAGTCTCTATTTGATTAATTCCATTATTATGAAGAATGCGTATTTTAGTTCTCAGATCATCGGCTTTACTGCTATCGCTTACACGAACATTAGCTCCTAGCTTTTTTAAAAGTAAAGCTGCGCTTAATCCACTTTCACCTAAGCCAATAACTAAACAATTTTTGAACTTAAAATCCATATTACCTCAACTTTAAACTAATTAAACTTAAAAAAGCGAGCATAGCTGCAATTAACCACAGGCGCACAGTGATTTTGGTTTCCTGTATGCCTTTAAGTTGAAAATGATGATGAAGAGGAGCAACTAAAAAAACTCTCTTACCTTTCATCTTAAAAGAAAAAATCTGGATTAAAACAGAAAGAGCTTCGATTACAAAAATCCCGCCAACTATTAAAAGCATCAATTCTTTTTTAACAAAAACGGCTACAGTTCCAATCGCTCCCCCTAAAGCTAGTGAACCCGTATCACCCATAAAGATAGTCGCAGGGTAGCAATTATACCAAAGGAAACCAAGGCCAGCACCAACTATTGCACTACATATTATTGCTAATTCTCCGGCATCGGGAATGAATATTATTTGCAGATAATCACTAAAACGTGCATGCCCAGTGACGTAACTAAAACCCGCATAAGTAATAGCAACCATCAAAACACAACCGATTGCCAACCCATCCAAACCATCTGTAAAGTTAACCGCATTTGAACAACCAACAATAACGACCATCGTAAAAAGTATATACATTGCTCCTAAATTTACTATGCAATTTTTGAAAAATGGAATATCTAATCTAGTGGAAATATCAGGACTAAAATATATATAACATCCAATAAGTAATGAAATGATTATTTGGCCGATCAATTTTGTGGCTATAGTTAATCCCTTGGATTGTGGCTTAAAAATCTTTAAATAATCATCAATAAAACCTAAAAACCCAAACCAAAGCACAGAAGCCAATGTTATAATCACATAAGCATTATTGAGATCAGCCCATAACAAAGATGGAATTATGACTGACAAAATGATAATAAGCCCTCCCATGCTCGGGACTGCTTTTTTATCTTTATGAAGATCATAAAGACCGGGACAATCACTTGTTCTTGTATTGCTCCAAATATCTAACTTACTTAGTTTATCTATTATATACTTGCCAACAATAATGCTTAAAATGAAAGCAGTTACAGCTGCCATAATAGATCTAAATGTAATATATCGAACAACATTAAACCCAAACCAAGAATCTCTTAAGGGATATAAGAGTTCATAAAGCATTCTACAATCTCCTCTGTTTTCATTAAGCGCGAGCCCTTCAAAAGAACTATATCACCTTTTTTTGCTTTTTTTAATAACAAAGAGGTCACTTCTTCATTATTCTTGAGAAAAAATATGTTCTTTTTAGGCATACCAGCCCTACCAGCAGCTTCACAATACCAACCTGCATACTTGCCATAAGTCATCAATATGTCTATTTTAGAGTGAGCTACAGCTCTACCAATGCATTCATGATATCTCCTACTACTTGCACCCAGTTCAAGCATATCCGCTAAAACAATAATCTTCTTACCGTTTGACTGTCTCAAACTTATGCTTTCAAGAGCTAATCCAACCGATTTAGGATTCGCATTATATCCATCATTAATAAATTCAATACCCTTACAATCAATGCGCTGCATACGCTTAGGTAAAAGTTTATAACTTTTCAACTTACGTTTTATAATAGCATAACTTACTTTCAACTCACGCGCAACAGCAATAGCAGCTAAAGCATTATCAACATTAAATCCTCCAATTAGATCAAGCGCTATTTTTTGAAAACCATTTACTTTGAAATTTAAAGAATTATTATTTATTACTATATCACTAGCTTTATAATCAGCAGCTTGATCAATGGCAAACGTAACTACCTTGCCTTTATGTTTTTTTATTAAGGGTTTTAATTGTTGAGAATCAGCATTAACTACAGCTATTTTTAAACCTCTTAGGGTCTGAACTAGTTCCCATTTAGCCTTAGCTATCTCTTTAATACTTTTAAAAAATTTTAAATGAACTGGGTGCACGCAGGTTATAATCCCAATATCAGCCTCAGCCAATTTATTAAGTTTTTTTATTTCTCTTGGGCGGTTCATTCCCATCTCAAGTACTACGATTTGATGATCTGCCTGCAAATTACATAGCGTTAATGGCAAACCATATTGATTATTAAAATTACCAGCAGTTTTTAAAACCTTATAACTCCCGGATAAAATCAAAGATAGCATTTCTTTGGTAGTTGTCTTCCCGCAAGAACCTGTAATACCAATTACTTTTGCTTTTGATTTTTTTCTCTTTAAAGCAGCAATATCAAATAAGGCCCTATGTGTATTTTTTACTTTGATAATTGTAATTTTAGAAGCAATTTTCTCTAAAGACACTTGATGGCTAATTATAAAAAAACGGCAGCCTTTTTTGTAGGCAGCCTGAATATAATCATGGCCATCATTATACTCACCCTTAATAGCAATAAATGCCTGATTTTTTTTTAATCTGCGGCTATCAATTTCAAAATCAGTCGCTATATCCAGCAAAGAACCAGATAACAACTTGCCCTTTGTCTTTTTAATTATATCTTTTGCTCTAAGAGATATACTATTTTTCATTCAATATTTTCCTAGCTACATTATAGTCCGAAAATGGAATAATTCTATCCTTAATAACTTGGTATTTTTCATGACCTTTACCTGCTATTAAAACTACATCACCTGCATTAGCCAATTTAATAGCTTTCCTTATTGCCCTTAATCTATCTTTTATAAAATAACATTTTTTTAATTCACTTCTCTTGATTCCTTTTTTTATATCGTTAATAATATCACCCGCATCTTCACTGCGCGGATTATCGCTGCTTACAATAACTATATCGCAGGCCGCAACAGCTATTTTACCCATTTTAGGTCTTTTCTTTTTATCCCTATCTCCTCCGCAACCAAAGAGGCAAATCAATTTACTTTCTGCCTTCTTTACAGTAGATAAGAGACTAGTAACATTTTTTAAGGCATCTGGGGTGTGCGCATAGTCTATATAAATATATTCGCCATTTTTTCCCTTGAGCTTCTCTAGCCTACCAGGAACATTTTTAATATCGTACAAAGAACTTTTAATAACATCAATTTTACATTTTAATTCAAGAGAGCAACTAAAAGCAGCTAAAATATTATAAACATTATGAACGCCACTTAGTTTGCTTTCAATTCTAATAAGCTTTTTAAAATGGTTAACAGTAAAAGCGGACCCTTTAATAGATAGCGTTAAATCACTAGCTGAGCAATCAGCATTTTTACTAAGGCCATAACTGATACATCGACTTTTAGTTGTCTGCCTAAAGCTTCCATAAGACGCGTCATCAATATTAAGAATGGCTAATCCCCCATTCCTAATTTTTTTAAAAAGTTGTTTTTTTGATTCTAAATAATTATTCATATTTTTGTGATAATCAAGGTGATCTTGTGATAAATTTGTAAAAATAGCTGCCTTAAAATTAAGATGTTTTACACGATTCTGACTTAAAGCATGCGAAGAAACTTCCATAATAATATAATCGACTTTTTTTATTAGCATAGCATTAATTATTTTAGCTAACTCAACCGCTCCCGGCGTCGTATTACGCATTTCATTAATACGCCCATTAGATATCTTCCACCCCAAGGTTCCGATAATGCCACACTTATAGTTAGACTTTTCTAAAATACTTTTCAAAAGGAAAGTGACTGTTGTTTTTCCATTGGTACCGGTGACACCTATAATATTTGCTTTTACTAAAGAAGGATAAAAATTATTCAATACTTTAGCAAGTGCAGAGTGCATATTCTCAACAACGACTAGATGATCTACATATTGAACATTTTTGGGCTTTTCTTGAGTTAATATTGCCGCAGCACCATTTGAAATAGCTTCTGCAATATAATCATTACCATCAAAAAATGATCCCTTAACCGCAATGAATAAATATCCTTTTTTAACCTTTTTAGAATTAGTTTCAATCCCTCTGATCATAGTATCTTCAGAACAATAACTGTCTTTTATTCTAATTCCGTTAAGTATGTTTTTTAATTTTTTCATTCTATTTATTTGTATGTTGTAAATATTTAATTATTTCCTCTGCAACGTTTTTGAATACTGGAGCCGAAACTGTCCCACCATAATATACAGGCCTAGGTTCATCCAAAACAACTATAATTGCTAGGTTAATATCATCACTTAATATAAATCCACCAAATGTCGCCATAAATTTAGAGTGTGAATAACCACCCGTAGGTTCAATTTTTTGTGCCGTACCCGTCTTACCGCATACAACATAACCTTTAATTCTAGCTCTTTTTCCAGTTCCAGTTTCAACAACTGCCTGCATAATTTCTCTAACATTCTTACTAATCTTTTGACTTATTACGCGATATTTCACTGGATAGTTAAACTCTTTGACTATATTACCGCTGTTATCACTTATATGTC
The DNA here is from genome assembly GCA_030765555.1 of Candidatus Kappaea frigidicola. Taxonomy (GTDB): domain Bacteria; phylum Omnitrophota; class Gorgyraeia; order JAGLLT01; family JAGLLT01; genus Kappaea; species Kappaea frigidicola. The sequence goes on from JAVCCI010000076.1 coordinate 15,913, forward strand.
TAACGAGGTGTGGCTGAACTAAATATCCATCATTAGCAATTACAGCTATGCTAGTAATCATCTGTAGAGCAGTTACAGCGATTTCCTGTCCAATAGGTATGGCTGCTATGGAAATCCTTGACCATTTTGTAGGATCTTTTACTATCCCTTTTTCTTCCATAGGAAAATCAATGTCAGTTTTTGCTCCAAAGCCAAAGCGAAGCATATAATCATAAAAAACATTTTCATCCAACCTTGAAGCCACCTTAACAGTCCCTATATTAGAAGAATGCTCAATAACACCCTTAAATGATAAATCTTTATACGGCTTGTGATCATGCAAGACGTGATTAGCAACTTTATAAGCACCGTTCTCGCAATATATAGTTTCATCTAAGGAAACCACTTCTTCCTCAAGTGCCACAGCAGCGGTAACAACTTTAAACACTGAGCCTGGCTCAAAAATATCACTGACAGCTCTATTTCGTCTTGCATCAGCAGGACTATCATTAAAAGCATTAGGGTTATAGGTGGGCCTACTAGACATAGCTAAAATCTCGCCATTAAGAGAGTTCATTACTATAATAGTTCCGCCTTTTGCTTTATATTTCTTGTATGCCTTATCCAGTTCCCTTTCAGCCACATATTGAATATACTTATCGATTGTTAAAACTATATCAAGGCCATCTAGGGCCTCATAAATAGTTTCAGACTCTGATTCAATATGTCTACCCTTAGCATCCCTACCAACCAAACTCAGCCCAGGACTACCCTTTAAGTAATCATTATAATAGAATTCTAATCCTTCTAATCCAGTATTATCAATTCCTACAAAACCTACAACATGCGCTGTCAGTTCATTGTCTGGATAAAATCTTTTGCTTTCCTTTACAAACCCAACATGACAGCCATCTAATTGATTAATATTCTTTTTCTCTTGCTGAGAAATATATCTCTTTATCCAAACAAAAGCTTTATCTTTAGCTAATTTTGTGCGAACATTCTCATAGTCTATACCGAAATATTCAGATATCTTTTGCGCAACCTCATCCTTATTTTTTATTCTTCTAGGATTAGCATAGCATGATGGAATATCAAAACTAACGGCTATGTTTCTTAGCTTAGAATCTAATATCTTGCCTCTCCTGGGAGGAATTTTATAATAAAAAGTATGCTGCCCCTCCGCCAAGGCTCCAAATTGATATGATTTAATTATCTGTAAATAGAATAGACGCCCGCCCAAAACGAACAAAGGTAGGATTAGAAATAATACATAAATCTTAAGGGAACGTGAATTATAGGTTCTCTCATGCACAGTGATTACAATTTTTTCTGGAAATACTTTTTACTGTTTAGATTTCAAATCTTTTAGCAAATCAGCTTCCGCCCGTTGAGTAAAACTTAAAATATTCAATAATCTAGGAACATTGCTGGACTTTTCTGACTGAGGCACTGAAGTATCTGCCAAATATATTATCTGATCTTTCTCTGGAGAACTCAAAAGTATGTTCTCAGCCACCAGCGCTTCCTCAAGACTATTAGGTGATTTGAGCTTATAAGTATTATATACGAGAATGTTGTTTTGGTCAAGCAACCTGTTAATCATTGACTGATCATGCCCTATTTCATAACTCAGGCTCAATAAAGCGTTCTGCTGACTCACATAATAAAGAGATAGCACAGTCGAAAATATTAGAAGAATTAAAAATTTAGTTATTGGCCTCATTTTAACACCTTTACTTTTTCTGCTACTCTTAACCTGGCACTTCTAGATCTCGGATTTTCAATTACTTCTTTGCTGCTAGGCCGTATTGGTTTTTTGGTTATAATCTTTAATAGCTGTTCTGATGCACAATGTTTAAACGTATTCTTTATGATTCTGTCTTCAAGCGAATGAAACGCAATTACTCCAATTCGACCTTGAGAATTTAAAATATCAACTGCTTTAGCAATACTCATTTGTATAATATCTAATTCATTATTGACAGCAATTCTCAACGCCTGAAACGTCCTTGTTGCCGGATGAATCTTAGAAAATCTAGCTTTATAAGGATAAGCTTCTGTTACTATACGACTCAAAGTCACCGTTGATTCTATAGGAGCTAGTTTTCTTTTTTCAACTATTAAATTGGCAATCTTACCAGCCTGTCTTTCCTGTCCGTATTGACTTAATACTTTACGCAGTTCATATCTCGGTAAATTATTCACCAGATCAAATGCTGATATTGCCGCCGCCTTATCCATGCGCATATCCAGAGGTCCTTCTGACTTAAAGCTAAAGCCTCTCTCAGGTGTATCGAGCTGCAATGAAGATACCCCTAAATCATAAAGAACTGCATCTACTTTTTCTATACCAATACTTCTGATAAGATTATCTATATCCTTAAAATTACCATAGAGCAAATTTATGTTATCTTTATAAGCTTTCAAATTCTCAGATGCAATTTCTAAGATATCTTTATCTTGATCAATGCCTATCAACCTACCACCTGGAGCAATGCACTGGAGTATTTTTAAACTGTGTCCTCCTGCTCCAAGCGTGCAATCAACAACAATTTTTCCATTACCCAAATTAAGGTTGTCAATTACTTCTTCAACTAAAACTGGCTTATGCACCATTTTGTTCTTCAAAGGTGCCTACTTCGTATTTAGGAGAGTGTCAACCCAACACGAAGCATTAGATGATCTAACCATCTTCATAGTATATGAATCAAATTGAGGATCATCTTTTCGGTGAAGGGCTCTTCTCTTTCTAAATACCTCCATCGGTATTCCTAGCTCTGCAAAATCAAAATGCTTATTTGTGCTTATACATATTCTTATACGTTTTTTCATGTTCCTTCACCCCCTCCCCCCTTAGTTTTCTTCATTACCATCAAATAAATCTTCTGCAATTTCTTCATATGAACTCTGAGTATTATTGTAGTATTCATTCCATGAAGCCTGATCCCAAACCTCAAATCTATTTGAAACACCAACTACAATAACATCTCTTTTTATCTGAGCGTATTCTTTCAAATATTTAGGAACAAGTATCCTACCTTGCTTATCAATAGAAGCCTCAAAGGCACCCGAAAAGAAAAGTCGATTAAATTTTCTAGAATCTTTTTTAGTAAAAGGAAGATTTTTGAACTTGTGCTCTTGCGCTCTCCATTCTTCTTCAGTGAACACAAAGAGACATTTATCTAGACCGCGAGTAACAAAAAATTTATCAACATAACTTTCTTTGCTTATCTGGCGGAACTTAGCAGGTATGATTAATCGCCCTTTATTATCTATTGTATGTTGATATTCACCGTAGAACATTTTATTCCTCCACTTTCCACCACTTCATACCACAAAGTATACATTACATACCAAAACCTGTCAAGGGCAAAAATGACTTTTTTCATTGAAACACAACAAGTTGTGGAAATTATGGATGATTAAACCAATATATGGAGTACTTTGGATAAAAAAAATCCAAAGAATATTTTAAGATAAATCAAAATTTCTCTGGACTAATAAATCAGACGCTTTAAGCTCTTCTGGAAGCCGCATTACTTGCTAAGCTATCAGCATCCTGGTTTAACTCTCTGGGAATATGCTTTATTGTAAGATGATCAAACAATTTTTTTAAATTTGAAGCGATAAAATACAAGGCTTTTATATTGTCACTTTTAACTTTATACTGTCCATTTAGCTGCTTTACAATTAACTCGCTATCAGATTTTAAAATAACTTTTTTAGCTTTTAATGAAGCTGCTTCACTCAATCCTATAATTAACGCTGTATACTCAGCTACATTATTACTCGCCTGGCCAATATATTGAGATACCTCTTTTATTTTTTTCCCATTGGAATCAAAAATTACGATCCCAGCTCCGGCGTGCCCTGGATTTCCCTGACTTGCTCCATCTGTAAAAACAGTTAATTCCATTTGAATTTTTAAGACTCCTCATCAACGTAAAGTATTCTGGCGCAGTTTTCACAAAAAACCAAATTTTTACCAAGCATAACTTCGTTAATTAATTGCGGTCTAACATGCATGAAACAGCCTTGACAAGCGGAGTCTTTTATAGACACAAGAGCTAACTGCGCTTTCTTTGACTGAATGATTCTATCATACACACTTACCACTTCTTTATCAATTAAAGCCGCAATTTCAGACCTTCCCTGACTTAGACTTTCTATTTCATTATCCAATTGAGAGACTCTCTCTTTAACTTCTAATTCTTTTGCTTTCAGCTTACTTTCAAAATCTGCCACATCTTGTCTCTTAATTTGGACTTCCTGCCTCTTTTCATCTATGCTATCAAGCAATATCAAAATTTCTTCTTCAATGATTGAATTATCAGCCTTGTTCGAAACAATTTCATTCTCCAAAGCCTTATATTCATCATTCTTCTTAACTTGATATAGTTGCCCTTGTAGCTTCTTTATATGATCTTCTTTTGACTGTAAAACAACCTCTTTTTCCTTATTCGAAACTTGCATATCTTTTAACT
>JAVCCI010000028.1 GCA_030765555.1 Candidatus Kappaea frigidicola
ATCTATAAGTATTTTTACTTCTTTATCGCCCTTTAAAGTAAAAACCTCGATAGAAAATTCTCTTATTTGATCCCTTTCAAGCTGGCTATTTCCATAACCAGAAGCTGCTTTGCTCCTTTTAAAGCTATCTTCAAAATTTAAAACAACCTCTTTCCACTTCCCTGCTTCGGGTTTAATTTTTATACTTTCAAAAGGCTCTGCCTCTGAATCCTTTATATGAATCCTGACTCTAATTTTGGTATTGTCTGAGAAAACTTTCAAACACAGATTTTTATAAGAGCTCCAGTCTTGCGGCATCATAAAGGGACGAACCACTGATGCTGATACCCCTCTTACACCTTGCTCTGGATTAAAAGTTAACTCCATACAATTATCTTGAAATTTCTTATATTCACTCAAAAGAACTCTCTTTAATTGGGCATTATTTCTTATTATAGATTCAAGCGGGTAGGCAGTTTCAAATTTAATCCTTGAATACTGAAAATCATCAATTATAGGTGTGAATTGATAATTTGGCTCATAATCCAATTCATTAATCACCCTATTGGCCTCATCCAATTTCTGATTATAAGAAAAAGGATTATGGTTATACTTGGCTAGATAGTACCAGGCTGTACTTGAAATACAGAGAGGCTCATCCTGCATTAACCAACTACCATAAGCAGGCGTTCCTTCATTTGAAGCATAAGGCAAGCCAGATACATAGCTGCTTCTCTTGCTAACGGTAAGCGCCTTATCTAATTCATGAAGAAAATATGTTCCTTTGGAACCATTTCCAGCTTTTAAAAATGCTAAAACCATTTGCCCGGTTCCCTCAAACCAAACTGCATCTTTATCAGGATATGGAGACTCGTTGTATGTAGATCCAAAATCAAAACCTTCAACTTCAATATTATTAGGTTCATAATAATGCTTGCATAAGCTGTGTTCTATAGCAAAATCAAGAGTAGTAATATATTTATCACCTAAGCTCAAAACAGCCCAACTAGAAAGATCGGTAGCATAATTTCTATTAAATCGCTGCCGACCCATATAAAATCTTTGCTGCTTATCACTCCAGGCATCATGCTCCATCCAGTATTTTATATTTTTAGCTACTTTCAGATACTCTTTATTATTAGTTATCAGCCCCAGATCTCTGAAAGCAGCGTAACAATCAAGATTATGCTCTGTGGCAATCCAGGTCATAGGCTCATGATTTCCGTAATATCCACCAACTATTCCACCCTCAATTGATTCTAAGCCTATAAGCCATTGGGCTATATCTTCTGATAAGGATAAATATTTTACATCATTAGTGTAATACATATATGTATTTAAGGCCATAAGCATCCAGGCATTGGGGCCAGCGGCCCAAGTCTCACCCCAACAGCCATTAGCTTTATAAGCATCAGAGAACCCAATAAATTTACCATATTTTTTTATTTGCTCTTTTCTGACATTATCAAAAAAATCAAAAATCTTCTCAGCCTTTTTAAAATCCTTATTACGAGAGAAGCAAATAGCCGCCAAAGCTTGATCATATGTGAAACAGTCATTACCATATTCAGAACTAGGCAAAAGACCGTTTTTAAAAAATACAAGCTGACGGTTGGTTCTTTGTTGGGCAATAAGCCACTCATAAGCTTGTTGATCTTTCTGCCATAGGTTAGCATAGTGCATTTTAAAATATAATAAATCTTCTAATGCAGGATAAAGCATACAAAAAATACTTATCAATAAAACAACTATAACTGAATATAAAATCTTTTTCTTCATAAGAATATACTTCTTGTGTGATTTCCTAATTAATATTTTCCTATTATTTACCTATAGCAGCCTTTATAACCAAATATATAGAGGGGCTTAATCTTCTCCCCTCTATATATTTGTACTTAAAAAATTATTTAGAATCTGTTAGCATGAAACTATCTATATAAATCGTATCTCCGGGCTCATTTCCGACATCAGCGCCAAAAGCAATGCCCACGTGCACCAACTCACTCAAATCAACCATATCTTCAATTTCCGCTAACGGAACTACTATCTTTTGCCATTGTTTAGTGATAGCAGGAATTTCATAGGTTGTTTGCGGCATATAGCTGATAGAATCAGCATCTCTAAAAGCAAGCTCTGCACGCTCGCCACCATTTTCACCCTTAACCCAGAAAACCAGATATTTATACTCTGAGGCATCAATTGACTTAACTATTTTAGGCTCAACCCTCAAATCTACTGTTTTACCTAAATCCATTCCAAAACTGCCCCAAGAACAATCCTTATCAGCTCCCAAGCCATGCACCAACCTAAAAGATTGCTTGCCTTCTTTTACGTTAAGAACATCATACCCTGGAGTTTTCTTTTCATAAACCCAACTATATGGCACTGTAGCTTTTTTTGACCATTCTGGCGAAAGAGAACCATAAACACCCATTTCTCCACCAAGATTATTGGGCCATGATTCAAAATCTGCAATTATAAGCTCCTGAGAATAGCACAATGAAGTCAAAAGCAGCACAAACGAAAACATAACTGTTAAAACACCCAACCTTAATCTTCTCATTTTTTATCCTCCTTACTTTCTTATTTATGCTCTTTAATCTAAAATATAGCACATCTATATAATTAATTCAAATTTACTTAGTAATCATATAATTCCTGCTTAGGAGACCACTATATGTCAATAAAATCAACCTACAAATTCTTAGGAGGTGTAAGCTGAATATATAGAGGCCTCCCGAGCGCTGATCATAAAACTATCTCTTTCGGCTTATACCGAAAATTCCCAGTAATCCGCTTGCAAGCATAAGGAGACTTGCAGGCTCAGGGACCACATCAAAACCCATTTCATCAACATACACTGTGCTCTCACCAACATAATCAGCATTAGCTTTAGCAGCTATTACAACTGCTACCTTGCTTGCCAATGTGGGAGCTATAGATACAACAGAAATGTTATGCCATTGATCCAAAGCGTATGTGCTATTAAAGGCTGAACTTTCATCCATAGCTAATTCGCTTCCAAGTGAATTAAACCACTTGACCTGAATAGCTGCAGTGCCAGTAGAATTAAGCGCACTTGCAGAATTATTTAAGAAATTTGCACTTACAACATATGATGCTGTAAAATCAATTTCTTCAAACTCTTCTACAAAATATGCATAATCGTTGGCTGATTCACCCCACAAAACAACCTTAGCTGCTTTTACGCCACTTAAGGTTACATCTGGAGCATAGAAAGAACCACCGTTTGAACCTCCGTCCCATGTCCAGGGACCATCCTTTAAGGCTATAGCAGAACCGCCATTCTCAAATCCGGGATCACTAAGAAGATTTGCGCTGGCTGAAACCTGATAAGCCATAACTGCTATTAGAAGCATTAACATAATAGTTACATTACGTTTCATTTGTGTTTCACCTCCTCTCATTGATTTAGAGTTCCTCAATAAATGCATTTATAAACTTCTATACAAACTAAAGGCTTCATCTCTTATTATTTCAGAGTCACTTAAATTTACGTTGATAAGTAAACAATTTTTTATAATTTGTATGTTTTCTTCACTAACCTTATTTTGCTTTATCACTCTTTTGCTATAATCAAAATATTTTTTTAACAATGAATTCTTTTCCCCTTGCCTAAGAGTTCTCAAATAATTTTCTATATACTCCCTTGCGATTTTATTCTTTTTCATTTTTATGTTCTCTTTTAGGAAATCGCTTTCCTTAATTACCTAAAAAAAATAACAAATGAAGGAAATCGCTTTCCCTGTATAACTAAATATATCACTTTGACATTATTATGTCAAGGGTAATATAGTGCTTTATATCTTTATTATTTTGTTTGCTAGATTCTGGCTACTTAATAGTATCAATTAATTCTAGGGTGCCTAACTTACTGCCTCCCTGCTGGTTTATAAAGTACCATGTAAGCTTTGCTGTAGCTGAGCCGTCACTATCATCTAAGTCATGGACCGCAGGACAAATCCCCATAATCAGACCATCTTTTGGCTCAACCTTGAGAAATTCCCATTTTATAGCAGCTTCAATAATATAACCATTTTCAGTCTCAATAGCTTCAAACTTAACATTATCGCCAACTTCCTGCTTCTGAAACCAAGCCCAAGCTTGAGGTTTTTTGTCTTTATTGGATATAGTTAGGCCTATTTGAAAATCAAGCGGATTACCCCAAATCAAATTATTATTTTCCGGATCAATAAATAATTCTATGGCATCATTACGATAAATCATATTATCCTTATATGGGGTAAGAATTTGATTATCTGTAACTTTGAAAGCAACATAAAGATAATCATCATCCCACATAAACATGCAATCACTCAACAAATCTTTATCTCTATCAGTTAGATTTCCGTACTCCAAATGTTGTTTAGGCTCTAATTCTATAAACTCAACACAAGACCATTCCTCAAGATTGCCATTAATGGTCATAATTTCTGGAGCTCTAATAGCAAATACGTTTGGAGCATCAGGCATACAGACATCCTTTGAGCCGGGTTTAAATCCTATTTCATCAAGTGATTTCTGAATGAAATCGTTTCTCATAAAATAATCCCAAAGCATACCTGTTCTTGCATTTTCTATTCCTAAAATCATCCCGCCAACATCAATTCCAATCACATCTTTGGCATACCAATTACGGGTTATATTATAAGCATCTGAAAAACCATATCTGCCCCATATTTTATCACCATAAGTATTATACATAAACCTGAGGGCTGCTAATGATTCATCAGGAGTAAACATCATCGAGCCTGCTGCTGCAGTAGGAGCCACAGTTCCATCATGCACAGCCGCTGCTGTTGCCGGCAAGGCACCATAAACCTTATAGCCGCCAGGACCATCACACGCTGTTAAACCCCAAGAATTATCTGCATATGATTTAAAACTCTTAGAATTATCAATACAAAATGCCCTATTAGCCAAGGTAGCTATCTTCGAATTCTCATAGTAATTAGCGTAATCATCATGAATACCTCTTAAATCAACCCAATGCTGAGGAAATTGATGAGTAAAAAGTGGCGAACAAACAATACAAGTATAATCTTTATAACTCCTTATGGGACGATTAATTTCATCCCAACAAGCAGCATCAATAGGATAAGTCGGTGAGCCAATTGCCAATAAATAACATAGTATTCCTTCATTGTAATGATTCCAACGAGCCATCAGCATTCTATCTCTACGACCCCAGCCCATAGTTAACGTCCTGCCACCACCTAGCATCCACTGCCAATCAACCCTATTATATAATTCGTTGGCCACCTCTTCAACCTCAGTGCCTTTATAATACTCTGCCGCAGTTAAAGCACCTGCTAAAAATATAGCCGTATCTATAGATGAACCCTCTGAATTTGGTAAATGTTGTCCTGTATCCATGTGGACAAAATGATAATAAAAACCATGATTATTTTCCATTCCATCCCTAAAAAACTTTAATGTATTTAAAACCCGCTCGTAAGCTGCTTTCTCTCCTACCCAACCTCTTTCTTGAGCTACACAAATAGCAGATAGCCCATAGCCCACAGAAGCCACTGATGCAATTTTCCTATCATCACAAAAATTAAAATTATCAGCCCTATCTTTAATTAATCCTGTTTCTGGATTAGCCTCATTCCACATAAAAAGAAAACACTTCTTTTGAACCATATCTAAAAATTCATCATCAGTCATACTTGAGGCATCCGGCTTTGTAATTTGTGTAACTGGCTTTGGACGTGGGCCTGCGCACCCGAAAATTAGGGATATGAGAATACAAAGAAATATAGTTGAGATTAAACCTAATTTGATATGTTTCATTTAAGCAGCTCCTTTTATTGATGAATAACTATATTATCTCCACGAGGCCTGACCTACCCATTCGCGTCTTAAAAATTTCTTCGTTAATTTTTGCTTATTTACAATACTTTTGATTAATTTATTTTTAGCATTAGTAGGTATCAATATCTTCACAAAAAGACTATTAATAGCTGATAACTTAACCTGTATTTCTACACCGTTAAATTTTTTTCTTAAAAGGATAACTTTATCAAGGGGTATGTAAGTACTCGAAGAGACAGTATCTGATGAAATATATAAACGACTCTCATCAAGGATAAGCTCACCATCAATAAGTCTATCGCCTTCAATATATTTTACTGAACCAAAATTCATAACTCAAGCTCCACCTCACATTGCGTAATATAATACCATAAAATTTAGGCCTAGGTCAAACTTTTGTTATCTATTAAAGAAGCTCATAAAGCCTCCTGATGCCTGCCCATTTTTTTCAACTGTAGTATGACCTGCGACTTTTCCCCAGAGGTCATCAATTATGGCATAAATACAGGGAATTACGATTAAGGTAAGAGCTGTTGCACACATAATACCCCAAACAATAGTTAGGGCTAGAGGCTTTAAAAATGGGTCTCCCCCACCAATACCGTAAGCAACCGGAATTAATCCGAAAACCGTTGTAACAGTTGTTAAAATAACCGGCCTAAGTCTTAATTGTCCACCTTCAATAATTGACTTTCTACGTTCAACACCTTTACGCCTGAGGCCATTAATAAATTCAACCAAAACGATAGAATCATTTACTACAATACCGACAAGACCGATAAAACCAACCATCATAAAGAATCCGAGCGGGAGGCCGTGAAAGAAAAATGCCCAAATAACACCAATAAGTCCAAAGGGTATGGCCATCATAACAATGAATGGTTGAATCATTGAATTAAAGGTTGCGGCTAAAATCATAAATATCAAGAATAAGGACAAGCCGAAGGCAATTACAAAATATCGAGCTACCTTCTCATTTTCTTCCTGCTCACCACCAAAGGTTATCTCATATCCAGGATATTTATCTTCAATGCCACCAAACTTATTAGCCAACATTTTATTGGCCTTAACCGAGGTTATATTTTGATTATCCACATTAGCTCTAACAGTAATAACACGCTTGCCATCAAGATGGCGAATCGAAGAAACTGCTTTCTTCTCTTTTAAGTGAGCAACCTTTTTGAGAGGAATTAAATGTCCGTACTCATTAGGTACCATTATTTTATCAAATAAATTCTTATCAGTTCTAAGTTCTTCAGGAAATCTAACCACAACATCAATTTCTTCTTCGGCTTTAGTAGGCTTGATTGATGTGGCTATGCCACCTTTAAAAGCAAATCTAATAGATGAGGCAATATCAGTTATAGTTACATAAGAGCTAGCAGCCGCCTCCTCATCAACTACAACCTCAATTTCATTGCGGCCAACTTCATGAGTGTTTTGAACATCTGCAATACCCTCGATCCCTCCAAGATAATTCATAATTATTGAAGCTATCTCATTAAGAGTTTTAAAATCTTCACCTCTGATTTCAACTGCAATTGGCATACCTACAGGAGGACCTTCTTGTTCTTTTTCAAAATAGAGATTTTTGAAACCTTCGATATTAGTTATCTGCGGCCTTAGGCTATCAATTATTTCTGATACATTTTTAGATCTCTCAGTAAAAGGCGTTAGGTAGACTGTCACTTGAGCAGTATGAGAACCATTCTTGCCATATTCATCAAACATCCAACTCTGACCCATCATTCCCACCTGAGTCGTGTAGGATTCCATTTGATTCTCAGGCATCCCTGAGATCACTTTCTCAACCTGCTCAATCAATTCATTAGTCTTACTTAATGGGGTACCTACCTGAGCCTCCGCTCTTATATAAAATTGCTCAATCCCTTCTTCTGAACCAAATAAAATAAATTTCATATTAAAAGCTAAAATAAGGGTAGCAATTAAAGTTAAAAATAATGCGCCAAGAACCCAATAGCGCTTATTAAGAGCCTTTTTTAAAATTCGAGTATAAAAACTAACTAGATGCTTAAACCAAGGTAATTCTTTCTTAGAAGCAAACTTACCTTTCTTAGGAATCTTTACAAAGTCTGCAAAATGCGAAGGTAAGATAATCAGGGCCTCTAACAATGAAGCCACTAAAGCAATGATTACAACCGCGGGTATATTGCCCAGAAACTTACCCATCATACCGGGAAAAAAGAATAAAGGAAAAAATGTAGCAATAGTAGTTAAAACAGCTGTCACAACAGGCTTTACAACCTCATCAGTACCCTTTATGGCAGCCTCTCTGGGATTACATCCCATCTCAATATGCCGCGAACAGTTCTCAGCTACAATAATTCCATCATCAACCAACATACCTAAAACAATAATTAAACCAAACATACTAATCAAGTTAATACTGATACCAAGACAGCCCATAATGGTTAATGTAGCAGCAAAGGCAATAGGTATACCCAGAGCAGTCAATACGGCTATTTTATGATTCAAAAAGAACATCAACACACAAATAACCAAGATAAAACCCACAATACCATTATTCTTCAATACACCCAAACGACGTTTTATATAATAAGACATATCGTCAATATATGAAACCTGGAGGCTTTCATCCTCATGGCTTTTGAATTCCTCAGTACGCCTGACTGCCTCATCAACCGTAGTAACCGCATCTCCGCTAGAGCGTTTGATAACAGTCAGAGATATAGATCTACTTCCGACACTTTTATTGATTATATCTTCATCTTCAAAGGTAAACTTAACATTAGCTACATCTTTAATTTTAAGCCAGTTTCCCAAATCGTTAGCCCTAATAACAACATTCTCAATTTCTTCCTTAGTATAAAATTCACCTGTTGTTCTAATAGTAATTTCCTCAGCACCTCTGATTTTACCCGCAGGAATACTGACATTACGCTTGCCAAGGGCATTCATCACCTCTTCTAAGCTAACATGTACTTCAATTAACTTCGCTGGATCAATCTCAACCCAAACTTCTCTATCTCTGAAGCCTGTACGAGAGATTGAAGAGACACCAGGAACATCTTCTAACTCATCTTCTAATCGCTCGGCAATGTCCTGCAGTTTTTCCTCTGTCATTTCGCCACTTAAAACAATTTTGACAATAGGTATTTCACCAGATGTAATCTCCGTAACAATAGGCTCCTCAACATCATTTGGTAAATCAGTGACCATATTAACGGCTTTTTCTATATCATCAACTACTTTATCCTTATCTTTTACATCTTGACTGATATCTAATTGTATCGCAGAAACATTATCTATAGAGCTAGAAGTCATGGTCTCGATACCATCAACCCCTTTAAGTTCTTTTTCAATAGGCACTGTAACTAACTTCTCAACCTCTTGAGGGGCTGCTCCAGGATAAACAGTCTGGACAATAACCATATCAAAGGATACTTCCGGAAATGCTTCTCGCCTGATATGATAAACAAAAATAGTGGCTAAGCCAGCAATAATTATAAATATTGAGACAAGATTAACAAGCAATGAATGTTTAACTGAAAATTCTGATATTTTCATGAATCTTTTTACCTTAATTAGTTATTTTAATTAAATCTTCTGCATCTAAATTAATTAGAATATTATTTTTTGCTAATTCAAGTTCAATCCTAGAAATGCGGTATTCTAAATATGAAGCCGCCAAAGACATTTGAGCATTCAATAAATCATTCTGATAACGAATAAGAATATCTGAGCTTGACCTACCATATTTGACCATTTCTTCCTCAGCGGCAAGCTTCTCAGTTTGCAGCCTGACTATCTCTTCCCATCTGCGTATTTTTTCAGCATCAATATTTACTTCACGCACTCTTTCGTCTAACTCACTAGCTATTTCCAGTTCTAGTTTTTTTAAACTAATAAGGGCTTTTTTCTGCATTAGTAACGCCTGTTTTTTCTCAGCCCGCGCCTCTCTATTTTCCAGATACATACTAACATCGACGCCCAAGTAATATTCTGAATTATCTTCATCCGCTATATCCTTCAAGGACTGCTGGCCATCAGAATCTATTCCATTTCTCTCATATGTCGCTACTAAATCAATTTCGGGCCAGAGATTATTCTTCTTAATCACTACATTTATATTTTGAGCCTCAACATTCTTTAAAGCAGCTCTATAATCTCTTCTCTTGGCAACAGCATCTTTTAAGTGCTCAATATAATCAGCTTTTAAATATGGAGTCACGAGGGTCTCATTTGGTTTAATAGCTTCCTGACTATCTATATTCAAATTAACCTTTAAAAAATTAGAAGCATTAAGAATGCTATTTTGAGCTATTTCATAATTAATATTACTAATATTTACATTAGCCTCACTAGCATATACATCAGGACTCTCCGCAATTCCCCTCTCAAATCTATCTTGATATATCTTATAAAGATGCTCGGCCCTCATAAGCATATTATGATTAATCGCTGTAGATTTATAGGTATAAACTAGATTCCAGTAAGCTATCTCACAATTGGCTAACGTTGTCTCTATCCTGTCTAAACTCTCCAAGTTGAC
>JAVCCI010000089.1 GCA_030765555.1 Candidatus Kappaea frigidicola
CTCCAAAGTAAGTTAAACATAAAATAAAACTCATAATAAAAAGAAATTTCTTCATCACTCTATCCCCTTTTGATTAATTGATAATTAGTATAGCAGAGCGCTAAGGTAAAATCAATAAAAGTATTACATTTTATAAAAAATATAGCCTTTAAAACTATTCAAGGCTCAGTGGATGATTGCAAATTTAAAATGACGGATTCGTGGAAATTAGAAGGAAAGTAAAAACCTATATATAAAAAATTGGAAATACGTCTTTTACAATTTCGCATGAAGCCTGGCAAAATGACATAAAAAAAGCTACCGGCAAGGTAGTTATAGTTTATTTGAATTCTGAAACTAAGTTAAAAGAACATTTTAAAAAAGATTAATTATTATTTCTTCCCTGCTAATTGACCACAAGCCCCACCAATATCAGTCCCTTTTGAAACTCTTAAAGTTACATTAGCTTCAAGGCGCCTTAAGTGTTTAATAAACCTATCGATTGCATCTTTATCTGGGGCTGTTAAATTGTGCCCTGTCACTTCATGGCAAGGAATTAAATTGATTGTAGCTTTAAGTTGATTGGCAATGCGGGCTAAGCCTTCCGCATCGCACTTCGAATCATTAATTGATTTCATAAGAATATATTCCAGGGTTATTTTTCTATTGGTAGCCTTAAAATAATTTTCTACTTCATTAATAAGTTTTTTAAGGGGGTATTTCTTGTTAACTGGCATAAGGCGACTACGTAATTTATCATCAGCAGCATGAAGTGAAATTGATAAATTTATCTGCAAATTAAGGTTCTTCAATTTTTTTATTGCTGGAATTATACCACAAGTAGAAATAGTAATTCTTCTTGCAGCAATATTAAGGCATTTTTCATCATTAATTATTTTTACTGCCTTAACGGTATTTAAATAATTATCCAAGGGCTCACCCATACCCATAAAAACTATATTCGTTACGTGAAAATTAAGTTTGTGCTTTAGATAAACAATCTGTCCTGTTATCTCTGAGGGTTTGAGATTTCTAATAAAACCTTTTTTTCCGCTAGCACAAAATTTGCAGGCAAATTTACAGCCAGCCTGAGTGGAAACACAAACAGTTTCTCTGCCGGTAGCTTTAATCAAAACGGTCTCAATGAAATTGCCGTCTTCGAGTTTAAAAAGAAATTTTTGAGTACCGTCATTAGAAATCAAACGTTCAGCTAATTCTAATTCACCAATATAAAAAGAATTAGCCAGTTTTTTTTGTAGCTCCGGAGTTAAGTTGCTCATTTGAGCAAAACTTTTTACCCCTTTGACGTAAAGCCAGCTTAGTATCTGATCGGTACGGTAGGCAGATTCCTTTAGAACTACAACTTTTTTTCTTAATTCATCCGAAGTTAAATTTTTTATATCTTCTTTTTTCATAATGAAAAAACAAAGCCGGGTAGCTTAACTTTTACCCGGCTCTATTTATAATAAACCTCTTTATATTATTAATATTTTTGTAGGGCCTTCATTAATCTATCAGAACTTGTTGATGGCTGAACCGTCTTCTTTATTAAAATATCATTAGCTGTTAAATCTTGTCCATATACATCTTTATTAGCGCCCTTATTATATCTAATAACAGAGCCATCTAATTTCAGCCCGATAAAAGCTCCTCGGCTCCTCGAATAAGAAAGTATGCCGCCCTTTAGCTGGGCATCTGTGGCTGCAGCTGCATCTCTGCCTAGAGGACCAGCTGAAATAGAAGCATCAGCTCCGAGCTTAAATTTACTTTTCATTAAACCATCCAAGCCTCTTTCGCTCATAATAAGCAATATATTATCAGCTGCCTGTCCACCTATCTGCCATCCAAAAGAACCGCCCTTTAAATTAAATACTGCAGGAGCACTCCAACTACCAGCTTTTTTATCTTTACAAATAATAACTCCCTGAGCATACTGGCCGCCAAAAACAAAGCCGGCTTCAATTGTATTAGGGAAAATTGCGATAGCGTAGCAGTCTTTGACTAAATTGGAAGGAATACCTTTTTCTGGCATCTGTGTCATTTCCTCAAATACTTTGGCGCATTCAATAATCATATTGCCCCATTTATCCTGGGCAAATGCCATTGTAGATACAGAAATGATGCACATTACCACTAAACAACAGGAGATAAACTTTTTCATTCAAGCCTCCTTTTTTAATGAGCACATAGTTTATGTCATATTTAAAATGTCATAAACTATTCGTGCGAATTAATCCCCCATTCTTTGCTTTTCAAAGAATGTAGAGGGGATTCACCCGAATTAAATCCCGCAGCTTTAAGCTTTAGCGTAATGCGGGATATTTTAGGTCAAAAGCACATCGGTTATGGAATAAAGTGAACATACCTGATAAGCCCGAATTAATCCCCCATTCTTTGGCTTTCAAAGAATGTAGAGGGGATTTGTGCGAATTACCCTGAGAAATCCATAAGATTTCCACGACTTAGTCCCTGAAATTTCTTTAAAACTCCTAGGAAATGTTTCCTTAATTATTCTACACCTAAAAAATACTCTTGGTCAAGAAATATTAATTACAACTAGGTATAGTTTCACCTTTTAGTATTTCGGGTAGAGGTGAAGCATCGATACGCATGCCACCATCATGTTCTATTTTTATAGTGTAAATAGTTCCGGGCACAAACATCGTACCTGGAGCCTCTATTTGAGCATTTTTAATACCTATTCTCTGAGCTTTATCTGGATGTAAAGCATATTCCCAAAACTTCTGCCATATTTTCTTTTCATAATCTGACTGCGCTGTCTCTATTTTATATCCTTGAGGTATTCTATTTGCAGAGGTAATTTCGAATTCTTGGGTATTGGGCCCATCCAGCATAAAAACTTTCCAAAAAATATAAGCACTTTTACCTTTTAGCTTATCTTTATTCTTAACCTTAATATCATCAAACCTGATAACTAGAGATTGAAACTGAATTACGTTACCGGAGAAAGTAAAATATTCCGGTTGCGTTGGATTCCCCTTAGAATCATATTCCAGGAATTTAATGGTTGTAAATGTCCTAGCTGACTCTTCGTCAAAATGCACATCGGTTACCAGCACCTCGGCAATACGACTTTCCGCCTCCAAGCGTTCAATAATCTGTTTCAAAACCTTATTCTCGTTTACATATTTCTGATAAAAACTATAACCGTAGATTCCTAAAGCCATAATAATTAAAAACGCTATAGGATAAATAAGTTTTTTAATAAAATTCATTTTTTTCTCCTTTATTCTCTCATCTTTTTGTATGTATTTATAAGACCATTAGTTGAAGAATCATGAGATGTTACTTTTTCACTTTGTTTTAATTCAGGCAAAATACTTTTTGCCAACTGCTTGCCTAACTCTACCCCCCACTGATCAAAACTGAAGATATTCCAGATAACACCTTGGGTAAAGATTTTATGCTCATACGTGGCAATTAAACAACCCAAGGTATAAGGAGTAAGTTTTTTAAAAATAATTGAATTAGTGGGTTTATTTCCTTTAAAGATTTTATATGGTAAAAGCTTTTTAATTTCTTCTTCTGTTTTACCCGTAGCCTTTAATTCTTCAATAACTTCCTCTTCATTTTTACCCTTCATCAAAGCTTCAGTTTGGGCAAAGAAATTAGATAAAAGTATTTGGTGGTGTTCTCCCAAGGGATTGTGACTTATGGCCGGTGCTAAAAAATCGCAGGGTATTAATTTAGTGCCCTGATGGATTAATTGATAGAAGGCATGCTGACCGTTAGTACCCGGTTCTCCCCAAATAATGGGACCAGTTTGATAAGTAACTGCCTTGGCATCCCGGGCAACATATTTTCCGTTACTTTCCATATCTGCCTGCTGTAAATAGGCCGGCAAGCGGTGTAAATATTCACTATAAGGCAACACAGCGTGAGATTCGCTTTTAAAAAAATTATTATACCAGATACCTAGAAGAGCTAAAATTACCGGAATGTTTTTGCTAAAAGCAGTGCTTTTAAAATGTTTATCCATTGCATGAGCGCCCTCTAAAAGTTCAACAAAATCCTTAAAACCAATAGTGCAGGCTATAGAAAGTCCGATGGCTGACCAAAGAGAATAGCGGCCTCCCACCCAATCCCAAAACCTGAACATATTATCTTTATCAATCCCGAATTCTACCACTTTCTCTTCATTAGTAGAAACAGCTATAAAGTGACGTTTAATATATCTTTCATTTTTTGCCCAAGACATAAACCAGCGCCTGGCCGTATAAGCATTAGTCATGGTTTCTTGGGTAGTAAATGTCTTTGAAGCAATAATAAAGAGTGTTTTTTCAGGATCAAGGCCTTTGAGGGTTTCTGCTATATTAGTTGCATCAACATTAGAGACAAAATGAGTATTAATCTTTTTCTTTTTATAAGCCTTTAAAGCCTCGGCAACCATTACCGGCCCTAAATCAGATCCGCCAATACCGATATTGACAACGTCACTTATGGGTTTATGAGTATATCCCATCCATTTACCCAAAGAAACCTTATAGCTGAATTTTTTCATCTGATCCAAGACGACATTGACTTCGGGCATAACATCTACCCCATCAACTTTTATAGGTTTATTAGAGCGATTTCTTAGTGCAATATGTAAGACTGCCCTATCTTCAGTTTCGTTGATTTTTTCGCCAGAAAACATCTGCTTTATAGCTTCTTTAAGCTTCGTTTCTTTGGCAAGCTCTAGAAGCAATTTAATAGTATCTTCTGAAATTATGTTCTTTGAATAATCAAATAAGATATCTTTAAAAGTGAGAGAAAATTTGGAAAATCTCTCTGGATCATCTTTAAAAAGTTTTCTCATCTGGACATCTTTTATTTTTTTATAATGTGCCTCTAGGGCTTTGTAGCTTTTAGTAGTTGCGGGGTCAATTTTGCTAAGCATAATTCCTCCTATTTAATAATCTCAATTCTTACTTTAGTTATTCCGTCTTTTACCATTTTAAGCTGTTTGGCGGCTGCTACAGATAAATCTATATTGCGACCCCACATAAAGGGGCCACGGTCATTAATTCTAACAATTACTGAGCGACCATTTTTTAAATTGGTTACTTTCAGACGTGTCCCCATGGGTAAGGTTCTATGAGCAGCAGTCAAGGCGTTCATATTATATACTTCCCCACAGGAAGTCCTTCTACCGTGAAAGGGTCTTCCGTAAAAGGAAGCTCTTATTACCCAACCGTTATATTGATGATAAATAGCAGAAGCAATATGAATAGCTAAAACTATTAATACAAAGCTAGCTATAGCCAGTAAAAATCTTCTGTTTTTATCTATAAAAAGTTGATATTTTTCTAATATATTATTCATGAATAAGGTTCTTATATTTTATGCTTCTAATAGCAAAAAGTCAATATGCTCTTTTTTGGGTTTTATTTAATTAATCCTTGAAAAAAAATCAAATCTAGTAAATAATAAAAGGCAATAAAACTAATTGCGTAAATCCCCTCTGCATTCTTTAAGAACCAAAGAATGGGGGATTAATTCGACCATATGATTTACATTCCTTCATAGTCATGTAAATCATGGTCTCATTAAGGAGAAAAATTATGTCTGTAATAAAAGTTGTCTTACTAAGACACGGAGAAAGTACCTGGAATAAAGAAAACAGGTTCACTGGTTGGACTGATGTAGATTTATCCCAAAAAGGCCTTGAAGAAGGCCAGGCAGCTGCTCAAACCTTAAAAGCTGAAGGCTATACTTTTGATATTGCTTATACTTCTGTTTTAAAAAGAGCCATTAAAACCCTCTGGCTTACTTTGGA
>JAVCCI010000074.1 GCA_030765555.1 Candidatus Kappaea frigidicola
CCTTCTTCTTCGGCTATAATCTGCTGTTCTCTGGCATAATTGAAATTATAAAGCGGAATGACATAATGGTCGTCACTGATTTTAATAGCTGGGGAAAAGAGCACATCAACAATGGCACCGCCGGTATCATTGTGCCCTTGTATTTTTGAATATGTACCCAAAATATCGGTATTTAATATAGGAATAATTTTTTTTCCAAAAAAGGTAACTTCCTTTTTTTCTGGCTTAGCATCATCTGTCAGCTCGAGATCCTTAGTATCCTTAGCTCCAACTTCAGAATCTGCTGCATATATTAAATTAGAGGTTGCAAGGCATAACACTAGTGAGATTATTATTAAAGGTAAAATTTTTTTAACATTTTTCATCCTGCCACTCCTTTATGTATTAATTTTACATATAACGAAATTATAATATATGTGCATTCCAATGTAAAGATAAATTTACTTTTTTTACTCACTTGACAAATGGCTTATAAGAATAGTAGAATATTGATGTAAAAGATTGTTTTTAATCGTGTTATGTAACGTAAGTATAAAATAATTAGGGGGAAATGCGATGCGCACAGCTTTACTCTGCATTACTATATCAGTTCTAGCTTTATTTCAAATCAATTGTTCACAGAATTCAGAAAACACAGAAGCGGTGGCTCAAATCAATTCTTACTATATGAGTGTTGGTGATTTTAAGGAGGACCTTAAAAGCTTATCTTTATATAGGCCACAGAGTGTAAAAACTTATGAAGGGCGGCTCAATGCCTTAAATGATATTCTGGAGAAAGAAATTCTCTTGCAGGAGGCCCAGAATTTAAATCTAGATAAAGATGAAAGGTTCAGAAAAACAATAGAAAATTACTGGAAGCAGACATTACTTATTATGTTGATTGAAAAGAAGGCAAAAGAAATATCAGATGAAATTTTTGTATATGATAATGAAGTTCAAGCTTATTATAAAGCTCTTAAAGAAACTAACCCTGACATTGGTCCTTTAGCTGAGGTAAAGCCCGAAATAAAGAGAATTATTAGAAGCCAGAAGGAAACAGCAAAGATGAGGGAGTGGATTGAAGACGTAAAAGGCAAGACTTATATAAAAATTAATGAAGACGTTCTTAAGAAAATTAATTTAGAATAAGAATCGGAGGTTTTCAATGTCAATTAAAAGAAGAAAATATTATATTAATAAGGGATTTCAATCCAGGTTTATAGTTAAATTTTGTATTTTAATAGCCTTAGCATGTCTCGTATTTGGGGCATTAGTGTACTTGCTTTCGATGTCTAGTAGCACTACTGCTTTTGAAAATTCTAGATTGGTTATTAAATCTACTGCTGATTATCTCTTGCCAGTCATGATTTTAACAGCTTTAATTACAACTGTTATAATTAGTTTAGCTGTGATTTCAGTCACATTATTTTTATCGCATAAGATAGCTGGTCCTGCTTATAGGTTTGAAAGAGCGGCCCAGGAAGTGACAGAGGGAAATCTTAGTTTTCAAGTTAAGCTACGTTCTGCTGATCAACTGCAATTTGTAGCTGAGAGTTTGGATGTAATGGTTAAATCTTTAAATGTTCGCATTTCATCTCTTAGGCAAAAGATGGATAATCTTTCTTTAGTT
Organism: Candidatus Kappaea frigidicola; assembly: GCA_030765555.1. GTDB lineage: Bacteria > Omnitrophota > Gorgyraeia > JAGLLT01 > JAGLLT01 > Kappaea > Kappaea frigidicola. The sequence continues at coordinate 1,610 of JAVCCI010000074.1, forward strand.
ATGAAAAAACAGTCTGAGAAAAATCCAACCAGTAAAGAAATAGAAGAGCTTATAGATGATATCTCCCGGGAAATTAGTGCCTTCAAGCTTTAATAGGGCGCCCGTTTTTGGATTAATATTATTCATCGCCACCTTTTTTATTTATGGTGTTTTTCAAGGGGTACAGGCAGATGAATTAGATAATGCTTTCAAGGTCGAAGGTGATTATTGCACTTTGTACTTTGTGGGTAATGTTGACTTTAATGAGTTAGACAAGCATCTCAATATAAGGTTTGTTAATATTTCCGAAATGGAAAGAAGGGCCCTCAGAACTACGAGCAGTATTTCTAAGAGAATTGCTCTAAAATGTGACATTATCCTTTTAAGGTCTGAGCAGATCCTTGATATGTATCCTGCTGATTTTCATGTTAACGTAGTTTTTTATGAAACCACAGAAATGCTTGATGACGCTTATGAAGAAATTATGAGTGAGCGTAGACATCTCTACTCTTATTATGTATATGAAAATAATACTATATATACTACTCAGAGTAGAATTAATGAAAATGTATTGGGTCATGAATTTGGTCACGCAATTGTAAATCACTACTTTATAGTACGTCCTCCGGAAACAGTCAGAGAGCTCCTCTCTCAATATGTTGATTACCATTTAAAGGATTAAATTGCGATTTATTAGCAATATTTTGAAGAAGAATAGCAATAATATTTACTTGACTGTAATAGTTTACTCTGCTATAACTGTAATAGTTTACTCTGTTATATTAGAAACATACTATTAATTTATAAATCATATACAAAAAAATGAGGTGTGTTATGAGATTTTTGCGTTTATCAATGTTTGTCTTTATGGGCTGTTTGCTTGTAGGGATGCTATCTGTTACTGCGGACATGTGTTGGGCAGTTGATGAATGTTTTAGCGGTATTGAATTTACCGGAACCGATGCGGTTGTAATTCGCTATAAAGGTAATGTTCAAATCCAGGAAAAAAATAATAATGACTGGATGATGCCTGTTGTAGGTATGAGGCTGAAAAATGGCACTAAGATTAAGACAGGTAAAACATCTTCATACATTGAGCTCATGTTTAACTATGCTGAGGACTCTTCTAAGAAAAATGTAGTACGCATAGAATATGGCTCAACTGTTGAACTTACAAAAATTTCTCCAGATAATACACTGATCTCTCTTGATAAAGGTGGGCTTTCTTGTATATTGCAGAAAACAAATAAAGGTACAAAATTTGATGTTAAGACACCTGTGGCTATTTGTGGTGCTAAAGGTACTGGATGGAAAGTAACTCATAATCCAAAAACTACTGCATATTGTTTCGAAAATAAGATATTCATGCAGATGCTCAATGAACAAGGTCTGCCAGCTGGTGATCAATCCAATATTAATGAAGGTCATAAGAAAACAATTGGCGGAGGTGGGTTTATTGGCCCAACTAAAAGAATTGGCTCTTGGCAGAAGCGAAGATGGAATTCTTGGATGAGAGATTTGGGTAAGTTCTGCAGTAGTAATCTTCCTGGTTCTGGCGGGAATACCGCTGATCCATACACACCGGTTCCTGGTGGAAGTAGTAATCTTAATAAAGATGCTGCCGATTTAAATAATAATTCAAAAGATGCTAAAAATGATAAATTAGGTGAGCAGAATGTTCAGGGTGCTGTCCTAAGAGGAAATCTTAGCGTAGATTCCGATGGTGATGGTGTTTTAGACAAGGATGATTTATATCCTGCCGACCCAAACCGCGCCTCAGGCGATGATTTAGACGGTGTCTTAATTGGTGGGGAGTAAAATAAGCAGCTGCTTCTTAAAAACAGTAACAAGTATAATTTAGTTGATTACAAGAGCCTTGATATAATTTCAGGGCTCTTTTTGCGAGCCTTCTTGACATAACTGTTTACATAAAGTATACTCATAAAAAAAGAATGAAAGCAAATATGAAAAAAATAGTTTTTATTGCGTTCCTTTTTATAGCATTTGCTGGTATCTCTCATACTGGATATTGCCAACAAGCAGCTTATGACGAAGCAATAAATGCCAGGATTGTCGAGATAATTAAAGTAGAGAATGAAGTTTTTTATAAAAAAAATTCTGATTTATATTGGCTTCCGGCTTCTACTGGTCTCAAGCTTGAAGAAGGCGACATGATTAAGACGGGCAAGAATGAGAATTCCTATGCTGAGCTTTTAGTCATTGAAATCAAAGAAGGCGGATTACAAGGCATCTTAAAATTAGCGTCTTCAACGCAAGCAATTATCGGTGTCTATAATAAAGATATTAATGAGGTAAAGCTTGATAAGGGTGAGCTTTCCTGTATTATAGAAAATCAAAATAAAAATTCATCATTTGAAGTCAGGACACCCACGGCTTTATGCGGCAGCAGGGGAACCGATTTTAAAGTATCATATAATCCGGTTACGACGGCATCATGTTTTAAAAATTCCATTTACTTACAGCAACTAAATTCACAAGGTAATCCTCAAGGTAATAAATTTACAATTAATCAGGGTTTTAAGAGAACAGCTGGTTCTGGTTTTTTAGGTCAAACTCAAAAGCTTTCCAAGCAGGAAAGAAGCGGATGGGCAGCTTGGCGCAATAATGCTTCTAAAACATTAAAAGCCAAAGCTTCAAGTTTTAAAGCTGGTAATGGTAGTTCAAATTCAGGTAAGAAATCTCTACAACAAGATGCATCTAAAATGGAGCAGGAAGGCGATAAAGGTAAAGAGGATGCTGATGACGATAAAAAGAGTGATCAAAATTCTCAAGGTAGTGAAATGAGAAGGCAAGTAGCCGCTTTAAGTAGTCTTGATTCTGATGGTGATGGTGTTTTAGATGTTAATGATTTATACCCCAATGATCCCAATCGGGCTTCAGGTAATGACCTTGATGGCGATGGCACAGATGATGAGTTTGATGCTGATATAGATGGTGATGGTTATGTTAATGGTTCTGATGCTTTTGCGAGGGATTATTATGAGCAGTATGATAGTGACTCTGATGGCTGGGGCAATAATGAGGATGCATTTCCTGATGATGCTGTTGCTGATGCTGATAGTACCGTTAAAGGATATGGATCTCGCCATGAAATAAGGCAGAAAATTTATGAATTAGTCGAAGAAGGTGATATCAGAGATGATATCGCTCAACATCGCAGTGATATTTACTCACGCGATATGGATGCGCGTATGACCCAGCTAGCTGATGCTCAGATGCATAAAGTCATGACTGATAAATGGGGTAATAGAGTTAGAGTTGAGCAGTACATTATGCGTCCGGCTGATAATCAGGTCCAGATTTTAAATATAAACTTACGCACTGATGATACCTCTAATTTGGCTAGGCACGGATTATCAACTTTAAGTTTTACAACAACATTTAATAGGATTATTGAGGGTGATGAGTTAAATGAACTACCCTGGCAAGAGTATTTAGATGTTTTTGAAGAAAGTGGAAGTTATAGAATTACCAGTACGGATCCAACATATTATCAGGTCGGTAGTAGCGATCCCAAATTAGCTTATCCAACTAAGATGAAAATAGATCTCGCCCATAATAATGATTCTATTGAAGAGACAGTTTGGTTTGAGGAAAGAACTTATTCAACTACCTGGTATCAGGATATTTCTGAAACTTATCAATTTAGTGTAAATGGTACTTCTGAATATACAGCTATTGATGAATATTATGATAATGCAGCTCAAACAGCAGCTGGTTTTACGGTTGATTTAAGCGGTAGACATACGCTTGTGAGTAATTTCTACGTTATAGATAATGCAGGTGATGCTGTAAGTAACGAATATTCCTACGATGACTTACGCGATATGTTATCTGTAGGTTTATTTCAATTAAGCAATGGATCTAATTTAGAAGCAGTCTTTAATTGTAGCGATGTCTTTAGTCAGCCGATAGATGTTATTATTAGTCCTATGAAGGATAGTAATTGGGAAGCTAATGTTGATTGGACAAACTGGACGCAGGAAGCTATAGTTGCTGAGTGATATGATAAATGATATAGTGGGTATATTTTGGATGTTAATCGGATTAATAGGAATTGTAAAACCTGTTTTTATTCATAATTTCTTTAGAAAAAAAACAGGTAAGCGTCAATTTAAGCTTATTATTGTTGTTATTCTATTATTGGGTAGTGTTTTCTTTGAGTTGTTTTTTATATCTGAATCAATTTTGCTCAGAGTTCTAGTGGTTATAGGGTTTGTGGCTGTAGTAAGGGGTATTTTAATGCTCAATAAAAAAGCAGGTGAGAAGATAAGTAATTATTTATCTCATGTACCTTTTTTTTATTTTAGATTAATAGCTATAGTATTTTTTGTGATTGGATTTATTTTCTTAAAGATTTTATAGGATTTTAAACTTATCACTCTCAACTTGTTTCTTAATTCCCATAGCAACTGTTTTACCAATTCCCCCAGCTTTCATAAGCGCATCAATACTAACTCTTTTAATATCTACAGGGCTTTTTACTCCACTACTATATAGATTTCTGGCTCTTATGCGGCCAATATTTTTTATACTTACCAAGGAAAGTAATTCTTCTTTTATTCCATACTGAATCCTTCTCTGAAGGGCTTGAAGTCTGGAGCCGACAATATTAATATTAAACAATTCAGCTATCTGTTGTGCGGCATATAAAAGCCATTTAGCTGTCTCAATTAATCTTCTTATGTCTCCTGGTCCTACGGGATATTTATCACAAATGCTATCTTCTTTAATTTCCTCAACCCATTCATTAAACATTAAAGCGGTGGTTAGTGACTGAAGATATGTATTGTAATCTGAATGACTGTAATATCTTTGAAAAGGGAGCAGCATATCTTCACTATTGAGGCCGAAATACATTTCTACTTCATCTCTATTTTTTTTATTTAATCTTAAGTTAGGCATATTAGGGCAACAGCTTATCAAATGCAACAGGGCCACAGTTGAGGGGACAATCTCCATAGAGTTCTTTAAGCCTTTTCTAATAATAACTCCTGTCTGAGGGTCAATATATAGCCTCGAAACCAGGTTGCCAAAAGGAGTTGCTCTGTATTTTCCATTAGTAGATGTGAGAAGGTCTTCAAAGCATAGAAATTCGATTATTCTATCGGTTAGCCCCAGAAGTGCATGTGGGTCTTCTTGAGTAGCAAAAAAGGTATGCGATAAAAAGTCCATGAGTCCTTTTTCGGTATGCACATATCCAGCTGCTACAGATGAAAGTATATGCATGCATAGCGCGTTTTCTTGACCTAGTTTAGAAATAATAGGTTCCGGTTGGGCACAAACAAAATCTTCAAAGAGAACATTTTTCTCATCCTCTGATTTAGCGATTAATACAGATTCGCCATAAGTATCATATTTCGGCCTTCCGGCACGTCCGCGCATCTGTTTATATTCAAAAACAGCTATATGATGAGAACCATTAATGGCATCGAATCTTTTATAATCCCTAATGATAACTCTTCTGGCTGGTAAGTTAACACCTGCAGCAAGTGTTGGGGTACAGCAGATAACTTTAATTATATTTTCTTTAAAATTATCTTCGATTAGTTTTCTCTGTGTGTGAGTTAGTCCCGCATGATGAAAGGCAACTCCGCTATTTATGCATTCGGCTAATTCGCTTGAAACTTTCGTGGTTTCAGCAGAAGATGTCCTTATTTTTTTAGAGAGATGATTTAATATTATTTTTTCTTCATCAGTTAAGGCTTTACTTAGAGTTATGGCAATGCGTCTGGCTTCAGCCTGGGTAGAACGCCTTGTACTTACAAAAACTAAGACTTGGCCACTCTCCTGGACAGTTTCCATGCAGAGGGAATTTATTCCGGTAGTTGATGAGGCTGCAACGGTTCTTTTATCACCATTCTCATAATAGACCATTTTATCATAGTAAACGCCTTCTTTAAGCTTGATCGGGCGCCAGCTACTTAAAAAACATTCAGCCTCAAGCCAGGAGGCGATTTGATTAGCATTTTTTATAGTAGCTGAAAGACCCACAAATTGAAGAGAAGAGTTGCCTTGTTTAAGTCTAGCTATAAGAATTTCTAAAGTTGGACCGCGGGAACTATCATCAATAAGGTGAATTTCATCAATGATAGCAATGGTTAAGCTTTCAGTCAGCCAGCGAGCCCTAAAACGCAGGAGAGAATCAACTTTTTCTGAAGTAGCTACAATAATATCGTAGTTGGCTAAAAATTTTGACGGAGTATCATAGTCCCCAGAGGCCAGAGCTACTTTTAGGCCTAATTGAGAATATTTTTCCTTGAGGTCTTCATATTTCTCACTCGCCAGAGCTCTTAGGGGAACTACATATAAGGCTCTGCCCTTATTAGAAAGAATAGATTTTATCATAGCTAGCTCAGCAATCAGTGTTTTGCCACTGGCTGTAGGCATTGCTAAGACAAAGTTTTTACCTTCTAATATCCCAGATTTTAAAGCTGTCTCCTGAGGTGGGTGTAGTTTTGTATAACCTTTTTTAGCTAGGATATCAGCTACTTCAGACGTTATATTAAACTTTTTACAAAGTTCTCTTATTTCCATTATGAATATAAATGCACCTTTTTAAGTTTCCATGTACCTCTCTCAAACCAAAGAAGAGCTAATATGCCTTGGATGAGAGTGGCGATTGATATAGCCCACCAGATGCCATCAAGTCCTAAGATAGTGTATCTAGGTAAAATGATCGCCAGGGGTATTTGAATAAGCCAGAGAGTTACAAAGGTTATAATCATGGGTGGTATAGTATCTCCAGCGCCATTAATAGCTCTACCAAAAACAACACCAAAAGCGATAGCCGGAAAGAAGAGAGAAGTTATTTTTAGATATTTAACACCAATTGAAATTACCTCTGGATTTTTATTAAAAAGGCTAATAACATTCTCTGCGAATAAAAATAGAAGAATACCTATAACTGTCATGATAGCAGCATTCATTAAAGTAGCCAGCCAAGCGGTTTTATGGGCTCTGTCTGGTTGTTTAGCGCCTAGGTTTTGACCAACTAAGGTTGCGGCTGCTGCTCCAAAAGAGAAGGCAGGTAATAAAAAAAGCATTCTTAGTCGCAGGCCAATACCATAGGCGGCAACAGCATAAGTTCCATATCCAGCTACAATAGCCATAAGAACTAAATTCATTAAATGTCGAGCTAGCATTTGAATAGATGAGGGTATTCCTATTTTAAATATTTGAGAGATAGCTGCAAAATTTATCTTATATTTATCAAACCTGATATGAATATTTGATTTCCCTTTAAAAAGTATATAAAGTAAGAAGAAGGAACCTATGCCTTCTGCAATAATTGTAGCCAAAGCTGCACCCTTGACTCCCAGGGCGGGAAGGCCCAACCAGCCAAAGATTAAAAATGGATCAAGGATAATATTAGCAATAACTGATAGGCCCATAATCTTCATAGGAGTTACAGCATCTCCTGCGCCTTGCAGGATTGAACCGCATAGGAACAGCATTGTCATGGCAACTCCACCGGCTAAAATAATTTTTAGATAGCCTTCTCCAATTAAAATGACTTCGGGACTTGCCTGTAATAGTTTTAAGAGATCATGTGAAAACAAAATTCCAATTAAACATAACACTGCCGCTGTTATTAAAGCAATAATGATTGATTGGGTCGCTGCATTATCAGCTGCCTCTTGATTTTTTGCGCCTATGGCTCTAGCCACCATTACGGTTGTACCGGTTCCAATACCTATTAAAAGCGGAAAGAGAACCATTACAATGGTTCCACCCATGGCCACTCCAGCTAAGGCCTCAGGTCCTAATCGGCCCACCCAAAACATATCAATAACAGATTGAAATGATTCCAGAACAGCTCTAACTAAAAGAGGGAGAGCAAGAATAAATATATTATTTAAAATATTACCTTCGGTAAGATTAGGAGTGATTTTATGTTTTTTAAAAAATTTAATCATA
>JAVCCI010000039.1 GCA_030765555.1 Candidatus Kappaea frigidicola
ACCGCCAAGGAATCAATATTAAACCCCCTAGCTGAAAATAAACTAGAGATATGAGCTAAAACTCCAAATCTGTTTTCTACTAAAACAGAAATAATATGTGTCTTAAATTTATCTGACATAATTCTACGCTAAGCCCCCTATCATTTGATTAATGGCCTTACCTGCTGGAACCATAGGAAAAACATTTTCCTCACCTTCAACATGAAAATCAACCAAAACCGGCCCTGGTGTTTTAATAGCTTCTTTTAATGCCTTAACGACATCTTTTTTCTTAGTGACTTTAATACCTTTAACGCCATAACCTTCAGCTATTTTGACAAAGTCAGGATTTTTTAATAACGTAGATTGATAACGCTTGTCATAAAACAATTCCTGCCACTGCCTAACCATTCCCAAGCATGAATTATTGAGTATTAATATTTTAACGGGGATTTTATATTCAGCAACTGTCGCCAATTCCTGTATATTCATTTGAATACTACCATCACCGGCAATATCAAAAACTAACTCTTTAGGACGTCCAATCTGAGCCCCCAAAGCTGCAGGAAAACCATAACCCATAGTACCCAGACCACCACTAGTTACAAAAGTGCGCGGTTTATCATGCTGATAAAATAAAGCAGCCCACATCTGATTTTGGCCAACCTCAGTTGAAATAATAGCTTTACCCTTGGTAAGCTTATTAAGCTCTTCAATAATATACTGAGGACGCAACTTATTATCACCATTATAAGTTAAAGGATGACTTTGCTTCCAGCCTTTTATCTGCTTAAGCCAGGCATGAGTATCAGGTTTCTTATTCATCTTTTTATTTAAATCAATGAGAACCTTTTTACAATCACCAACAATAGGAATATCAACTTTAACATTTTTACTTATGCTTGAGGGGTCAATATCAATATGGATAACTTTTGCACTTGGGGCAAACTCATCAATTTTCCCTGTAACCCTATCATCAAATCTAGAACCAACGGCAATAATCAAATCCGAATCCATAATAGCATAATTAGCATAAACCGAACCATGCATACCCAACATCTTTAAAGACAAAGGATGCGTCTCAGGAAAACCACCGAGACCAGTCAAAGTCGTTGTAACCGGAATCTTGTTTTTCACAGCTAATTCTTTTAATTCTTTTTCAGCTCCAGAAATAATAACACCACCACCAGCATAAATAACAGGCCGCCTGCTTTTGGATATCATTGCAGCTGCCCTCTTTATCTGGCCTGGATGGCCAACATATGTCGGATTATAACTTCTTAATTTAGCCTGCTTGGGATATTTAAAATCACATTCCTGCATAGTAACATCCTTAGGTAAATCAATTAAAACAGGTCCTGGCCTACCAGTTGAAGCAATATGAAAAGCCTCTTTTATTATACGAGCTAAATCTTTAACATCCTTAACCAAGTAATTATGCTTAGTAACCGAACGCGTAATACCAGTTAAATCGGCTTCTTGAAAAGCATCATTTCCAATCATATTGGTATTAACCTGACCAGTTATAGCAACAATAGGAACAGAATCAAAATTAGCAGTTGCTAAACCAGTAACTATATTAGTAGCTCCTGGGCCCGAGGTTACCATGCAGACACCAACTTTACCTGTAACTCTGGCATATCCATCAGCTGCATGAGCTGCACCCTGCTCATGACGATTAAGAATAAACTTAATCTCCTTGCAGTCATAGAGCTTATCTAAAACAGGCAGAAGAGATCCTCCTGGCATACCAAATATAACCTTAACGTTTTCTTTAATAAGCGAATTAATTAAAATCTGTGCACCACTTAATTTCATTTTCATGCTCCCAATTTGACTTTACTTTAAAAAATTACACAACCACCGAAAAGCGGTTATTAACAAATAAAGCTATATTATTAAATGATTTATGTTTAATTATAACATAAGGGTAATTGATGTCAAGAATCCCTTTTATTTAGTAATATTAAGGCAACGGGTAGTATTTTCACTTATGGTTGTCTGATTGAAAGCGGAAAACATTCAAGACATTCCGCGCCAACAACAGTATAACATACATATGATAATATCCTATTTGACATATTTAGAAACGTCCTATATTTCATTAAAAGAGTACTCTTCCTTATAATCAATATAATCAATTTGAAAAAATGTTGCGGCAACGTAGAATTTATGTCATAATTATAAACAAACTCGAGAAAAAAAACAATGAAAAAATCAGCCGAAATCACTCTTATCATCTCAACATTAATAGTCTGCTTGTTAATCTTTGCAGGAGGATTCTTATACCTTAGACATATTATACCCCAAGAAAAAATTATCATATTTCCTACCGAGATAGAACTGCAACAAGCCATAGATAATTATATTCAAAACCACCAATATGATGATTCTTTAGCTTACTTATCTGATTTCTTAAAAACGAAAGATAGCAAGCAGCTAGGCCTTTTAAATTATTATTTAGCCCAAACAAAATATCAAAGACTAAATTATCTATCTGCTGAGTCTAGGTGGGATCAGTACCATCTATATAACGATGCTTACCTAGAAGAAATATTAGAAGAAACAGATATCAC
>JAVCCI010000080.1 GCA_030765555.1 Candidatus Kappaea frigidicola
AATCAAGGGGTATTGACAAACTTATGTTTATATGGTAACATTAATTAAAAGTGAGGGAGTTTTACGTAGGCCTTACCATCGTAGGTAGTTTCAATCTTTAGCAAGGAAGGGGGGAATCAAAAAATACTCTAAACGCTAGAAGTTACCACTATATGATGATGAGCATATAAATAGTACGTATCACTTAGAGCAATGAAAGCTCTAATCGATTAATAAATTAAACTTACATGTTATTACGTTTAAGGAGAAAAGAAATGAAGAAGTTTACTCTTATATGTGCTTTAGTCTTAGTACTGGCTTTTTGTTCAGTAGCTAATGCAGAAGTGCAGAGAATAAGAGTTAGCGGAGACGTTAACACATACGGTATTTGGGACCAGAATAGTTCATTTTATTATGATGCTACTGGTGTCAACACTTCTCCAGATTCAACATTCTGGGCAACTACCGTAGGTCTTAACTTTGATGCTGACTTAACAGACAATGTATCAGCTCGCTTAAAACTCGTAAACCAGAGAATTTGGGATTATGATGATACTGATACTGTATCTATGGATGTTGGTATGGCTGAAGCTTATGTTGTTTTACAGGAAATGCTTTATGAGCCACTAACAGTTACTGTTGGTCGTCAACCTCTTTATTATGGTAGAGGTTTTGTACTTGGTTCAAACGTCATTGATCCTGAAGGTTCTATCTATTCATATGCTCAGCTTTCACAGTATGATGCTTTTGATGCTATTAAAGCTGAACTTGATTATGAAGATTACTCCATTGACTTAGTTTATTCTAAGATCAGTGAAGGTACTGATAACAACGTAAGAAACAAGTATAACTCAAGAGATGATTTTGATCTCTGGTTTGTTAATGTTAATAAACCAATTGATGCTTATGATTCTGAAATAGAAGTTTACTATTTGGGTCTTAACGACCAGGACACTGGTACAGTTACAACTATTAATCCTGGACCTCGTGGTGCAGGTCTTGATGGTTATACTGTAGAAAGCATTCCTCATCAGGAAATCCACACAGTTGGTGCCAGAGGTAGTATGGTTCCTGTAGAAAACTTAGATCTTTATGGTGAAGTTGCCTACCAGTTTGGTGACTGGGGAACATCTGATTATAATGCAGCAGATACTCAAATTGGTGTAAAAACTGTTGATATTAATTCTTGGGGTGCTGAAGTCGGTGGTGATTATTTATTCGCCGATGTTACTGGTGTTCCTAAGTTAGGCGTTTGTTACACATTCCATGAAGGTGAAAATTATAACAATAATGGCCGTGAACAGGGTAATATGGATAACTTCTGGACACCTTTCATGAGAAAATCAGACACAGTTATCTATGGTTGGAATGGTCGTTACTTTGGTAACTTCTGGAATAGCCAGGATACTAGTGATACATCATGGGATGAGAACATACATCAGATCTTAGCATCTGGTAACATCGATCCTTTAGCATACTGGGATATCGATGATGTACATTTAGGTGCTAAATACGCATACTTTCAATTCGTAGAAGCTCCTGTAAGTGGATTTGATAGACATGCTGGAGACGAATTAGACCTCAGCTTGACTTATGATTACACTGAAGATGTACAGCTTGGTTTAGTAGCCGGTTGGTTCTGGCCAGGTAGTTATTACAAAGCAGACAATCCTAATAATGCAGCAGCAGCTGATGGCACTATTGCTACAAGTGTTACCGGTTCTATGAAAGTAACTTTCTAGTTTAATTTTCTAGAAGGATGAATATAAGCCCCGCAGAGCAAGTAGTTCTGCGGGGCTTTTTATTTGACAAAGTTATTTTCTTGTGATATATTAAAAGTAATGAAAATATATCCATTAAGTGGGAGGGAAGAAAATGGCTGAAGAAGTAAAAAAGACCACAAGTTCTAAAGACGAGCAAGTTGCGGAGGGAAAAGTATGGGCTATACTTTCCTATATTGGTATTTTGTGTCTGCTTCCATTGCTACTTAAAAAGGACAACAAGTTTGTTTTGTTTCATAGTAAACAAGGTTTAGTTCTCTTTATAGCTGAGGCAGCTGCCCTTTTGGTTAATATAATACCAGTTTTAGGCCAGTTTGTATTTGCTATAGTTTATTTAGTAGCTGGTATATATTCACTCGTAGGTATTATAAAGGTACTCATGGGCGAATATTGGAAGGCACCTTATGTGTCTGATATTGCAGAAAAAATTAATATCTAATGATATAATGTAACAATTGACAAGGCCGTCAGGGTACTATATTGATCCCGACGGCCTTTTGTTTGTATGAAATATACACTTACAAAGGAGTAGTTATGATATTTGGTTTTTTGAAGAAGAAAAGTAAACCAGTCAAATCCAAAACTAAATCTAAAAAGCCGATTAAAAAAGCAAGCAAACCTAAAGAGCTCAAGTGCGAGCTTGTTGGTAACGTTGTTCATTACTTTCCTAAAGTTAAAGCCGCAGTTATAAAAGTAAAAAAAGGTCCTTTGCTTGAAGGTGATATTATTTATATAAAAGGACACACTACCGATATTAAACAAAAAATTAGTTCAATGCAGATAGACCGTGAACCTATTAAGAAGGCTACAAAAGGAAAAGAAGTCGGGATTAGAGTGAAGAAAAGGGTTAGAATAACTGATAAAGTATACAAAGACAAAAAATAGGAGAGATAAATAATATGGCCGATAGAAAAGGTAAAGACCTTAGTTATACATTTAATCCTAATGATCCCTGGAGGGTATTTAGGATAATGTCTGAGTTTGTTGATGGCTTTGATGATTTATCTAAAGTTACTAACGCGATTACATTTTTTGGCGGAACCAAAATAAAAAAAGACTCGAAATATTACAATGCCGCCAGGAAGCTTGCTTTTAAGTTGGCGAAAGATGGTTATTCTGTAATAACCGGCGCGGGGCCCGGTATTATGGAAGCAGCTAACAGGGGAGCTAAGGAGGCGGGAGGAGAGTCAATTGGTTTAAACATAGAAATACCTCTTCAGCAGAAACCAAATCCTCATATAACTAAGGCTTTATATTTTAGATATTTCTTTGTCCGCAAGGTTATGTTTGCTAAATACGCGAAAGCTGTGATGGTCTTTCCCGGGGGATATGGAACACTAGATGAATTCGCGGAGTTTATTACATTGATTCAAACTGAAAAAATTGCCCCGTTTCCAATTGTTGTTTTTGGAAAGTCTTACTGGAAGGGGCTAATAGATTGGTTTGAGAAATCTATGCTTAAGTCAGGCCTTATTACCAAGAATAACATGGATATATTTAAAATGACAGACAGCATAGATGAAGCAATGAAGATCATTGAAGATTTTTACGATAAAAAATAATAATAGGGAGAATGCTTGATGAGTGGTTTATTCGGTGTAGTATCTAAGAAAAATTGTATACAAACGCTTTTTTATGGCACGGATTACCATTCGCATCTCGGTACTCAATTTGGCGGTATGGCGGTCTGGGGAAAAGAGCTTCACAGAAAGATTCATGATATAAAGCAAAGCCAATTTAAGTCTAAATTTTATAATGATTATAGCGATATGATAGGGGAGAAGGGGATAGGTGTCATAAGTGGTGTAGATGCCCAGCCTATCTACTTAAATTCTAAATTTGGGCCTTTTGTTATAGCTGTTAACGGACTTTTGCAAAATGCTGATAAACTTATTGATGAATTACATAAAATGGGAAGTTCTTTTTCAGAATTAACTAATGGATCAATAAATTCTACTGAAGTGGTTGCGAAGCTTATATCGCAGAGTGATAGTATAGTTGATGGTATTAAGTACGCATTTTCTAAAATTAAAGGCTCTTGTTCATTATTAATACTAACTAAAGAAGGAATATATGCTGCCAGAGATAAAATGGCCAGATCTTCATTGGTTATTGGAAAAAGTACTGATGCTTGGGCGGTTACTACAGAAACATGCGCTTTTACAAATCTTGGTTTTGAGATTAAGAAATACCTTGAACCAGGTGAAATTGTTTTTATGTCTAAAAACGGCATTAAGCAATTAGCAAAAACTGATAACGATTCTAAGATGTGTTCTTTTGAATGGATTTATAATAGTTTTCCGGCATCTAATCATGAAGGTTTAAATGTTGAGATAGTAAGAGAAAGATGCGGCCGCTTATTAGCTAAAAATGATGATATTGAAGTTGATGTTGTCTCGGGGGTTCCTGATTCTGGGTCAGCTCATGCCATAGGGTATGCTATGGAATCAAAAAAGCCCTTTAGAAGACCGCTTGTTAAATATACTCAAGGTTATGGCAGAAGTTACACGCCGCCATCACAGAAAACCAGAGATTTAATTGCTAGAATGAAATTAGTACCCGTGAGAGATGTTATTAAAGGTAATAGAATTGTTGTTTGTGATGATTCTATAGTTCGCGGCACACAGCTCAAAAATTACACAATTAACAAATTATGGGAAAATGGAGCTAAAGAAGTGCATCTAAGGATTGCTTGTCCGCCATTGATGTTTCCGTGTCATTTTAATGCATCTACTAGAACTCTTA
>JAVCCI010000063.1 GCA_030765555.1 Candidatus Kappaea frigidicola
AGAGCTTTGCTATGAAGCTTTTTATAAGGGTGGCGGGTTAGATATTGTGCCTAATGTTGATGAAGCAGATATCACATCGCCTGGAGATATATCAAAGAGTCCCGTTGTGGAAAAAGTAGGTGCAAAATAAAATGAGACAGACGTTAAATGCGTCACAAACCGAATTTGCTTATATGATTGGTGTTAGTGTAAATACGGGGCGTCGTTAGATAATTAGATATTGTAATAAAAACGGAAACAGATATCTTTTATTGAAAATAAATGATAATCAGAAATGAAACCAATCAAGATATAGATGTAATTACAAAGGTTACTGAAATTACCTTTAAGTTTCATGATGTTTTTTTTGCAAAAGAATAAAGGGGAAAAATGATTCTACGTAAGGGTTCAACAGGGATTAGAGTTTTTTCAAGTTTACTGATAGTCTGGGCGATGTTTAATTTAATGGGTATGGCAGATGTAGAAGGCTGGAATTTTATTAATCAACCTTTACCTGAAAGTGTTATCCAGGCTAATTACTTTATAAGTGTTTTCTTTGCAACTTTAGCCCTGATGTCTGGGGTGGGGATATTATTTCTTAAGGAATCTTTTAGAAAAATAGTATTAGCAGCTGCTTTTTTTACTCTGTTTACTTATTTAATAGAAGGTCCTTTGTTTGTTTATGCTAACTTACCAGCTCTAGTTCAAAAGCAGGCGGCTCTTGTAATAACCCAAACACCTGATTTATCTGTTGCTGGAATAACGGCTGCTATCTGGTTTATAATGATAGTCGGTTATGTTATTGATTTTGGATTTGCAGTTGCATTAGTATATTTCTTTACTAGGTCCAAGGTAAAAAAACAGTTTAATTAATAATAATGAATAATAAAGAAATAAATAAGAGTTTAATTAAAAGTATGTCTTTAGTCGAAGATTTTACTAGAGGAGATGAGGGATGAACAACTATTCATGGTTTGCTCAAATTTCTTTTAAGCAGCGGATTTGGTTATTTGCAACTGTAGCCGGGATGTTTGCGATTATAGTTGTTGGTACTCTACTGGGTTCTTCGGGCGAATCAACGGAACCGATTGGTTTTAATATTGATATGTCCATTAAGGATATTACTCCACAACTCGGAGTAACAAATAAAGCCCTTGCCAGGGAGCTTGAATTACCGCTTAATGTTTCTAAAAAAGAGCCGCTTGGAACGTTAGGCGTAACATATCAAGAGCTTGAGCATGCCATTGAACACATTCTTTCTCATCGTGATAATATGCTTAAGTATTATGTTTTTACGGCATTAGTTTTAGGTGGTCTTGTTTATCTGATTAGGTTAGGGCGTCCAGACGGTGCTGATAGCAAAAGTAGACGCAACTGGTATCCACGTGTTCCCCATATTGTATCTCTCTTGCTTTCTGTAGTTATAGCTGGATTTCTTTTGGGAAAATCACCTAATCCCATGGAAGCGCTGGTTAAAGTGTTTAAAGCCATGGTGGGCCTATATCCCGATCCGGGTATGAAAGTAATCGCTTTCGTGTTTTTCATCTTGCTGGCTATTATCGGCAACAAGATGATTTGCGGCTGGGCGTGTCCTTTTGGGGCTCTCCAGGAGTTGATTTATAGCTTACCTATTCTGCGAAAAATTAAACAGAAGAAACTCCCGTTTATTTTAACAAATACAATCCGGGCAGGTCTTTTTCTTGCCATGCTGCTTTTTTTATTCGGTATTATCGGAGGGCGCGAGGGTTTTGTCATTTATCACTATATTAATCCTTTTAATTTATTTAATCTTGATTTTGAAAGCCTTAGTATTTGGTTGACAGTTATTATTGTCTTAGGCGGCTCTTTTATCATCTTCCGCCCATTTTGTCAGTTTATCTGTCCTTTTGGATTTGTTTCCTGGATAGCTGAGCGGTTCAGCATATTTCGTATCCGTGTTGATAAAGATAAATGTACTCAATGCGGTGCCTGTATAAAGGTATGCCCTCTGGAAGCCGCCAAAGGCAAAGTCGCAGGCAATAAAATGCCGGCAGATTGTTTTAGTTGCGGTCGTTGTTTAAATGTTTGTCCGATTGATGCAATTCGATATAAATCTGTTTTTAAAAAGGATATAAAAAAGTAAGTTACTTAAGCCTATTGTGTTTTAAAAAATGGATAATAAAGAAATAAATAAGAGTTTAATTAAGGCATATAATCATATGGCTTCTAATTATGATAAGAATAGAGGCCTTTTTGATATGAGTGGTGTTTTAAATGATTTCTATGAAGCGCTAGAGATTAAAAAGGTAAGTTTACTGGATGCCGGCTGTGGAGCAGGCGAACCCTGTGCCGATTGGTTCATTAAAAGAGGCTGGCAGGTTACCGGAATTGATTTATCTGATAAGATGCTTTCATTAGCCAAAGAGTATGTGCCTGAGATGAAGAGAATCTGTTCTGCTATGCAGGAAGTAGATTTTGCGGATAATTCATATGAAGCCATAACAGCAATATACAGTATCTTTCATTTATCACCTGATGGTCAAAGTCTGATGTTTAAGAAATTCTTTAAGTGGCTTAAAAGTAAGGGGAGTTTACTTCTTACGTATGCCACACAAGAATACACTAAAGCTGATAACTTTAGCGGGTATATAGATTTTATGGGTGAGAAGTTATATTATAGCCATAGAACACCTGAGGAGTTAAAGAAAGAATTAAGTGATATTGGGTTTATAATAGAATCATTTAAGTATAGAGATATAGGTAATGAAACTTTTTTGTGGGTAACGGCAGTTAAGAGATGAAGAAAAAAGTTACTGTTAATGATAAAATGCAGAAGGGTTATATTTATTATTTAACAGAGCCTGTAGGTAAAAACTTTCATCCAGAATTTAAACCGGAGCTTACTCCTAAAGAAATGCTTGGGTTGGGGGTTTTTGGGGGCAAGTATATGACAGACTGTAGTGGAGAATTTCCCAAAGACTGGTATAAAAATGCCAAACTCTCACCTGAAAAGAAAGACCCTTCAATAAATTTTTTTAATCTTAATGCATCTTTGCCTCTGCAGGTCTGGAGAGATAAAGGCTGGATATATTATGATGATCCCAGAGGTTGGTTTCAGTGGTATTGCCGCTATTATATGGGCAGAAGAATTCCTGAAGAAGATTTAAGACAGATTAAAAGGTGGAAGGCTATTAAAAGGCATGCAGGGGCCATTAAGAAAAATTGTAATCCTGGAGACTTAAACTGCCGTAGAAAGCAAAGGCAGGTATTACTGCACTGGGCTTATGATGGCAGAAAGGTATAAGATATTTATATATCTTTTATGCACTAATTAGTGTATTATGATAAAAGTTAGATTAATTTAAAAAGAAAGTTATTTTGATGCAAAAGAAGAAATTTAGTGAACTTGGTCTTTCAGCAAAAACGCTGGAAGCGATTAACAAAAAAGGTTTTGAAGAGCCGACTGAAATACAGACCCTTACTATCCCGGTCATGCTTAGAGATGATACTAATATCATAGCTCAGGCTCAAACCGGTACGGGTAAGACAGCTGC
>JAVCCI010000024.1 GCA_030765555.1 Candidatus Kappaea frigidicola
AGGAGAATGAAATGGCTAAAAAAAATAAAAATGTTATAAGGTTAATTGATGTTACTAATAGAGATGGTGTGCAAACATCCCGCTTAGGATTAGCAAAGCTTCAAAAAACAATTGTAAACATCCTTTTAAATGATATGGGCGTTTATCAAAGTGAATTCGGGTTTCCAGTTACACGCCATGAGACAAACTACATTAATGCTAATGTTGAGCTAGCTAAAGCAGGCCTTATCAAGCCAATGGTGCTTGAAGGATGGATTAGAGCGATTCCTCAGGATGTTGAAGAAGCCATAAAATTAACTAACGTTCAGCATCTAAATATTTCTATTTCAACATCAGAACAGATGATTAAGGGTAAGTTTGGCGGTAAAAAGAATAAAAATGATATCATCAAACTTATGATAGCTGCTCTAAGAAAAGCTAAAGAAAAAGGTATTAAAACTATAGGTGTTAATGCAGAAGATGCATCTCGAACAGATATAGAGTATTTAATAAAATTTGCAAAAGCTGCTAGAGATAATGGCGCAGATAGAATAAGGTATTGTGATACGTTAGGTTTTGATAATCCAATGTCTATTTATGCTAGTATTTCTGATTTAGCTGCTGAAGTTGGTCTACCTGTAGAGATTCATTGTCATAATGACTTAGGTATGGTTGTGGCCAATTCAGTCATTGGTGCAAAGGCTGCTATAGATAATGGGGTTGATGCCTATATAAATACTACTATAAATGGTTTGGGAGAGAGAGCTGGTAATGCAGATTTAGTATCTGTTATCTTAGCGCTGAAGTATTCTAAGCATTTACATAATGAGAATCTTCTGGATAAGAAAGTAAAATTGGGTATGGCTTGGAAAATATCCAAGTATGCTTCCTATGCTTTCGGAGTTCCGATACCTATAAATCAACCTGGTGTTGGTACTAATGCTTTTGCGCACGAATCTGGGATACATGCTGATGGCGCTTTAAAAGACAGGAGAAATTATGAGCTGTATGACTTTGAATCTCTCGGAAGAGGTGAACCAGAAGCTGTTGATACTGGACGCAAGATTACAGCCGGGGAATATAGTGGAATTAAAGGTTTTAGGAATGTATATCAAAGATTAGCAGTTAAATTTAAGAGTGATGCCGAGGCAAGAGAAATATTAGAACTAGTTAGATATGCTAATGTTCAGACGCAGAAGCCATTGGTTGAGGATGAATTGAAATTTATCTCTTCATATCCTAAAATAGCTAAGAAAATATTAACGACTACACCATAAATTTTTATATTGCAAAATGTTATGTAATTTTATAGTTATTTAATTAATTAATTATGGTATAATACATTGAATTTAATTAATTATTACGCAAACGCACAGAAACTTATAATTTGTACTTAAGGAGGATTATATGTTAAGTAGATCAAGAAGTTTAATTCTGGCTATACTCATTCTGGTGTCTGTGGCTAGTGAAGCCTCAGCTAGAAGTTCTGTTTTAGAAAGTGTTACTTATAAGACAGAGGAGAATAGAACAGCGATTACCTTTTTGTATAACCAGCCGACAAAAATGGTTTTTTATACTATTGGCAATCCTCCTCAAATAGTAGCTGATGTTGTTGGCAACGCTTTTGCTCAGGCCACTAATGTACCTACGGAAATTATGGTTAAAGGGGTAGAAGTTAAAAGTATTACGCCTTTCATTGATCCGTCCTTAGGTGACATCAATTTCTACGGAATTGACTTTTTAGTTATTCATCTTAAGGAAAAAGTAGCTTACACACAAGTAAAGCATAAAAAGGGATACACTCTTTACGTTGCTAATTCTCCAAGCTTAAGCGTTTCAGATATCAAGCCTCAATTTAAAAAAGAAGTAATACCTGCAGCTCTAGATAAGACAGAGCTTGCTATGGATGAGGGAATCGATGTAAAGCCTATAACTAATGATAATATCGAAACTCAGGCAATAGCCGCAGCTATCAATATTGAACCTAAAAAAAGTGACTTTGAGCCGAAAGATCCTCCGAAATTTAAACCAAAAAAAATAAGCTCTAAAAGTAAAAAATATTCTGGTGATTCTGATGATTTTATGTCAGTAGAATCAAATTTGAGTTATGGTAAAGATGCTGATGTTTTAGAAGATAAAAGTCCTTACAAGAAGTCAAAAAAATATAGAGCTAAAACAACAGCGAAGAAAACTGCGCAACAAACAGCGTCGAATATAGTTTCAGGCACCGATGTAAAAGGCAAGGGAATTGAATTAACACCTAAGAATGTTAATAAGATGACGCCAGCAACGCACACTGAAAAAATACAATTAGCTATGCAATGGCGCCAGGTTGGATATAGCCATCAAAAAAATAAGGATTATGATAAAGCTCTTGGAGCTTATAATAAAGCCGTTGAGCTGTACCCCAATTATGCCTGTATTCATAATGATATAGGTATTATCTACTTTTATCTTGGGGTATACGATAAAGCAATAGAAGAATTCCAGAAAGCAATAGAGTTAGATAATGCATATTTAGCTGTTTATAGTAATTTAGCTACTGTTTATGAGCAGGTGGGTAATAATCAAAAGGCCATTGAATATTGGCAAAAGAGAGCTAATGCATCAAAGTCTAACGATGTCTGGACACAAAAAGCTAAACAAAAGATAGATGAATTAAAGAAAAAAAGCAATAAATAGCATCTATGCTGGCAGGGGTTGCTTTACTCCTGCCTTTGTTGTGTCTAAAGTATAAAAACAGGAATAAAAAGGGGAGTTGTAATGCCTAATACAGTTGTAATTGGAGCTCAGTGGGGAGATGAAGGCAAGGGGAAGGTTATTGATATACTGGCTAAGAAATCTGACTATATAGTAAGATTTCAGGGTGGAAATAATGCCGGTCATACAGTCGTTGTAAAAGACAAAAAATTTATTCTGCATTTAATACCTTCTGGTATTTTGCATAAAGGCAAAATATGTATTATAGGTAACGGGGTGGTTGTAGATCCCAAGGCATTGCTTGATGAAATTGACAAGCTCAAAAAAGAAGGTGTATCTGTTAGTAAAAAAAATCTTATCATAGATGAAAAAGCGCATATTATTTTTCCATATCATAAAATATTGGATAGCCTTAAGGAAGAGAATAAGGGTACAACTAAAATTGGGACAACGAAAAGAGGAATAGGCCCCTGTTATATTGATAAAGCAGCTCGTTGTGGAATTAGGATTTGTGATTTAATAGAGCCAGAGATTTTTAAAGTGAAGCTTCAGGCAAATCTAAAGGAAAAAAATAAGGTGTTTAAAAAAACATATAATTTTAAAGGCTTTAGTTATCAGAAAATATTAAGAGAGTATTCAAAATATGCCAAAGAGATAAAACCGCTAGTTGGAAATTGTTCTGTTATTTTAAATAAGGCTGTTGCTAATAAAAAAAGTATTTTGCTTGAGGGTGCTCAAGGAACGCTGCTAGATGTAGACTTTGGGACATATCCATTTGTGACCAGTTCTAACGCTTCAGTAGGTGGAGCGTTTACCGGCACGGGATTAGGTCCGACCAATATTGATAGAGTAATAGGAGTAATTAAAGCTTATACAACTAGAGTTGGGGAAGGTCCTCTGCCGACTGTTTTTCCAGCTAATACACTAGAAAAAGTTAGAAATAAAGGCGAAGAATTTGGAGCGACAACAGGTAGGCCAAGAAGATGTGGTTGGTTTGATGCTGTCGTTGGCAGGCACTCTGTTTTGGTTAACGGTTTAAATGATATTATTGTAACAAAATTAGATGTATTGGATGAGTTGAAAGATATCAAAATATGTACTGGATATAAATACAAAGGACGCATCTTGAAGCATATGCCGGCTAATGTAGAAATTTTGCAAAAGTGTAAGCCTGTTTATGAAACTCATAAAGGGTGGTTAAAGAATATAACTAACTGTAAAAAATACTCAGATTTGCCTAAGGAAGCTCGTAGTTATTTAAATCGTATCTCTGAACTTGTAGGAGCAAATATATATATGGTTTCAATTGGTTCCAAGCGTTCGCAAACACTAACTAAGTAGAGGGGATAGACTAATGATTCTGGACAACATTTGGTATTTAGTAATACCAACCGCAGTCTGCCTTTTAGGATTGGCAGTTGCAAAGATATTAGCTTCATTTGTTATGAGGCAAGATAAGGGTAACGATAAAATGACTGAAGTTCACGGCTACATACGCTCTGGTGCCATGATGTTTATGGTTGAGGAAGCTAGGGTAATGCTTGTGGCTTTGGTAGCTATAGGTGCAATTTTATGGATGATATGGGATTGGCAGATAGCTATTAGTTTTGCCATTGGTACATTCTGTTCTGGATTGGCAGGCTTTATAGGTATGAATATGGCTACAAATGCTAATGTAAGAACAGCTCAGGGTGCCACTAAAGGTTTTTCAAAAGCCTTAAAGGTTGCATTCTCTGGCGGAGCTGTTATGGGTATTTCTGTGGGTTCTATTGCTCTATTAGGATTATGTCTTGTAATGTGGATGTTTAGATCTCAATTTTTAGCTGACAATCTGAGCATTGAAAGTATAAAGGTACCATTAATAAGTGACATGCTCGGTGGTCAAGAAATAAACTTTATTAAAGGTGCATTGATTGTTAGTGCTTATTCAATGGGCGCTTCTTTGGTGGCTCTTTTTGATAGAGTGGGCGGTGGTATTTATACTAAGGCGGCTGATATGGCAGCTGATATGGTTGGTAAAGTAGAAGAAAATATTCCAGAAGATGACGCTAGAAACCCAGCGACTATTGCTGATAATGTTGGTGATAATGTTGGTGACGTTGGTGGGCTTGGTGCTGACTTATTAGAGTCTTTTGTCGGGGCTGTTATCTCTGTCATTGTTATTACGCTTTATGTTTATGTGGGTAGGTCTAATCCTGACATAATAAGCGGCTTATTAAATAAACTTGGTTTAAATAATTTATCAGCTGCTAATTTTGCAGGTGCCTTGTATCTACCTATTTTGTTAGTTACTGGAGGTATAATTTCATCTTTAGTAGGAATTCTTTTCGTAAGTTTATCTAAGAGTGAAAATGCTCATGCTGTTTTAATGAATGGCACAAGGTTGAGTGCTCTACTAACAGCTGCTATTAGTTATTTTGTTGTAACAAAGTTAAGTCCTCTTAATTTAGTTCCGTTTTGGTCTGTAGTAATTGGACTTGGCTCTGGAGTTCTTATTGGTTTTACTAGTGAGTATTTTACTTCCTATGAGTTTAAACCGGTAAAAAAATTAGCTGAATCATGCCAAGAAGGTGCTGGTGTTGCAGTTGCTGGTGGTTTAGGTTTAGGCATGAAGTCTTCGTTTTGGCCAGTATTAATTATAGCTACTGCAACAATTATTTCCTATCAGTTGGGAGGATTAGCAGGAATTACTTATACAGCCTTAGGTATGCTTTCTTTTGTAGTTATGACAGTATCAGTAGATACGTATGGACCTATTGCTGATAATGCTGGCGGTATTAGTCAGATGGTAAACTTACCTCCAAAGGTAAGAGAAGTAACAGATGAACTAGATTCAATTGGTAATACCACTGCTGCTATAGGAAAAGGATTTGCTATTGGTTCGGCTGCTTTTGCTTCTCTTGGTTTAATTGCAGCTTACCTCTGGTCAGCTATCGGAAGCGCACAAGAAGTTACTTTACCGAATATTCAACTTTTGAGTCCTGAAGTTGGTGCTTATGTTATAGCTGGACTTTTTCTAGGTACCATGGTTCCATACGCTTTTTCATCTTTATTAATTGAATCTGTTAGTGAGACAGCTGATAAGATGATTATTGAAATCAGAAGACAATTTAAAGCTAATCCGGGAATTTTAAAAGGCGAAGTTGTTCCTGATTATAATAAATGTATTGCTATTTCATCAAGCCATAGTTTAAAGAAGATGGTTTTTCCGGCACTTATTGCTGTATTAACACCTTTAGTGATTGGTATGATTTTAGGCCGGGTAGCATTGGCAGGTTTTCTAATTGGAGCATTATTATCGGCGCTTCTATTAGCATTGTTGTGTGCTAATACAGGTGGAGCTCTTGATAATGCAAAAAAATATATTG
>JAVCCI010000029.1 GCA_030765555.1 Candidatus Kappaea frigidicola
AAAAGACAGGAGAAATTATGAGCTGTATGACTTTGAAGCTCTCGGAAGAGGTGAACCGGAATCTGTTGATACTGGACGCAAGATTACAGCTGGGGAATATAGTGGAATTAAAGGTTTCAGGAATGTATATCAAAAATTAGCAGTTAAATTTAAGAGTGATGCCGAGGCAAGAGAAGTATTAGAACTAGTTAGGTATGCCAATGTCCAAACTCAGAAGCCATTGGTTGAGGATGAATTGAAATTTATCTCTTCATATCCTAAGATAGCAAAGAAAATATTAACAACAACACCATAAATTGTTTGTTATTAAATGAACATAATTTTATAGTTTTTTAATTAATTAATTATGGTATAATACGTTGAATTTAATTAATTATTACGCAAACGCACAGAGACTTATAATTTGTACTCAAGGAGGGTTATATGTTAAGCAGATCAAGAAGTTTAATTCTGGCTATACTCATTCTGGTGTTTGTGGCTAGTGAGGCTGCGGCTGGAAGTTCTGTTTTAGAAAGTGTTACTTATAAGACAGATGAGAATAGAACAGCGATTACTTTTCTATATAATCAGCCAACAAAAATGGTATTTTATACTATAGGTAATCCACCTCAAATAGTAGCTGATGTCGTTGGCAACGCTTTTGCTCAGTCGGCTAATGTACCCACAGAAATTATAGTTAATGGCGTAGAAGTAAAAAGCATTGTACCTTTCATTGATCCGTCTTTAGGTGACATCAATTTCTATGGAATTGACTTTTTAGTTATTCATCTTAAAGAAAAAGTAGCTTATATACAAGTAAAGCATAAAAAGGGATATACTCTTTATGTTGCTAATTCTCCAAGCTTAAGTGTTTCAGATATCAAGCCTCAATTTAAAAAAGAAGTAATAAAAGAAGAATCGCAAATATCACCAGAAGTGATACCAGCTGCTCAAGATAAAACAGAGCTTGCTATGATTGAGGGGATCGATGTAGAGCCTATAACTGATGATAATATCGAAACTCAGGCAATAGCCGCAGCTATCAATATTGAACCTAAGTCAAGTGAGTTTGAGCCGAAAGATCCTCCGAAATTTAAACCAAAAAAAACAAGTGCCAAAAGTAAAAAATTTACTGATGATTTTGATGATTTTGATGATTTTATGTTAGTGGATTCAAATTTAAGCTTTGGTAAAGATGCTGACATTTCAGAAGATAAAAGTCCTTATAAGAAGTCGAAAAAATCTAAAGTTAAAACATCAGCGAAGAAAACTGCACAACAAACAGAGTTGAATATAGTTTCAGGCAACGATGTAAAAGGCAAGGGAATTGAGCTGACACCTAAGAATGTTAATAAGATGACCCCAGCCTCACATGCTGAGAAAATACAATTAGCTATGCAGTGGCGCCAGGTTGGATATAGCCATCAAAAAAATAAGGATTACGATAAAGCTCTTGCTTCTTATAATAAGGCCGCTGAGCTATACCCTAATTATGCTTGTATTCATAATGATATAGGTATTATTTATTTTTATCTTGGGGTTTATGATAAGGCAATAGAAGAATTTCATAAAGCCATAGCATTAGATAGCGCATATTTGGCTGTTTATAGTAATTTAGCGACACTTTATGAGCAGATAGGTGATAATCAAAAAGCGATTGAATATTGGCAGAGAAGAGTGGATGCTTCAAAGTCTAATGATGTCTGGACTCAAAAGGCTAAGCAAAAAGTAAATGAATTAAAAAATAAAAACAATAAATAGCTTTAGTGCTGGCAGGGGGTATTTTACTCCTGCCTTTAGTGTGTTTAAAATATAATAAATGGAATAAAAAGGGAGTTGAAATGCCTAATACAGTTGTAATCGGAGCTCAATGGGGAGATGAAGGCAAGGGTAAAGTAATAGATATACTAGCAAAGAAGTCAGACTATATAGTTAGATTTCAAGGTGGAAATAATGCTGGGCATACCGTTGTTGTAAAAGATAAAAAATTTATTCTACATTTGATCCCTTCTGGCATTTTACATAAGGGTAAGATATGCATTATAGGTAATGGAGTTGTCATAGACCCTAAAGCACTACTTGATGAAATTGATAATTTAAAAAAAGAAGGTATAGTTGTTAATAAAAAAAATCTCATTATAGATGAAAGAGCGCATGTAATCTTTCCTTATCACAAAATATTGGATAGCCTTAAAGAAGAGAATAAGGGTGCAACTAAAATTGGGACAACTAAAAGAGGAATTGGCCCTTGCTATACTGATAAAGCGGCTCGTTGTGGAATTAGAATTTGTGATTTAATAGAGCCGTCTATTTTTAAAGCAAAATTAGATGCCAATCTAAAGGAAAAGAATAGGGTATTTAAAAAAACATATAACTTTAAAGGATTTAGTTATCAAGATATATTAAAAGAATATTCAAAATATGCCAAACAGATAAAACCACTTGTTGGAAATTGTTCTATTATCTTAAATAAAGCAATAACTAATAAAAAAGATATTTTATTTGAAGGTGCTCAAGGAACATTATTAGATGTCGACTTTGGAACCTATCCATTTGTTACGAGTTCTAGTTCATCCGTGGGAGGGGCTTTTACTGGTGCGGGTGTGGGTCCTACTAATATTGATAGAGTTATAGGAGTAATTAAAGCTTATACTACAAGAGTAGGAGAAGGTCCACTGCCGACTGTTTTTCCAGGAACTACGTTAGAGAAAGTTAGAAATAAAGGTGAAGAATTTGGGGCAACTACAGGTAGACCAAGAAGATGTGGTTGGTTTGATGCAGTTGTGGGCAGACACGCCGTTTTGGTTAACGGTCTGAATGATATTATTGTAACAAAATTGGATGTTTTAGATGAGTTAAAAGAAATCAAGATTTGTATTGGATACAAATATAAAGGGTGTATGTATAAACACATGCCGGCTAATGTAGAAATTCTGCAAAAATGCAAACCTGTTTATGAAACTCATAAAGGGTGGTTAAAGAATATAACTAACTGTAAAAAATACTCAGATTTACCTAAAGAAGCCCGCAATTATTTAGACCGCATTTCTAAACTAGTAGGGGCAAATATATATATGGTTTCAATTGGATCAAAGCGTTCGCAAACATTAACTAAGTAGAGGGGATAGATTAATGATTCTCAATAACATTTGGTATTTAATAATACCGACAATAGTCTGCTTTTTAGGATTGGCAGTTGCAAAAATATTAGCCTCTTTTGTTATGAGGCAAGACAAGGGTAATGATAAAATGACTGAAGTTCACGGTTATATACGTTCTGGCGCCATGATGTTTATGGTTGAAGAAGTCAGAGTGATGCTTGTGGCTTTAGTGGCTATAGGTGCAATCGTATGGTTTATTTGGGATTGGCAGATAGCAGTCAGTTTTGCTGTTGGTACTTTTTGTTCTGGATTAGCAGGTTTTATCGGTATGAATATGGCTACTAATGCTAATGTGAGAACTGCTCAAGGTGCCACCAAAGGTTTTTCAAAAGCTTTAAAGGTTGCTTTTTCGGGTGGAGCTGTTATGGGAATTTCTGTTGGTTCCATTGCTTTATTAGGGTTGTGTTTTGTAATGTGGATGTTTAGGGCTCAATTTTTAGCTGACAATCTAAGTATTGAAAGTATCAAAGTTCCTTTAGTAAGTGATATGCTCGGTGGTCGTGAAATTAATTTTATTAAAGGTGCATTGATTGTAAGTGCTTATTCAATGGGTGCTTCTTTAGTAGCTCTTTTTGATAGAGTTGGTGGCGGTATATATACTAAGGCAGCTGATATGGCAGCTGATATGGTTGGTAAGGTAGAAGAGAATATTCCTGAAGATGATGCCAGAAATCCCGCGACTATTGCTGATAATGTTGGTGATAATGTTGGTGACGTTGGTGGTCTTGGTGCTGACTTGTTAGAGTCTTTTGTAGGGGCTGTTATCTCTGTCATTGTTATTATGCTTTATGTTTATGTGGGTAGGTCTAATCCTGATATAATAAGTGGCTTATTAAATAAACTTGGTTTGAATAATTTGAATGCAGCTAATTTTGCAGGCGCATTATATTTACCGATACTCTTAGTTGCTGGAGGTATAATTTCATCTTTAATAGGAATTCTTTTCGTAAGTTTATCTAAGAGTGAAAATGCTCATGCTGTTTTGATGAATGGCACAAGGTTGAGTGCTTTACTAACCGCTGCTATTAGTTATTTTGTCGTAACGAAGTTAAGTCCTCTTAATTTAGTTCCATTTTGGTCTGTAGTAATTGGGCTTGGCTCTGGAATTCTTATTGGTTTTACTAGTGAGTATTTTACTTCCTGTGAGTTTAAGCCGGTAAAAAAATTAGCTGAAAGCTGCCAAGAAGGTGCTGGTGTTGCAGTTGCTGGTGGTTTAGGCTTAGGCATGAAGTCTTCGTTTTGGCCAGTATTAATTATATCTATTGCGACAATTCTTTCCTATCAGTTGGGAGGATTAGTAGGAATTACTTATACAGCTTTGGGTATGCTTTCTTTTGTAGTTATGACGGTATCAGTAGATACGTTTGGCCCGATTGCTGATAATGCTGGAGGTATTAGTCAGATGGTAAACTTATCTCCTGAGGTAAGAGAAGTAACAGATGAACTAGATTCAATTGGCAATACCACTGCAGCTATAGGTAAGGGATTTGCTATTGGTTCGGCTGCTTTTGCTGCTCTCGGTTTAATTGCAGCTTACCTCTGGTCAGCTATCGGAAGTGCGCAGGAAGTTACTTTACCGAATATTCAACTTTTGAGTCCTGAAGTTGGTGCTTATGTTATAGCGGGACTTTTTCTAGGTACCATGGTTCCATACGCTTTCTCATCTTTATTAATTGAATCTGTTAGTGAGACAGCCGATAAGATGATTATTGAAATCAGAAGACAATTTAAAGCTAATCCAGGTATTTTAAAAGGCGAAGTTGTTCCTGATTATAATAAATGTATTGCTATTTCATCAAGCCACAGTTTAAAGAAGATGGTTTTTCCTGCACTAATTGCTGTATTAACACCTTTAGTGATTGGTATGGTTCTGGGTCGTGTAGCATTAGCAGGTTTTCTAATTGGAGCATTATTATCGGCGCTTCTATTAGCATTGTTGTGTGCTAATACAGGTGGAGCTCTTGATAATGCAAAAAAATATATTGAAACTGGAAAATTTGGCGGCAAGGGTTCAAAGGCTCATGCAGCCGCTGTTGCAGGTGACACATTTGGAGATCCTTTAAAAGACACAGTCGGGCCTTCTTTGGATATTCTAATTAAACTTATGTCGGTTGTTTCTTTGTTGTTTGCTTCATTGTTTCCGATAGCACCAATATTTATGAAGTAATATAGTCATTTATTTAGAGAGGTTGACACCTTATGTGAATTCTGTTATTATGATTACAGAAAAGTAAGGGGTGAAAATATGGAAAAAAGTATGAAGAAGTTTAGTTTTTATTTTTTAGCAGCAGTGATGATGATGGTTTTGGCAGGCTGCGCTATTGGTGTACACAAGAGAAGCCCCCAAGATGTCCAAACCATTAAAAGTCTAAGTCAGCAGTTGGAAGACTTGAGACGCGCTAAGTCTAGGTTAGAGAGTCAGCTTCAGAAGGAAATCGCTCAAGGCGATGTTAGCATTACTATGGGTAAGCGTGGTCTAGTTGTAACTGTAGTTGCGGAAGTTTTATTTGACTCAGGTAAAGCTAAAATAAAACCTCAAGGACAAACAGTTCTTAATAAAGTTGCTAATGTTTTAGGTCCAATGAGTGATGATATTGCTATTGAAGGACACACGGACAATGTACCAATTAAATTCTCTCGTTGGAAATCTAATTGGGAGCTTTCAACTCAAAGAGCCTTGAATGTAGTACATTACTTTGAAGATGATAAGGGTATAAGGCCTCAAAGAATGTCAGCTACAGGATATGGACCGTATCATCCAGTTACATCAAATGATACCCCTGAAGGCAAGCTAATGAATAGAAGAGTTGAAATTATAGTTCTTCGGAGCTCACGCTCTAATGCATCAAATGCTTCAGCAGATGACTATGATGAGTTTATAAAGTAATTAAATCAGAGAAATAATTGATATTAACAGCGGGGGATATGATTTATATCCCCCTTTTTTATAAAAGGCAGGATATTATAAAAACCCCCCAGCATATAGCTATTATAATGGACGGTAATGGTCGATGGGCCACCCAGAAAGGGTTGCCGCGAATCATGGGTCATAAAGCCGGCGCTGAAACTGTCGAAAAAATTATTGAAGCTGCGTTGGAATTTGGCATTGATTACCTGACCTTATATGCATTTTCTTGCGAAAACTGGAAACGCCCAAAGTCAGAAGTAGATGCTTTAATGAATTATTTAAAGACATATCTTACTAAGGCTAATAAAGAATTTAATGAAAAAGGTATACGTTTGTTAGCTATAGGTGAATTAGAACTTTTGCCAGATAAAGTTGCTCAAAGACTTTCTAAAACTATTGAGAGTACAAAAAATAATCTTAACATGACTGTAGTATTAGCTTTGAGCTATGGAAGCCGTCAGGAAATAGTCCGAGCTGCAAAAAGTATAGCTCAAGAAATTAAAAATGGTAAGATTGATATAGATAACATTGATGAAAACACTTTTGGCAACTACTTATATACATCAAAAATTCCCGACCCGGATATATTAATAAGGACTTCTTATGAGCTGAGATTAAGTAATTTTCTTCTCTGGCAATTATCTTATGCAGAGTTCTATTTTAGTAAAAAGATGTGGCCTGATTTTAATAAGGAAGATTTAGGAGAAATAATTTCTGATTTTCAGAAAAGAGAAAGAAGATATGGTGATGTCTGAAAATCTAATTAAAAGAATAGTAATTAATAGCATTCTTATTGTTATGACATTAGTTGCAGTTTTTATTTGGCCTTCCTGGGCTTTTATGATATGGTTGATGCTTTTTATTGGTTTGGCATTGAATGAATTTTTTGACATGATACTTAAAAAAAGCGTTCCGGTTTATAAAAAAACAGGTATTTTCATGGGCTTAATTATTCCGCTCATTATTTTAAAACCGGTAGAAGAATGGGTATTGGCATTTATTTTGTTAGCATTTGTATTATTTTTTGTTTTAGAGTTTTCTAAAAAGAATCATACGGATGCAATATTGGGAATTTCAACTACGGTTTTTGGAGTTATATATATAAGTTGGCTCGGCAGTTATCTTTTAAAAATTAGACAATTAGAAGAAGGTGGTCTTTTAGTTTTATTTGCGCTTTTAGTTTGTAAAGCGTCTGATGCAGGGGCATATTTTATAGGTAAGAGTTTTGGTAAGCACAAACTCTTAAAAGAAATTAGTCCTAATAAGTCCATTGAAGGGGCAATTGGTGGATTTTGTTGTAGCATCCTAGTTGCCTTTTCAAGTAAGATATATCTTCCTAATATATCAGTATATCACCTTCTGGTTCTAGGTGTTTTAGTTGGCTTAACAGCACAGCTGGGAGATTTATCAGAGTCTCTTATAAAACGCGACTGTGTAGTTAAGGATTCTGGTAATCTCATACCTAATCAAGGTGGCGTGCTTGATATATTAGATAGTATTCTATTTTCCGCGCCAGTAGTTTATTTATATCTCAAGTACACTTTATAGAATATATTATTATGAAAAAAATAAAAAATGTTGCTATTTTCGGTTCAACGGGTTCGATTGGTGAGAGTGCTCTTGGTGTGCTCAAATGCTTCAAGGACGATTTTGAAATAAAAGCTCTTGTGGCTTGCAGGCAATCAAAAAAGTTTCTTGCACAAATAAAAGAGTATAGGCCTGATTATGCTGTTATGGCAGATTTGAAGGCTGCAGAGACAATTAAAGATAATATTGGTACATTAAAGACTAAATTTTATGCAGGTGATCAAGCAGTAATTAATCTAGCCAAAAGAAAAGATATTGATATAATTATCATGGCTATCTCTGGGGCCTCAGCTTTGTTACCGTTAATTGAAGCAACAAAGCATTCAAAAACCATAGCTTTAGCCAATAAAGAATCTTTAGTTATGGCTGGTAGAATGGTTATGGACTTAGCTAAAAAACATAAAGCGACTATTATCCCTGTTGATTCTGAACATAGTGCTATATTTCAATGCCTTGAAGGAAAAGAATATAAGCCTACAAAGATATATTTAACAGGTTCGGGTGGCTCTTTGAGGAAGACACCTAAAAGTAAATTAAGAAATATTACTCCTAGTCAGGCGTTAAATCATCCTAAGTGGTCTATGGGAAAAAAGATTACCATTGATTCTGCTACTTTAATGAATAAGGGTTTAGAGGTTATAGAGGCTATGCATTTATTTAATATACCCTTAGATAGAATTGAAGTCTTAATTCATCCGGAGGCGCTTATTCATTCTATGGTTGAGTTTTCTGATAGTAGTATCCTTGCTCAAATAGCATGTCCTGATATGAAGTTACCAATAGAATATGCGCTTTCTTATCCAAAGAGACTTAGAGCGGTAACTAAAAAAGTTGATTTTATAAAAAATAATATAATGACTTTTTTTAAGGCTGATACAGGTAAATTTCCATGTTTAAAATTGGCTTATCAGGCAGCTAAAAAAGGCTATACTTATCCTATAGTTTTAAATGCAGCTAATGAAATTGCCGTCTGGGCTTTTTTAGATAAAAGGATTAGATTTACTGATATATCAAAAATAATAGAAAAGACAATGAAGCGACACAAACCGTTAAAAAAGTATAATCTTAATGATATACTCTCAGTCAATAACCAATCTCGCTTAGAGGCAGAAAAAATAGTAGAAAGGTTAAGCTCAACATGTTAGGTGTTATTTTAGCAGTTATAATATTTGGTCTTATTATTCTTATTCATGAGTTTGGTCATTATATTGTGGGTAAACTATCTGGTTGTAGTGTATCGAAGTTTTCTATAGGCTGGGGACCTAAAATGGTGGCGTTTAAAAAGAAAGAAACTGAATATCAGATTTCATGGATACCTTTAATCGGTGGTTATGTGCGCATGCCCGGAATGGAAGGGGAAAGTGCTGAGTTAACTAAAGAAGAAGAGGGTGATATTAAAAAATATAACCTGAAAACCTTTGAAGAAATAAGAACGTGGCAGAAGTTTATGGTTTTTATTGGTGGTGTAGGTATGCAGATAATAACTGCTGTATTACTATTATCTATAGTGATAGCTGTAATGGGAAAACCACTTAGTAAGCTTTATATTGCTGGAGTTAGCGAGGGTTCACCAGCACAAGCAGCAGGCTTAAAAACAGCTGATGTAATTCTTAAAGTAGATAATCAATCAATAAATTCAGTTGATGATTTATTGGGTTATCTTAGTGATAAAGATGACCAAGAAGTGAAAGTTAGTTATAAAAGAGGTAGTAAATTATTAACTGCAAGTGTTATTCCGATATATAATAGTGAGTATAAAAAAGTTGTTATGGGTATAAATATTGCTCCTAGCCTCTATTTTGAAAAGGAAGAGATGTCTTGGAAGGATTACGCATTTGGGGGCATTATTTTTACTGGAGAACTGAGTGTTAAAATGCTTGAAGGTATCTGGATGCTGATTAGTGGTAAATTACCCATTAAAGATTCAGCTATGGGTCCGGTAGGTATCGTGGCAATTACTAAAGACATTATCCAGACAGGTTTTTTAAATGTTATCATGTTTTTTATCCTGATAAATATAAATTTAGCATTTATTAATTTAATGCCTTTTCCAGCACTTGATGGCGGGCACGTTATATTTTTAGCTATTGAGAAGATTTTTAGAATAAAAATAAGTACTAAAATTAAAGAAAAAATTATTATTGTGGGTTTTTCTTTACTTATAATACTTATTCTATATATTACTTTAAATGATGTCACTCGTCTCTACAAAGCTCACCAGTCTAAAAAAGAGGCCGCATTAACACAAGAAGAAATTGAAACTGATAAGAAATGATTAAACGCAGAAAGTCAAAAATAATATCTGTAGGTAAGGTGAAAATAGGCGGTAATAAACCTATTGTTATTCAGGGTATGACTAAAATTTCTACAGAAAAAATTGCAGCTGTAGTTGCTCAGATAAAAGAAATGGAGAAAGCTGGCTGTGAGCTTGTGCGTCTGGCTGTTAAAACCGAGGAGCAAGCTAAGGCATTATCAAAAATAAAGAAAAAGGTTAAAATACCTCTTATTGCGGATATTCATTTTGATTACCGCTTAGCTTTACTCTCAATTAAGAGTGGAGTTGATAAAATAAGGATTAATCCAGGTAATATTACAGATAAGAAGGCTATTGATGAAAC
>JAVCCI010000015.1 GCA_030765555.1 Candidatus Kappaea frigidicola
ACAAACGGATGAAAGAGTTTTAATGAACATTTCAAAACAAGATAAAGAACATTTTGAGTTAACTTATCATCAATATGCGACTTAGCTAATTCAATATACCAATCACACAATTTATGCCAAAAGAAATCATATAATTTAGTTGATGCCTCATGAAATCTAAAACTATCTATAGATTCATCAATTTCTTTTATGAATGTACTTAATTGAGAAATTATCCATTTCTCAGCCAAATAGCCGTCTTCCTGCTGCAACTTTTTACTTATATCATCAAGTGTATAATTTTCTAATAAACTATTATTTAAATTCATCAGAATAAATCTAGAAGCATTCCAGAGTTTATTCATTAAATTTCTTCCAAACTCAAATTTGCTTTCTGCCAAATACAAGTCCTCACCAGGTAATGATATCAAGCTAAACCTCAAGGCATCCGCTCCATGCTTCTCTATGACCTCAAGGGGATCTATAGCATTACCTAGGGACTTACTCATTTTACGACCTATATCATCTCTAACTGTTCCATGGATATAAACATTAGAAAATGGAATCTTTTTCATAAATTTAAGACCTGACATAATCATCCTAGCTACCCAGAAAAAGATAATTTCCGAAGCAGTTACCAATGTAGATGTCGGATAAAAATACGTAAGATCTTCTGTTTCTTTGGGCCAACCTAAAGTAGCAAAAGGCCATAACCATGAGCTAAACCAAGTATCAAGAACATCTGGGTCTTGAAAAATTTCACTACACCCACACCTAGGACACTTATCTGGTTTTTCGCCAACACCAATCATTCCCATTTCTTCATAAGAAAATTCAACCGGTAAAGTAACTTTTAGGCTTTGTTTACTCTGAGTATATTTCTTAAAACAATCACTGCAATACCAAGCCGGTATTCTATGACCCCACCAAATCTGCCTTGAAATACACCAATCTCTTATATTCTGCATCCAGTTGTCATAAATTTTATACCATCGCTCTGGATAGAATTTAATATTGCCTTTTGCGGCTTCTTTTGCCCCCGGTTTAGCCAAAGGTCCCATTCTTACAAACCACTGCTCAGAAAAATACGGCTCAATAACAGTATGACACCTATAACAATGGCCTACAGCATGTATATGAGGTTCAACTTTTTCCAGAAGCTTTCTTTCCTTTAAGTCTTCAATTAGAGCTTCCCTAGCTTCAAATCTATCAAGGCCATCATAAGCATCTGTAGCATTTGCATTCATAGTCCCATCGGAATTAATACATAGTATCCCTTCTAATTTATGCCTACAACCCATATCGTAATCATTAGGGTCATGCAAGGGAGTAACCTTAACAATACCAGTTCCAAATTCAGGATCTACAAATCCATCAGATATAATCTTTATTTCTCTTTTGGCTATAGGCAATACGGCTGTCTTAGCAATTAAATCTTTATAGCGCTTATCATCTGGATTAACAGCTAAAGCCGTATCTCCAAACATCGTCTCTGGCCGCGTAGTTGCCACAGTTACAAATTCTGAGGAATCTTTAAGAGGGTACTTAATATGATATAAATTTCCCTGTAATTCTTTATGGGGAGCTTCCTCATCACTTAAAGCACTTTGACAACGAGGACACCAGTTAATTATATAACTACCCTTATAAACCAAGTCATCCTTGTATAATTTAATAAATACCTCGTTCACTGCAGCTGAGTAATCTTCATCAAGGGTGAATCTTTCCCTTTGCCAATCGCAACTACAACCCATTTTTTTTAATTGCTTAATAATTGTACCGCCATGAGCATTAGTCCACTCCCAGGCTTTCTTTATAAACTCATCCCTACCTAAATCATGACGAGTCTTTCCCTCTTTTGCTAAAGAACGTTCAACCACATTCTGAGTAGCAATACCCGCATGATCAGTTCCTGGCACCCAGAGTGCGGCATAACCCTGCATTCTTTTACGCCTGATTAATATATCCTGCAGGGTATTATTTAAGGCATGCCCCATATGCAAAATACCTGTTACATTGGGTGGTGGAATCACAATACAGTAAGGTTCTTTTGTCTCATCTTTCTCTTGATGAAAACAGCTATTCTTACTCCATAGATCAAGCCACTTATCTTCAACATCCTTGGGATTATAACGAGTAGATAAATTATCCATAAAAAATAATTATTTCTTCTTTTTGTCTTTTAGCAATTTGTATTCAAAACTATCAACTAAAGCCTGCCAACTAGCTTCAATGACATCTTCAGAAACTCCAACTGTTGACCAAATAGATTCTTCATCCTGCGACTGAATAAGAACCCTAACTTTAGCTTCAGTGCCAGCCTTCTGATCTAAGACCCTTACTTTAAAGTCAGTTAAATGCATTTTCTTTAGAGATGGATAAAAACCTTCCAGAGCTTTTCTTAAAGCATTGTCAAGAGCATTTACCGGACCATCTCCCTCTGAAGCTGTATGCTCAAGCACTCCTTTAACTCTCATCTTAATTGCCGCCTCTGAAAAAAGTTCAGGCTTACTAGTTTTTGGGTTTATTCTTTTTTCATTGATAACTCTGAAAGCTTCTAAATCAAAAAACGGCTTATATTTCTTCATTAACCTTTTCATCAAAAGCTCAAAAGATGCTTCCCCCGCTTCAAAATGGTAACCTTCATGCTCCATATTCTGAAGCATATTTAATATTTCTCTTGTTTTTGGCGTATCTTTATCTAAATCTATATTCAACTCCTTAGCTTTATTAATTATGCTGCTCTTTCCAGCTAATTCAGAGATTATGAATCTTCTTTTATTACCTACTTTTTCTGGCACAACATGCTCATAGGATTCTGGTTTTTTCATTACCGCATTAACATGCACTCCAGCTTTATGCGCAAAAGCACTTGTTCCCACATAAGGCTGATCGCTTCTCTGCTTGAGATTGCATACCTCACTTATATATCTGGATACTTCAGTTACTTCCTTTAATTTACCCTTAGGCAGACATTTGTCTTCAAGCTTAAGCTCAATCGATGGTATGATGGCGCATAAATCTGCATTGCCACAACGCTCACCTATACCGTTGATAGTCCCTTGAATATGATTACAGCCTGCTTCAACTGCCGTTACTGAATTCGCAACAGCCATTCCATTATCATTGTGAGTGTGGATTCCTAAATCAACATTAGTTTCTTCCTTTAAGATACTTATAATCTCATAAACTTCGCTTGTTAAAGTGCCTCCGTTAGTATCACATAAAACAACTGCTTCGGCTCCGGCAGCTTCTGCTGTCTTAACTACTTCAAGCGCATACTCAGCATTCTCCTTAAAACCATCAAAGAAGTGCTCAGCATCAAAAAAAACTTTTTTTCCCTTTTTCCTTAAAAAAGTGATACTTTCACTTATCATCTTCAGGTTCTCTTCTAATGAAGTTCTTAAAACATCTTTCACTTGCATGGCGGAGCTTTTACCAAAAATGGTAATATATTTAGTTTTAGCTTCTAAAAGCGATTTTAAAATAGTGTCTTGATGCACCTTTTTATGTGGTCTCCTGGTAGAACCAAAGGCAACCAATTGTGTTTTGCCTAGTTTAATTTTCTTAGCCTGCTTAAAGAAATCTATATCTTTTGGATTCGAACCAGGCCAGCCACCTTCAATAAAATCAACACCTAGCTCAGCTAACTTAGCAGCTATTTGAAGTTTATCCCTTGAAGAAAAACTTACCCCTTCAGCCTGAGCGCCATCACGTAAACTTGTATCGTAAATAAATACACGGGACATATCTTAACCCCCTTTATTTCTTTGAACTTAATTTCTTACCAAGCCCAAATTCTTTATGAAGTATTTTTAAAGCCTGTTGACCTTTGCCTTTTCTAATAACACAGGAAACTTTAATTTCAGAAGTTGAAATCATTTCGATATTTATTTTTGCTTTACCTAAACTTCCAAACATTTTCGCAGCCACTCCTGAATGACTCTTCATACCAACACCTACAATCGATATTTTTGCAATATCCTTATCCTGCAAAACATCTCCAGCTTTAACTTTTGAGATTAATGATTTTATAACTTTTGTGGCTTTATTTAAATCTATCTTATCAACTGTAAATGAAATGTCAGTAAATCCTGTCCTTGATATATTCTGAACAATCATATCAATATTAATATTAGCATCTGCTATTGATTTAAAGATAAGAGCAGCCACGCCTGGCTTATCAGGCACATCACATATAGTCACCTTTGCTTCATTTTTGTTTATAGCTACACCGCTTACTAAAACACCCTCCATCATTTTAACCTCCTTGATGATGCGAGTACCCTCACAATTTGAAAAACTAGAGCGCACATGCAATGGTATTTTAAATTTTTTAGCAACTTCAATTGAGCGCGACTGCATAATCTGCGCCCCTAAAGAAGCTAGCTCCAACATTTCATCATAGCTAATAACAGATATCTTTCTTGCATTTAAAACAATTCTCGGATCAGCAGTATAAACACCTTTGACATCCGTATAAATCTCACAAACATCAGCCTTAAGAGCTTTCGCTAAGGCAACAGCTGTTAAATCAGAACCACCGCGTCCCAAAGTCGTAATATTAGCATCCGAACTGACTCCTTGAAACCCAGCAACAATAACGATTCTTTTATTCTTCAATTCTTCTTTTATTCTCTTAGTGTGAATATCAATAATTCTAGCTTTAGTATGAACTGAATCCGTAAAAATACCAACCTGCGCACCAGTTAACGAAACGGCTTCCTTACCTAATTTATGTATAGCCATTGCCAAAAGAGAAACTGATACTTGCTCTCCAGTTGATATAAGCATATCCATCTCTCGTTCACTAGGACTTAAATCAATCTGATGAGCTAAGCTAATAAGATTATCTGTTGTATCTCCTAAAGCAGAAACTACTACAACAACATTAGCTCCACTTTTGTGAGTTTTAACAACTTTTTGGGCAATTTTTTTAATTCTATCAACAGTAGCTACAGATGAGCCGCCAAATTTCTGCACAACTAACTTAGGCATTTTTAAATAACCTCTCTTTATATTCTTCCATTACAAAATAAACGACAAAAAATTACAAACCTTAGAACAAATAAATACAGAGAACGATTTTTAGATAAATGCTTCCATCAACTTATAGCCATCTTTAAAATTGTGTTCACTGTTTTTACTGATATACTCACTATAGCTCATGTTATTATCAGCCGCAATTCCTTCGCCACACATTGTGTAACAAATCGCGTCTCGAGTATGAGTTCTAAGCTTTACGGGTGTCGGATGATCAGGTAAAACCAGCAATCTACAATTACCCCGCTTCTTCATATAATCAATACACTTAGATACTATCTCTTTATCAATGTTCTCAATGGCAGCTATCTTTTCTCTTAAATCACCGTTATGGCTTGCCTCATCCGGAGCTTCAACATGAATTAATACAAAATCTTTTTCTTCCAATGATTTAAGGGCATAATCAGCTTTCGCTGCATAATCAGTATCATAATATCCGGTTATATTAGGCACATCAACTACTGACAAGCCCATCAATCGTCCCATGCCTTTAATTAGATCAACCGCTGAAATTACTGACCCCTTGATCTTAAAACGTGAATAAAAACTAGGTATATTAGGTTTTTGCCCTTGACCCCAAAGCCAAATCATATTTGCAGGGTTTTCTTTCAAATCAACTCTTACCTGATTAACCTCATGATTCATCAAAATATTATTAGACATTTCCATCAAGTCAATTAAAAATTGATCACCTGGACCATCTGGTAAATAACGAGATATTTCTTTGCCGGTAATATCATGTGGCGGCGCACAATGAGCTGTAAACTTAGGATACTTAGACATCGGCTTAATACACAGTATATGCCGATAACTCGTCCCACAATAAAACTGAATATATTTATTTGCCAATCTCTGATTTAATATATCAATTATCATACTCGCTTCTTTAGTTGAGATATGACCTGAACTATAATCGGTCATTATCTCTCCTGATATAGTTACCAAGTTGCACCTGAAAGCGACCTCACCTGCGGATAATTTAATCCCTAAATTAGCCGCTTCAATGGGACCACGACCCGTATAATATTCTTTAGGATTATATCCAAATATTGAAAGATTAGCCACATCACTTCCTGGCGGCATGCCCCGAGGAACCATGCTAGCTCGACCAACCTGTCCCTTCTTAGCTATATAATCCATATTAGGAGTCTTAGCCTTTTCTAGGGGGGTTCTGCCTTCTAATTCTTCTAGTGGATAATCAGACATTCCGTCGGCTACAATAACAATATATTTCATTTCAATAACCCATAATTTTTAATATAGCATTCTTATCCGCATCAACTGGTTGTGGTCTTTCAATAATTTTTATAGCTCTATCAGGGTCTTTTAAACCATGACCAGTTAATATACAAACTATCTTTATTTCTTTACCATTATCTTCTTTGTTAAAATAACCTAAGTTTAGAGTTTTAATTAATCCTGCAACAGAAGCAGCTGAAGCTGGCTCACAAAAAACACCTATCTTTTTAGCTAAAATCTTATAAGCCTCAACTATTTCATCATCAGTTACTTTATCAATCATACCACCCGACTCATCTCTGGCTGCCTCTGCCATTTTCCAGCTCGCTGGGTTTCCTATTCTAATAGCAGTTGCTATAGTTTCCGGATGCTCAAATATCCTGCCTTCAACTATTGGACATGCTCCTGCAGCCTGAAAACCCATCATCTTTGGCAGATTACTAATTTTACCAGCATCCTTGTATTCTTTATATCCTTTCCAATAAGCAGTAATATTACCTGCATTACCCACAGGTATAAAATGATAGTCCGGAGCACAACCTAAATCATCACATATCTCAAAAGAACCAGACTTCTGGCCTTCTATCCTATAAGGGTTAATTGAATTCACCAAAGCCACGGGATACTCATCTGTAATTTCTCTAACTAACTTAAGGGCTTCATCAAAATTACCATTTATAGCAATTACAGTTGCTCCATGAATAAGAGCCTGAGCTAATTTCCCTAAAGCTATATTACCTTCTGGGATTACTACAAAACTTTTCATGCCTGCCCGAGCAGCATAGGCTGAAGCTGAAGCAGAAGTATTCCCGGTTGAGGCACACATCACCGCCTGCATCCCTTCTTCTTTTGCTTTTGAAACAGCCACGGTCATGCCCCTGTCCTTAAAAGAACCAGTTGGGTTTTGTCCCTCAAACTTTAAGTAAACTTTCGCCTTCAAGTTAAGCATTTTCTCTAAAAAGTCAGCCCTAACCAAAGGAGTATTACCTTCACATAAAGTAATAATAGGAGTTTTTTCAGTTACAGGTAAGTATTCTTTATAGCGCTCAATTACGCCCTTAATACTCATATTATCCTTCCTTTTCCATTTTAATTACAACAGAACGTTTCATTATAATTTTTTTCTTATCTATTTCATTTATAGCATTATTCAAGTCAGCCTCTTTAACTTGATGAGTAAGCATGATGATAGGTACTGCCTTTACTCTATCCCTAGATTTCTGCATCACTGAAGCTATACTCACTTTATGCTTAGCTAAAATACCAGATATCTTCGCTAAAACTCCAGGAGTATCAACGGCCATAAATCTTACATAGTAAGACGACTCAACTTGACTAGCTTGCCTAAGCTTCTTTTTAGCACCAGAGAAAATATCAACCTGATAGGCCTTTAAAACATCTTTAGCTAAAATACAACTTACAGCATCTGCAACATCACTTAGAACACCGGAAGAAGTTGAACTTCCTCCAGCCCCTTGACCATAAAGAAAGATGTCCTGAGCCATATCGGATTTCAGATAAACCGCATTATAGGCTTCATTAACATTAGAGAGCATATGCTCCTTAGGAAGTAGTGCTGGTTGCACTCTGACCTCAATAGAATCTTTGTGGCTTTTAGCTACAGCCAGCAACTTTATACAATAGCCAAATTCTTTTGCAAACTTTACATCATCATTAGAAATATTTGAAATACCTTCAACGTAAATATCATCAGGTTTTATATCACATGAAAAAGCCAATGACGACATAATAGCTAACTTATGTGCTGAATCATGACCATCAACATCTAGGGAATAATTCCTTTCGGCATAACCCTTTTCTTGAGCTTCTTTTAATGCTACCTTAAAGCTAATCCCCTTCTCATACATAGCACTTAAAATATAGTTGGAAGTTCCATTGATTATCCCCTTAATACTCTTCACCGAATTAGCTATCAGACTCTCGCGCAACACCTTTATAACCGGCACTCCCGCTAGAACAGAAGCTTCAAAGAAAACAGCTACACCGTTATCGTGGGCAACCTTAAATATTTCTTTTTTATCAACTGAAAGAAGAGCTTTATTTGCAGTAATCACATATTTTTTATTTTTTAAAGCCTTAATGATAAAATCTTTTGCTGGTTTAATACCTCCGATTAACTCTATAACAATATCTATATCAGGATCATTGATTATTTCATAAGCATTTTTCTTAATTAATTTCTTATTTACTTTAGATTCTTTAAAGACAGACCTATCCCTATCACAGAGGCTTTTCAAAACTACCTTTGCGCCTAAATTAGCTGATAATATGGAGCCATTCTTCTTAAGGCCGCTATAAACTGCTCTACCTATGGTTCCAAAACCAATTAAACCAATCTTAATCTGTTTCATGGGTCTTTCCTACCTTCTATTTATGACTTATCCTGTTCAATAGCAATAAATTGGCATAATTCTACAAATTCAGTTTA